>JAAWAY010000090.1 GCA_022792415.1 Eggerthellaceae bacterium | reverse complement strand
TTTGCGGCGATCGTGCGTCGGCTGCGCGAGGCTTGCCTCGGAATCGCGCGATTTTCTGGCACGAACGAGCCAAAACCGCGAGTTCTCCGAGGCGGGCCGACGGCTTTGCCGGCCAGCCTCGCAGCGAAACCGCAGGTCGCGGTTGCGCCAGGTGAACTTTCGAGGCCCGGAGGACGCCGAAAGCGCCCGAACCAGCCCTCCCAGCCTCGGAGAACTCGCGGTTTTGGCTGCGAGTTGCCCAAATCGCCCAAGGGAGGCCCAATCGGTCGCGCTTGCACCCGAGCGCGTGGCCGCCGGGCTGAGCGTGCGCCCTCGTTCGTGACATTCTCCAAAGGGCGGCGGAAGAATATGGAACTACTTCTAGGGGAGGGTGCCAGGGGCACGTCCGTATAATGGAGGCACTTCGCTAAGGCAGGGGAGTAATCCGCGGAGAATTACCGTGCCGAGTCAGCCACCAGCCCGACCCGCAACTGTCGGGGTGAACCGGCCCTCGGCGTCAATTCTCTAGTAGGGGGTTCACTTCTATGGAAGAGCAGCTTCTCCCGCGGAGATGGGGCATCCTCATAGGTATGACCGTCATCCTCGTGGCGATCCAGTTCGCCTTCATCCTCCCCGGTGGCGCCGCCGTGCTCATCATGCAGACCTACCAGATCGAGCCCATGGCGTTCTCCATGATCATGTCGATCCCGTACCTGGCGGGCTTTTTGTTCGCCATTCTGGCGGGCACGCTGGCCGACCGCGTCGGCCTCAACAAGATCCTGCTCATCGGGTTCGCCTGCGCGCTCGTGGGCAGCGTCGGGCGCATCCTCACGGCTGGCAGCTACCTCGGCCTGTTCCTGTCCACCATGGTCATGGGCTTTGCCCTGGCCGCCCTCAACGCCAACTCCGCCAAGCTGCTGCGGTTCTGGTTCCCGGGGACGTCCAACTCGTTCGCCATGGGCGTGTACACGGCCGGCATGTCGGCTGGCGCTGCGCTCGCGCTCTACTACGGGTCCCACATCGCCACGGTCGGGGAGGGGTGGCTGTTCAGCGCCGGCCTGATCGTCGTGGGCATTGTGGCATGGATCGTGCTGTACCGTGACCATCCCGTGCACAACGAGCTGTCGCGCGAGCCGCTCGGCGAGTACATGCGCGAGGTGCTGCGCAACAAGGACGTGTGGGGCATCTCGCTGTTCGCTCTGCTGGTGTTCGGCATGACCAACGTCAACGGGTCCTACATGGTGCCGGCCGTCACCACGCTGGCTGGCGATCCCAGCTTCGCCGCCGAGGCGGGCACGCTGTCCACGGTGAACACCGTCATCGCGTGCGTTGCCTCCATGGCGTTGCCGGTGGTGTTCGTGGCGCGGTTCAAGAACATGCGCGCGCCGGCCGTCATCTGCTTCTTGGGCACGGCCGTCTGCTTTGGCCTGGTGTTCTTCCTGCCGTACGGCCCGGCTACCTGGGCGCTGTTCATCATCTGCCCCGTGTTCATGGCCAGCCTCATGCCCATCACCAAGATGCTCCCAGCGCTGCTGCCCTCGGTCAAGCCCGAGCACCTCGGCGTCGTGGGCGGCGTGCAGGCCACGTTCCAGAACTTCGGCATGTTCCTGCTGGCGTCCTATGTGCTCTCGCCCATCGCCATCGCGGTGTCGGGCGCCCCGGATGGGCTTGGCTACTACCAGGTCATCTTCGTGGGTGCGGCCGTGCTGTGCGTTCTGGGCGCGTTGAGTATGCTGCTGTTCCCCAACGTCCGGTCCAAGGTCGTCATCCAGGTTGAGGAGGAGCGCATCGGCGGCGATGTGTCGCCGACGGTGTAGCGCGTCCTGGCCCCCTGGTGGCGGGGCCCGCGGAATCAGGGGGGACCCGCCACCCGCCTGCTTCGCCTCTCCTGCGATGCCGCTTGGCCCTCGGTTGGAAGCGGCATCGCATCGGGGCGAACGGGAGGCCCGCCTCGCGCGGGCCCGCATCACCCGAAAGACGGCGCTCGGAGGACAGTCTCCTGGCGCCACAGAAAAAGGAGTCAACCAATGAACGAGAGAAGCACCGGCTACGCCTGGCGCAACTTCATCTTCGTGTTCCTGTGCGGCGTGGCCTTCTCCATCTCGCTGATGGTGGTGCCCGCCTGCATGCTCATGCTGGTCGAGCACTTCCAGTGCGATATGTCCACCGCCGGCTGGTTCATGTCTTGGTCGTCGGTGGCCGGCACGGTCATCGCCTTCTTCACGGCGTCCATCCAGTCCAAGGTGGGCCCGAAGGCCATGGTGATGCTGGCCATGGCGTGCGTCATTGTGAGCGACGTCATCTGCATCTTCGCGCCTGACGCCACCGTGTTCAGCGTCGGCCGCTTCATCCTGGGCTTTGGCAACGGCCTCATCGCCACTGGTGCCCCCACGCTCATCTGCGTGCTGTTCAAGGACCCGGCTAAGCGCGGCCTGCCCAACTCCGTGTGGAGCGTGTGGATCGCCGTGGGCCAGATCATCATCCTCAACCTGTTCGCCATCCTGGCTGCCGCGTTCGGCGGCTGGCAGGCCGGCTTCTGGTTCGCGCTCATCTTCGCCGTGGCCGCCCTCGTGCTCGGGTTCTTCCTCATCTCCGTGCCGATGGACGAGCAGATGGCCGTGGTGCGCGGCACGGCCAACGTGAAGCTGTCCGCGGCGTTCACGAGCCCCTATGTCATCATCTGCCTGGTCATGGTCATCTGCTTCGCGTTCTGCTTCAGCTGCTACAGCGCCATGGCCCCCACCTACTACCAGCAGGCCGGCGGCATGGGCATGGCCGAGGCCAACTCGCTCAACTCGGTCAGCACCATCGTCGGCGTCGTCGGCGCCTTGGCCGTGGGCGCCGTGTTCGCCAAGGTGAAGAACCAGCCCCTCGTGCTGCTGGCGGTGTTCGTGCTGACGTTCATCGTGTGCTGCTTCGAGTTCGTACCCACCGACCCCACGCTCATCATCGTCGAGCTGGTGGCCTTCGGGTTCGTCATCAACGCCGTCATGCCGGCGGTGTTCACGAATGTGGAGTGGGCCTCGCCCGACCCGTCCGTCATCGGCGCGGCCTTCGGCGTGCTGGCCATCGGCTCCAACGCCGGCGGCATCCCGGCTGCCCCGCTGGTGGGCGCCATTCTCGAGTCCACACAGGGTAACTGGGCGCTGGCCACGGTGCCCGAGGCCGTCATCGGGGCCATCGGGCTCATCTGCGCCATCGTCTTCTTCGTGAAGCGCGGCCCGGTGTGCAAGGCCGTCCTGGAGGAGCGCTCCAGCAAGTAGGCACGCCTCTCGGCGGCTGCCGCCTCTGAGGGAGGGCGGCCCGGCACCCGGACGCCTCGCGCGTCCGGGTGCCTTTGCGTTTGGGCCCGGGCTGCCGCCCGCTTGCCGGGGCCGCCCGCTTGCCGGGGCCGCCTGCGTGCCGGAGCTGCCGCCCGCGTGCCGGGCTGCGCGTCGCGCGGCCCCCGAGCAGGGGCGGGGCGCAGCTCAGGCGTCTGTCCCGGAGGGCGGCTCGTCCCAGCGGAACTTGCCCTGGCTCAGGAAGAACATGCGGTAGTCAGCTACCAGCTTCTCCCGCATGTTGGAGTCGTTCAAGTCTATCTTGAAGCGCTCCTGGATCTTGTCGATCCGGTAGAGCACGGTGTTGCGGTGGACATACATCACCTGGGCGGTCTTGGTGGCGTTGCGCTCGTTGAGCAGGTAGGTCCACAGCAGACGGAAGTCGCTGGTGCCCTTGGCCGCGTCTTCCTCCAGGATGAACGGCAGAAACGATATCTGGAACACGAAGTTCATGAATCCCTCGTCCTTGGGCGCCGCGTCCACGAAATAGTAGGGGGCCGCCTCGTAGAAGAAGAAAGTGTTGCCGCGACGGCGGCTCGTGGACTCCACGTCGCGCTGGCAGGTGATGGCGTTGCGCAGGTCGAGTGCGATGCAGGCCTCGTCGAAGGCGTAGCGTAGCTGGGATATGCTGCTGAACGGGTCGGATACGCCCAACGCGGAGTCAAAACGCGTGTAGGCGTACGAGGCCAGAATGGCCTCGGTGCGCAGATGGGACAGCTCGGGCGCGCTGGGGGCGTATTGCAGCGCGACGAGCGTGCCGTTGTGCAGAAAGCAGCGCGTGTGCACGCGGTTCTCAGCCAGAAACGTCATGGCGATGAGCGATGCCTTGGCTGGCTCCATGGCCTCGTCGATGTCAACGACGACCACCTTGAACCACGAGTCGGGAGGAATGCGGAGCGCCTCCAGCTGGGCGCGCGTGGTCGCGCGGTCGAAGCGCTGGTCGTCAAGCAGCAGGTCGAAGAAATGCAGGTGGGGGATGTTGAGGCTCACGTGCGATGCCAACATGTCGGCGCACAGGTGCTCCACGAACCCGATGAGCAGGCCCAACCGGTCGCGCAGCCCCGCCGTGGCGCCCTCCGCGGGGCAGGCCATGCTCACCATGCCCGCGTAGCCGTGGTCGAGATAGAGGGGGAACACCAACCGGTCGCGGCAGCCGCCCTCCCCGGCGACCAGCGTGAAGTCCCCTGCGGCCAGGCGCGCCCCGGTGCCCTGCGCGCCGGACACGAACCCTGACAGCGATATGGCACGGTGGAACTCGTCGGGCGGCTGCACGCCCGACGATTGCGCCAGCACGCAGCTGTTCTTGTCGGCGACGAACACGTAGCAGGGCAGCGCGTCGCGCGACGCGTCGAGCAGCATCTCCAGCGTGCCGCCGCCCTCGACCAGCGAGGCGAGGTCCTGGCCCCAGGCGGCCACGTCCATCAGCAGCCTCTGCAGCGCCAGGTACACGTACACGAGCGGCGCGTCGGTGTCCAAGACGATGGCGCGCCGGTCGTCCGAGCACGGCGCGTCGCCTCCCGGCGCGCAGGTGACGATGAGACCCTCCGGGTGGGCGGCGCGCGCGGTCGCGTAGCCGTCGGCGGAGGTGACGTGCACGATCTCGTCGGGCGCGGTGCCTCGAGGCGGCTGCTCCGTCCCCGCGCTGAGGCGTGCGTCGTCGGGGCAGGTCACCCAGCGCATGCGAGGGCGCCGCCGGGCCTCGGGGGCCGAGATCACCTGGAAGGGCGCCAGCGCATCGAGAATCATTCCCACGGTGACGCTCTGCCAGGATGGAGGATTCGACAAAAGCTGATCGACAGGCATAGCGTACCTCTCCCTGCTGTCGTAATCGTCCCTGAACGGTAGTCTAGTGTGCTTGCGGTCGAAGAAGACCAAAGTTGCTTTCTCTACATTCTACCTTAGTTTTTGGAGGATCATCTAAAGTGGTCGTCGACGGGAGGGGGGATAATACCAGGGATGGGGATGCCTGGAGAAGTGAGGAGAGCCCATGGAGCAGCCGCGCGCGTTGACGGCAGGGGATGACACGGGCCTGCGGGCGCGCAAGGTGACCGTCGGGGAGGGTGATGACGGGTCGCTGCTCGTCCTGCTCCTGGGGTTCGCCACGGCGCTCTTCGCCGTATGCGCCACCTTCGGCGGGGCGTCGCTGCACGTGACGACGCTGGGCTGGCAGGAGAGCCGGTTCCTCGTCGACGCGCTGCTCATGGTGTTCGCGCTGCTGTGGACCGTGGCCCTGCGGGTGCTCGCGCGCCCCCTGTCCACCACCGGGGGCCTGTGTGTCCTGGGCGGTATCGCCCTGGTGGGCACCGTCTTGTGCCCCATGGCGCTCTCCACCGACCTGTGGGTGGTCGCCCTGCCCCTCGTGGCCGCCGGCTGCGTGGCGCTCGTGTTCTTGTGGTGGTCGCACGCCTGCACGATCGGGCGCCTGCGCCTGTCGCGCATCGTGTCGGCTGCGACGATCATCGCCGCGGCCATGCTCATCGCGGTGAGCTTCACTCCTCCGCACCTCATCCCCCTCGACTACCTGCGCGACATGGCGGCCCTCGTGTCGTGCATGCTGCTTCTGGGGGTGCGCAACGACCGCCGCGGCGCGCTCCTGAAGGTGAGCGTCGCCGAGTCGCGGGCCCACCGGCGCGATCGGGCCAACAGCCGCCTCGGCGAGCTCAACTACCTGTCGGTGGGGTTCGTCATCGGGGCAGACGGCGGGCTGTGGCTTTTGCTCGACGAAGCCGGGAGCCTGTCCTCCCTGGCCTCTCCCGTGCAGGTGTTCGGCCTGGCCCTGCTCATCGCGGGCATCACCATGGCGGCTGCCTATGCTGCTCCGGGACGCATCGACATGGAGCGGCTGTCCAAGGACTACCTGTCGGTCATGCTCGCCGTCGGCTACCTGTTCGTTCCGCTCGCGCACGGTCTTGCGCTCGTGCTGCTCTACGGCTACCTCATCGCCGTCATCTTCATCCAGCTGCTCATCATCTTCCTCGCCGGTGCCGAGCTCGTGCGGTTCGAGGAGCTGTCGCCCCTGTACAGCTTTAGCGAGGTCGCCTACGCCATCGGAGGGTCTGTGGCGGGGGCGGTGGCGATGGTCGCCGTGGGGCTGGTGGCCGGCACGATCGCGGTGCAGGCTGGGTGCGCGCTCGTGCTGCTGTACGTGGTGATCGTCCAGGTGCAGCTCAACAAGGTGGGCTTCCCTGAGGACTGGATGGACGAGAGCGAGGAGGGGCCGCGTGCCGGCGCCTGCCAGGGCGTGACGATCGAGGGCGTACCCCTGCCCCCGAAGGACGCCGCGGGCGACGGCGGGGCGGCGGGCAGCCCGGAGGACAAGCTCATCCCGGCCGGATCGTACCTGCGCCACCGCCTGGACGAGATAGGGGAGCGCTACGGGCTGTCCCCGCGCCAGATGGAGATCCTCGACCTCATCGCGCGCGGGCGTGACACGCAGTACATCATGGATCGGTTCACCATATCGCGCGCCACGGCCAAGACCCACGTCTACAACATCTACCGCAAGCTCGACATCCACTCGCGCCAGGATCTCTACGACCTCATCGAGCGTGAGGATCTTCCTCTCTGAAACAGCAAAACCCCAGGTGAAGGTATACAACCCGGGGTATGAGGACATTGTCCACCCCGGTGCGGCGCCCTTTTTCAGACCCCGTGGCCGATTCTCCTCGGGGGGTGGCGCCCGGTATCGTCTGGGGCGTACCGGCGGGCTTGGGATACGAGCCGCGGAAGGCGAAGTTGCGCGCCTGACGCGGATGGTCGCCCAGGGGAGCGCCCGCCTAGTCACTCGCGATCGCTTCGTCATGCAAGGGGGTGTGATGAGACGGAGCGCCCAGTCCGGCTCGCGATGGCATGTCTTTGCCAGGGCCTGCCCGCGGGTTACCTGCCTTCTCCCGCGACGGCCTCATGCCCTCTGAGCCGGTGAGTCCCGGCCGTTGCCCGGCAACGGGCCGACCAGCCGCCCCGTGCGGCTGCGATTCATGAGGAGAGAAATCATATGAGTGAAGAGAAGCTGAGCGTCGAGGAAGTCGATAGCATTTCCGCCGACGGCAAGACCGCCAACGTCGCCATGAAGGAGCTCGCCTCCGACGACGAGCAGGTGGGCGACTTCGTCCGCGAGAAGGGCATCGCGTACGGCATGCCCTACAACAACACCTACAACATGGACCTCTACCCCAACCAGCTGCGCTGGAAGGAGGGGGACCTGACGGCCACCCGCACCACCATGTGGTCTGGCCCCGGCTGCCATTCCGGCTGCCAGATCATCTTCTACACCGATGAGGACGGCAAGCTGGTCAAGACCGAGGGCGATCCCAACTCCCCGATGTCGGCCGGTCGCCTGTGCATGCGCTGCCTCGAGCTGCCCCAGATGGTCAACTCTGAGCGTCGTCTCAAGTGGCCCGTCAAGCGCGTCGGCGAGCGTGGCGAGGGCAAGTGGCAGCGCATCAGCTGGGACGAGGCCTATGACATGATCATCGAGAACGTGCGCCGCATCCAGAAGGACTACGGCCCGGAGTGCATCGTGTCCATGATCGGCACCGGCCGCAACGTGTCCCAGGCCATCGCCCACAACCAGTACGCCAACTTCGGGGGCGCCGACCTGACGCTGTGCTTCCTGTCGGGCGACTCCTGCATGCTGCCGCGCACGGCGCTGTGCTACGTCATCATGGGCAACCAGTGGGTGGCCGACTTCTCGCAGTTCCGCGCCCGCCGCTACGAGGACGACCCCGAGTACGTCAACCCCGAGGTGTGCGTGGTGTGGGGCACCAACCCCGTCGTGTGCAACTCCGATGCCTTCCTGGGCCACTGGATCGTAGAGTCCATGAAGCGCGGCACCAAGCTCATCACCATCGACCCGCAGCTGACCTGGATCGCCTCACGCTCCGAGATGTGGCTGCGCCTGCGTCCCGGCACCGATGCGGCCCTGGCCCTCGGCATGATGAACGTCATCATCGAGGAGGACCTCTACGACCACGAGTTCGTGGAGAAGTGGACCTACGGCTTCGAGGCGCTGGCCGAGCGCGTCAAGGAGTACCCGCCCTCCAAGGTGGCCGAGATCACCTGGGTGCCCGAGGAGCAGATCGTGGCTGCCGCCCGCCTCTACGCCCAGGCCAAGCCGGCCACGGTGCAGTGGGGCCTGGCCGTTGACATGGCCAAGATCGGCGTGATCACCGCCCATGCCATCGCCTGCCTCGTGGGCATCACGGGTAACATCGACATCCCGGGCGGCAACGTGCTGGTCGACCAGGCCGCCGGCCTGGAGTTCGGCTACAACTCCGGCATCTGGGAGCTTGAGGGCACCGACTACGTGGCCAAGCGCCTCGGCGTCGACCGCTACCCGCTGAAGAAGTACGGCTTCTCCGCGTCGTCCCAGGCCGACTCCATTCTCCAGGCCATCGAGACCGAGGAGCCGCACCCGGTCAAGATGCTGTGGATCGAGTCCGCCAACCCCATCGCCAACATGGGACAGGACGCCCCGCGCCTGCACCGCGCCCTCAAGACCATCGACTTCTTCGTGGTGGAGGACTTGTTCATCACCCCGACGGCCGTGGCCTACGCCGACCTGGTCATCCCCTGCGCCATGTCCAATGAGCGCGACTGCATCCGCGTGTGGTTCGATCCGCTGCGCACGCTGTCCAAGGCCTCGGACAAGCCGTTCTACGAGGCCAAATCCGACGAGCAGATCATGATCGAACTGGGGCACCGCATCGCGCCCGAGAAGTGGCCCGAGTTCGTGGTGGACGACCGCTCTTACATGAACTGGCGTCTCGCCCGCGACGGCGTGCTCGACACCGACGGCACCACCATGACCATGGAGATCGTCGAGGACAAATACAAGGGCATGTGGTACCACAAGTTCCGCTACAAGAAGTACGAGATCGGCGCCCTGCGCCCTGACGGCGCCCCCGGCTTCATGACACCCACCGGCCGCTACGAGCTGTACTGCACGCTGTTCGCCGCCTTCGGCGACGATCCGCTGCCGTACTACCAGGAGCCCCCGACGAGCCCGGTGTCCACGCCCGAGCTGGCCGAGAAGTACCCCTACATCATCACCACTGGCAAGCGTTCCTTCGAGTTCTTCCACTCTGAGTGGCGCCAGCCCGAGACCATCAGCCGCCAGCTGCATCCCGACCCGATGTTCGACATCCATCCCGACACGGCCGCCAAGCACGGCATCATCGATGGCGACTGGGTGTGGATCGAGAACCAGATGGGCAAGATGAAGCAGCGCGCCCGCCTCAACCCCTCGCTCGACCCGCGTGTCATTTCCACGGAGCATGGCTGGTGGTTCCCCGAGCAGGAGCCGGCCGAGCCCAGCCTGTTCGGCGTGTTCAACTGCAACCCGAACAACCTGATCCCGCAGTGCGAGAACGGCACCAACGGCTACGGCGCCCCCATCAAGTGCGCCATGGGCACCATCTACAAGGTGACGCCCGAGAACGATCGACCCGAGGACCAGCCCAGCTACCAGGTGTGCACCACCGGCTACACGCATGGCCCGACGCATGCCTCCGACAAGCCCAGCTTCTACGACGGCTGGACGCCGGACTACGAGCCTGAGGGATTCTTCGACATCGACGAGTATTGGAAGACCCACGAGCGCAAGTAGCGCGACCGGTCTGTCAGGTAACGAACGGCGCCGCCGCCCGACGCGGCGGCGCGATAGAGAGGTTGGAAGAATATGGATAAGGGTCAGTACGGCTTGTTCATAGACTACGAGTTCTGCTCGGGCTGCAAGGCCTGCGTCACCGCCTGCAAGATGGAGCATGCGATGCCCCCCGAGGACTTCGGCATGGTGCTCCTGCAGGACGGCCCCCGCGAGTGCACCGATGGCGTGTGGGAGTACAACTACCTGCCCATGCCAACGCACCTGTGCGACCTGTGCGCCGACCGCGTGGCTGCCGGCAAGCTCCCGAGCTGCGTGCACCACTGTCAGGACGCCGTCATCGTGTACGGCACGGTTGAGGAGCTCGCCCGCAAGGCCAGCGAGGCGGCCAAGGACGACATCGTCATCTACGTGCGCTAACGGCTTCGACGCCGCTCGCCCCCGCCGCCAGAAGGCGGCGGGGACGGGAGGGTGCCAGGGACGCGCCCGCGAAGGCCGCGGGGCGGCTGCCGAAAGGGGGAGGAGCGATCGTGTCGAAATGCGGGTATGCCTGCATGAACTGCGGAAAGTGCCGAGGCATCTTGCCGAAGCCCATCCTCGTGCCCCGCTGCCTCGCCTGTGGCCATGACAATCCGCTCGGCACCGAGCGTTGCGAGGAGTGCGGCGCGTCCCTCGAGCTTCGACCGGGGGTAACGAACACCATCGGAACACCTGTCAAGGGGTAAGCCCGGCCGGATGCGGCCAGAGAGCGAAAGGAACGGTCATGATCGGAAAGTACGCCTATGTGAGGGTTGCCTATACGGGCTACCTCGAAGACGGCACGGTGTTCGACAGTAGCGAGCAGAGCGGTCCTCTGGAGTTCCAGACCGATTGCGGCCAGGTCATCAAAGGGCTCGACGATGCCGTGCAAGTCCTAGAGGTGGGCCAGAAGGAGCGGGTCCGCATCCCCTGCGAGTTCGCCTACGGCCCCTACGACGAGCGTAACGTGCAGAAGCGCGACCTTCGCTACATCCCCAACGCCGAGGAGCTGCCCGTCGGCCAGACCATCAGCTTTTTCGGGCCGGTGGGCCAGAAGGTTCCCGCCAAGGTGCTCAAGGTGGAGGACGGGTTCGCCTACCTGGACTTCAACCACCGCCTGGCGGGCAAGGACCTCATCTTCGATGTGGAGGTGCTTGAGATCCTGCCCCCCAAGACGCGGCGTACGCCCCTGAGCGCCTACGGGGCCATGGGCCGCACGGCTGACACCCAGCCGGTGGCCGAGCAGCCGGTGTTCAACAACTTCCTCATGAACATGGGCTTGACGGAGGAGGACGTCGACAAGGCGGCCGAGCGCCTCGGTCTCGGTGATGAGGCTGCCTCGGGCGAGGAGCGCTGAGGCTTCGATCGCGACCTCAGAAAAAGTGTTTGAGAGAACGTACAAGAAGGAGAGCCATCATGTGTTTTAGGCCTGCGGAGATTTCCCTGCCCACGAAGTGCCCAGAGTGCGGCACGATGAACGATCCGGGCGTGACCGTGTGCACGTCCTGCGGCAAACCGCTGCCCGCAGCTGGGGCGATGCCGGGTATGCCCGCGGCCCCCGGCGCACCGGCTGCACCCGGCGCACCGGCTGCACCCGGCGCGCCTAAGGCCCCCGGTCAGAACTAGTCGTCGCAGGCGGGGTCGATGCGCACCCGGCTTGGCTGCGCGTTACCCTGGCTTCTTCGCGGCTGGCTCTGATTCTACCGGGCTCCCTGGCTCGACGAGCCGTGCATCGGCCGGTGCCAGGTCCCAAGACCCGAGGCCCGAGGCTGTGAGTCTCGGGCCTCGTTGCGTCTGTCGCCGCTTCGCGCCAGAAAATCGCGCGAGTCCGAGGTGGGCGGGCGGGTAGGCGCTGCTCCGGGGCGCCGGGCCGACGAAAAGTCAGCCTCGGCTACCCGCGACCTGGGCCTTTGCGGCGATCGTGCGTCGGCTGCGCGAGGCTTGCCTCGGAATCGCGCGATTTTCTGGCACGAACGAGCCAAAACCGCGAGTTCTCCGAGGCGGGCCGACGGCTTTGCCGGCCAGCCTCGCAGCGAAACC
>JAAWAY010000089.1 GCA_022792415.1 Eggerthellaceae bacterium | reverse complement strand
GCCCTCGTCATCACCGAGCAGGCCCTCAAGCGCATCGAGGAGGTGCTTGCATAAATGAACAAGGATCCCCGCGAGGTCATCATCCGCCCCGTCATCACGGAGCACAGCTATGACGCCATGGAGAACAACGTGTACACCTTCGAGGTGGCCAAGGACTCCAACAAGGTCGAGATCGCCCAGGCCATCGAGGCCATCTTCAACGTGAAGGTGGTCAAGGTGAACACCCTGAACGTCAAGCCGAAGCCCAAGCGCATGCGCTACCAGGCCGGCAAGACCCGCACTTGGAAGAAGGCCATGGTGACGCTGAAGGAAGGCGACACCATCGAGATCTTCGCGAGCTAAGTCCAGCGCCAGCTGACGAGCGAGCGTCCTCGAGGACCCCGGAAGCTTCGGCTCCGGGGTCCTCGTGCGTTCAGGGGCGTCCCTTCGGGGAAAGTGGGCGGAATCGCCCCGGGACGCGGGGGCACTTCGGGTATAGTAGGAGTGTTTGCCAAGCTACCGAAGAGGGCGGGGTGAGGGATATGGCGTTCGTGGAGTTCCGCGACGTGCGCAAGGTGTACCACATGGGCGAGGTGGAGGTCGCCGCCGTGGACGGCATGTCATTCGGCATCGAGCGCGGCGAGCTGGTGGTCATGGTGGGCCCGTCGGGCGCCGGCAAGACCACGCTGCTCAACATGCTCGGCGGCATGGACTCGCCCACGTCGGGCTCCATCATCCTGGACGGGCGCGACATCAGCCACGCCAGCCCCAAGGAGCTCACGCTGTACCGCCGCCATGACATAGGCTTCGTCTTCCAGTTCTACAACCTGGTGCAGAACCTCACGGCGCTCGAGAACGTGGAGCTGGCCAGCCAGATCTGCACCGACCCGCTCGACGCGGCCGCGGTGCTGCGCCAGGTGGGGCTGGCGCACCGCATGGACAACTTCCCCGGTCAGCTGTCGGGCGGCGAGCAGCAGCGCGTGGCCATCGCGCGCGCTTTGGCCAAGAACCCCAAGCTGCTGCTGTGCGACGAGCCCACCGGCGCGCTCGACTACCAGACGGGCAAGGCCATCCTCAAGCTGCTGCAGGACACCTGCGAGTCGACGGGCAAGACCGTCGTGCTCATCACCCACAACTCGGCCTTCACGGCCATCGCCGACCGTGTGGTGCACATCCGCGAGGGGCGCGTGGCCGGCGTGGAGGTCAACGACCGCCCGCTGTCGGCGGAGGTGCTGGAATGGTAGCCGGCGCCCGCGGGGCGCGGGGATAGGAATCCGCCCGTGGCCAGCGCGTTCACAAAGGACACTCTAAGGTCGGTGCGGCACTCGCTGGGCCGCTTCCTGGCCATCGCCGCCATCGTGGCCCTGGGCACGGGCTTCTACGCGGGGCTGCGCATGACGGCGCCCGACATGGACCTGTCCGCCGACCGCTACTACGACGGCACGGACCTCATGGACATCCGCGTGGTCTCCACGCTGGGCCTCACCGACGACGACCTGGCCGCCCTGCGCGCGGTGCCGGGCGTCGACGCCGTCATGGGCGCGTGGGAGGCCGACGTCATGGCCACCATCAACGACGAGCAGTACGCCGTGCGCGTCCACTCGCTTCCCGACGCGGCGGCCGCGTCGACGGCGGCGGACGACGGCGCGGCGGTGGAATCGGCCGATGGGGAGCACCTCAACCGGCTCGTGCTGGTGGAGGGCCGCTGGCCCGAGGCGCCTGACGAGTGCCTGCTGTCGTCGGACCGCGTCATGAACGCGCCCACTGCCATCGGCGACGAGGTGGTGCTCACCGAGGGCACCCAGGACCTCGACGACGTGCTGCCTGGGCGTTCCTACACCATCGTGGGCTACGCGCGCACGCCGTACTACGTGTCGTCGACGTCCATGGGGTCCACGACGCTGGGGTCGGGCACGGTGCAGCAGTTCATGTACGTGCCAGCAGACGCGTTCGCGGCCGACCTGCCCCTGACCGAGGCGTTCGTCACCGTGGCGGGCGCGGCGGACGAGCAGGCGGGCAGCGACGCCTACCAGGCGCGCGTCGACGAGGTGATGGCGCGCATCGAGGCGCTGGCCCCCGCGCGCGAGGAAGCCCGCCGCGCCGCGCTCGTGGCCGATGCCGAGGCCGAGCTGGCTGACGCGCGGGCAGAATACGAGGAGGAGCGCGCCAAGGCCGAGGCCGAGCTGTCCGACGCCCGCGCCCAGCTGGACGACGCGGCCGTCGAGATGGCGGACGGCGAGGCCGAGATGGCCGACGGGCAGGCGCAGCTGGACGAGGGTCGCGCCGAGCTGGCCCGCCAGCGCGCCGCCGCCGACGAGAAGCTGGCCGCCTCGCGCGCCCAGCTGGAGGCGAGCGCCGCTCAGCTGGAGCAGAACCGTGCCACCGTGGAGGACCCGGAGGCCCGGCTGCCCGAGATGGAGCGCCAGTGGCAGGCCGGTGCCGACGATCTGGAGGCCGCCGAGGAGCAGTGGCAGGCCGGCTACGACCAGGCCGAGGCCGGCCGCGCCCAGGCCGAGGAGGGCCGCGCCCAGGCCGAGGCGGCCCGTGATCAGGCGCAGGCCGCCATCGCGCAGGCCCAGGCGGCGCTGGCCCAGATCGACGAGGGCCTGGCCCGCGCCCGCGCCCAGCAGGCCGCCATCCCCGCCCAGCTGGAGGCCCTGCGCGCCCAGTTGGCCGCCGCGCCCGACGAGGAGTCCGCCGCGGCCCTGCGGGGGCAGATCGCCGCGCTGGAGCAGGCCCAGGCGGCCCTGCCCGGCACCATCGCCCAGCTGGAGGCGCAGCGCGCCCGCGTCGGGGAGGGCCTCGCGCAGGCCCAGGCGGGCCTGGCGGCCGCGGAGGAGGGCCTGGCCCAGGCGCAGGCCGGGCTCGACCAGGCGCAGGCGGCGATCGCGCAGCTCGAGCAGGTGCGGGCCGAGACGATCGAGCCGGCGCGCGCCCAGCTGGAGGAGGGGCGCGCGGGGCTGGAGCAGGCCCGGGCGGCCATCGCCTCCTTCCAGGAGGGTGCCCGCCAGCTGGCCGACGGACGCGCCCAGCTGGAGGCGGGCGAGCGTGACGCGCGCTCGCAGCTGGCGGCGGGGGAGCGGCGCCTGGACGAGGCCGCGGCGCAGCTGGAGGCCGGGCGGGCGGAGCTGGCGGACGGCCGGGCCGCGTACGAGCAGGGGCTGGCGGACTACGACGCGGGCCGGGCGGAGGCTGACGAGCAGTTCGCGGACGCCGACGCCCGGCTGGCCGACGCCCAGGCCCAGATCGACGACATCCCCGACGCGGAGTGGCTGGTGATGGACCGGACCAAGAACTACGGCACGGCCAGCTTCGCGGCCGACGCCGACCGCGTCGACTCCATCGCGTCGGTGTTCCCGCTCATCTTCTTCCTGGTGGCCGCCCTGGTGGCGCTCACCACCATGACGCGCATGGTGGAGGAGGAGCGCGTGCTCATCGGCACGTACAAGGCGCTCGGCTACGGCAAGGCGCGCATCACGTCCAAGTACCTGCTCTACGCCGCGGGGGCCTCGGTGGCGGGCGCCGCCGTGGGCATCGCGGCGCTGTCCCAGCTGCTGCCGAGCGTCATCATGCAGGCCTACTCCATCATCTACTTCGTGCCCCACGCCGCGCTGCCCATCGACTGGCCCATCGCGCTGTCGTCGGCGGCGGTGGGCATCGGCGTCACGCTGCTGGCCACGTGGGCCGCCGCCGAGGCGACGCTGCGCGAGGAGCCGGCCGCGCTCATGCTGCCCCGCGCCCCCAAGGCCGGCAAGCGCATCCTGCTCGAGCGCGTGCGCCCGGTGTGGCGTCGGCTCAGCTTCTCGTGGAAGGTGACGTTCCGCAACCTGTTCCGCTACAAGAAGCGCCTGGTCATGACCGTGGTGGGCATCGCGGGCTGCACGGCTTTGCTGCTGACGGGCCTGGGGCTGCAGGACTCCATCAACGACATCATCGACAAGCAGTACGGCGAGCTGGTGCGCTACAACGTGGTGGTGACCGCCGACGATGACGCCGACGACGAGGACCTGGGTCGCATCGGCGCGCTCATGGGCGAGTACACCTACGCCGCCGAGCGCTCGATGATGGCGGCCGGTCCGGACGCGTCCGACGTGATGGCCACCGTGGTGGTGCCCGAGGACCCGCCCGCGTTCCAGGACCTGTGGGTCATGCGCACGCGCCAGGGCCACGACCCGCTCACGCTGGGCGACGACGGCGTCATCCTGACGGAGAAGCTGGCCGCCACGCTGGGCGTGGGGCCCGGCGACGAGGTGACGCTGGCCGTGCAGGACACGCTGGGCAACGCCACGTCCGAGACCTACGCCGCGCGCGTGAGCGGCGTCATGGAGAACTACGTGGCCAACTACGTGTTCATGGGGCCGGCGGCCTACGAGGCGTCCTTCGGCGAGGCACCCGACTACCGCGCGGTCTACGGCGTGGCCGAGGCCGACGGCGACGAGCGCGCGGCCTTCAACGAGGCCCAGCGCGCCACGGGCGCCGTGCGCACCATCGCGTACAACGACGAGACCATCGACTCGTACCGCACCATGCTCAGCTCGGTCAACAGCGTGATGTGGGTGCTGGTGGTGGCCGCGGCCGCGCTCGCGTTCATCGTGCTGTACAACCTGACCAACATCAACATCACCGAGCGCGCCCGCGAGATCGCCACGCTCAAGGTGCTCGGGTTCACCAGCCACGAGGTGGACATGTACATCTACCGCGAGATCATGCTGCTCTCCGTCATCGGCGCGCTCGTCGGCCTGGTGCTCGGCGTGTTCCTGGAGGGCTTCGTCATCACCACGGCCGAGGTGGACCAGGTGATGTTCGGCCGTGACATCCACCTGCCCAGCTTCGCGTGGGCTTTCGCGCTCACGCTGGCGTTCACCCTCATCGTCATGGTGTTCATGCGCCGCAAGCTGTCGGCGGTGGACATGGTCGAGTCGCTCAAGAGCAACGAGTAGGGTTTATCCACACCTCATATCCTCCCAGGTCAGACCCAGGGTTTATACCAGGGTTTAGGGAAATACACCCTCTGGTCCCCCTCAGCCGATGCACAGGAGGCGCCGGCGGGGGCACACTCATGCCCATCAACCCGCGCGGCACGCGCCGCCGGGCCGGGCCGCCCGCGAGGAGGGCCCGGATGCCCCTGACGGGGCGAGGAGGAACGGCCCGCGGCGCCGAGCCCGGGCAAGGAGGAGAGAGGGACCTATGACGACAGACGAGAAGAAGGCGAGCCCCAAGCGCCCCAAGAAGGCGCCCATCGTCGTCGGCGTCGTGGCGGCCATCCTGGTGGTGGCCGGCGCCGGCATGTGGGTGTGGCACGAGCAGCCCAGCTTCTGCGGGGCCATCTGCCACGTGCCCATGGACCCGTACCTGGACACCTATGATGCCGAGCCGGGCCAGGCCGCGGCCGACAAGTGGGGCAACGACGTGGCCGACGCGATGGCCATGACCGCCGCCGCGCACCGCGTCGACGCGGGCGCCACGTGCCTGAGCTGCCATACGCCCGTGCTGGCCGAGCAGGTGTCCGAGGGCGTCAACTGGGTGAGCGGCAACTACGAGGTAGTGCTCAACGACACTTACGACGGCGTGCTGCTGGAGCGCGGCGCGGCCGACCTGACGGAGGCGTCAGGCAAGGCGTCCGACGAGCTGTGCCTCAACGAGGCGTGCCACGCCATGACCCGCGACGAGCTGGCGGAGCAGACGGCCGACCGGGCGTTCAACCCCCACGTGGTGCAGCACGACAAGCTCGATTGCACCACCTGCCACAAGGCGCACCGCGCGTCGGTCTACTACTGCACCAAGTGCCATGCCGAGGCGGCCGACGAGCTGCCGGAGGGCTGGCTGACCATGAAGGAGGCCGGGCAGCTGGAGGCCACGGCCTAGCCCCGCCCCACCGCCCCGCGGCCCGCGGCCCGGCCCGCGCCTGCGCCCGGGGCACGCACCGCTGAACGTCTACGCCGCCCCGCCCGGGCGGCTCCCCGAAAAGGAGGAGATGACCATGTCCAACCACACCAACCTCTCGCGCCGCGACCTGCTCAAGTTCGGCGGCCTGTCCGCCGTCGGCGCCCTGGGGATGTCCGCCCTGGCCGGCTGCTCGCCCAAGGTGGTCGCCCCTGAGGGCGGCGTGCCCAAGGCCGGCGGATCGCTCGCCACCACCGGCTCGTCCGACGGCGTGCCGTCGTTCCTGCTCACGCCCGACCCCGTCACCGACTTCGCCGAGACCCACGACTTCGACGTCGTCGTGGTGGGCTGCGGCGAGTCGGGCCTGGCCGCCATCCACGCCGCCCTGGAGGCCGGCGCCACGGTGGGCGCCCTGCAGAGCCTGCCCATCGTGCAGACGGCCGGCAACATGGGCGCGTCGGTGGACCTGACCCAGACCAGCGAGGCCGGCATCAAGGCGGTCGCGTCCTTCATCGGCTACAAGAGCGATTACCGCTCCAGCGCCGAGCAGGTGGAGAAGTGGGCGCGCAACTCCCAGGAGGCCCTGGCCTGGTGGGAGGAGGCCGCGGCCGCGGGCGGCAGCGTGTCCAAGCCCTACGACTACACCGTCGACTGCAACGGCCACACCGTCTACTTCCACGCCAACACGTACTTCCATGACGAGGGCCACCAGAAGGGCGCGCTCGTCATCGGCGACGCCGTGCAGGCCGAGGGCGCGGAGATCTTCTTCGAGACCCCCTGCGTGCAGCTGCTGAAGGAGGGCGACCGCGTGGTGGGCGCCATCGGCAAGCGCAAGAGCGACGACGCCTACGTGCTGCTGCGCGCGTCCAAGGGCGTCATCATGGCCGCCGGCGACTACGTGGGCGACACCGAGATGCTCGAGTTCTTCACGCCTGACGCCAAGGGCCTGCACCAGGCCGTCGACTTCCGCAACGGCACGGGACTGAAGGCCGCCCTGTGGGCCGGCGCCCAGATGTGCCCCGCCTCCCACACCAAGATGGTGCACGGCGAGGGCCCGAAGGTGCGCTTCGAGATGCCCTACCTGTTCCTCGATCGCCACGGCAACCGCTTCATGGACG
>JAAWAY010000088.1 GCA_022792415.1 Eggerthellaceae bacterium | reverse complement strand
CCGGGTTAAACCACTTAACAGTACCTTCCGCCATGATAATCCTCTTTTCTCTCCCCAGCGAACGGGGAGTCCCGAAACAGGCCCCCGGAAATGATGACCTGCCCGCTTTCATTTTGAAAGCACGGGCTTTACTATACGCCTAATTCAGGGGCTTTTCGGTGAGGATTCCGCGTAAAGCGGGCTTTTTTTCCAAACTGTAAGAAACGACTTTCCCACGCCCCCGCTCGCCGGATAAAACAACCTCATTTCCCGCTGATGACCTGGAGTTTTAGCTTGCTCTAACTTAAACGCGCACCGAAGAGTTAGTTCGTAAAACGAAGGATGGTCACCCCCTCACGCGGGGGATTCCTCGTCCTCCCCCAAGCGCATGTGCAGCAGCGGAAAGGGGTCTCCCATCCCGTCGACGGCAGACCGGCCGACCACCTTGAAGCCGCAGTGCCCGTAGAACCCGACGGCTTGGTCGTTCTGCTCGTTGACGTCGAGGCGCACCACGCCGTAGCCCTCCACGGCCACGCGCAGCAGGCGCCGCCCCAGTCCCGCACCACGCGCCTCGGGGCGCAGGAACAGCATGGCGAGCTCGTCGCCGTCGATGCCCCCGAAGCCGAGGGCCTCTCCGCCCGCGCCGCGGGCCACGATGAGCGTCTCGACGGATGAGATCGCGTCAGGCACGTAGCCGGCGATGCGCCTGATGTTGTCCTCGCCCAGGAAGGCGTGGGTCGCCCTGACCGAGGCCTCCCACGCCGCGACCAGCTCGCCCACCAGGGATGCCGGGCGATCGCGCGCCACCTCGAGGACGGGGGCGCCCGACGCTCGCTCCGTCTCGAGCACGCCCATCACGCGCCTGCCCGCTCGGCCCGCGCGAGGAACGCCTCGACGGACGCGGGGTCGGCGGCGTCATCGCCCAGGTCGTGCCCCCACGCCTCGGCGATGGCACGCGCCTGGGCCTGGCGCAGGGCGGCAAGGTCGGCCTCCCCCGCCTCGGCCCGGTAGCGCCCGGCCAGCGCCAGGCTGCGGGCGAGGTACTCCGTGACATGGGGGTCCACCCCGGTGACCGCGAGCACGTCGGCGATGGATTCGGGCGCCAGGGACAGCAGCGCCTCGGCGTCCATCTCGGCGGCATCTCCCACGGCGGCCTCCAGCATGGCGGCCGCGCCGCGCGGGTCGCGCAGGCCGGTGGCGCGCTCCATGGAGCGGCGCATGCCGGCGATGAGCTCGGCGATCATCCTCATGAGGTAGTCCTGCTCAAACATCGCTGCCTCCTACTCGGCGCCCTCCGGCGCGATCATGCCCAGGTGCTCCCAGGCCCGCGCCGTGGCCTGGCGCCCCTTGGGGGTGCGCACCATGAGCCCCTGCTGCATGAGGTAGGGCTCGTAGACGTCCTCGACGGAGTCAGGATCCTCCGACAGCGCCGAGGCGAGCGTGGTGAGCCCCACGGGCCTCCCCGAGAACTGCACGCACAGAAGCTCGAGGATGCGGTTGTCCATGGAGTCGAGCCCCAGGTCGTCCACCTCGAAGAACGACAGAGCCTGGGCGGCCACGTCCTCGGTGATGACGCCGTCGCCGCGCACCTGGGCCCAGTCGCGCACGCGCTTGAGCAGGCGGTTGGCCAGGCGCGGCGTGCCGCGGCTGCGCCGGGCTATCTCGAGCGCGCCCTCCTCCTCCACGCCGATGTCCAGGATGGACGCCGAGCGGCGCACGATGGACGCCAGTTCCTCGGGCGTGTAGTACGCCAGGCGGAAGGCGATGCCGAAGCGGTCGCGCAGCGGCCCGGTGAGCAGCCCGGTGCGGGTGGTGGCGCCGATGAGCGTGAACCGCGGCAGGTCGAGCCGGATGGAGCGCGCCGCCGGCCCCTTGCCCACCACGATGTCGAGCGCGAAGTCCTCCAGCGCCGGGTAGAGCACCTCCTCCACCATGCGGTTGAGGCGGTGGATCTCGTCGATGAACAGGACGTCGCCCTCCTCGAGGTTGGTGAGGATGGCGGCCAGGTCGCCCGTGCGCTCGATGGCCGGGCCGCTGGTGGTGCGGATGGAGGCGCCCACCTCGTTAGCCACCACCTGGGCGAGCGTGGTCTTGCCCAAGCCCGGGGGGCCTGAGAACAGGATGTGGTCCACCACGTCACCGCGGCCGCGGGCGGCCTCGATGAGGATGGCGAGCGACTCCTTGACCTTGGACTGCCCCAGGTAGTCGCCCAGGCGCCGCGGGCGCAGGGAGCGGTCGAGCGCCAGGTCGTCCTCCTGCAGCGACGCGTCGACGGCGCGCTCGCGCGCGGCCAGGCGGGCGGCCATCGCGTCGCGGTCGTCGTCGCCGGCCTCGAACACGAGGCCCTCTATCTCGATGTCTGCTTCCATGGCTCCCTATCAGCTTCCCAGGCGCTTGAGCGCATATTGTAGCAGGGCCGCCTCGGTGGCGCCCTCCGGCGCCCCCTTCAGGGCCAGGTCGACCTCGGCCGAGGTGAAGCCCATGGACAGCAGGGCCTCCGCCGCGCCCCGCCGGCGCTCGTCGATGACGGCGGCGGCGTCCTCCGGTGCGGAGAACAGCCCCTCGAGCCCCTGGTCGAGCGAGCCCTTGAGCTCCAGGATGATGCGCTGGGCCGTCTTCTTGCCCACGCCGGGCACCTTCTGCACCAAGGCGACGTCCTGCGTGGCGATGGCGTCGGCCAGGGCCGCGGCCGAGAACGTGGACAGGGCGGCCAGGGCCACCTTGGGCCCCACCCCCGACACCGATATGAGGCGCTCGAACAGCGCCTTCTCGTCCTCGCCGAGGAACCCGTAGAGCGCCACGCCGCTCTCGGACACCTGCAGGTAGGTGAGCACGCGCACCTCATCCCCCACCGGGGGCAGCTTGGCCAGGCTGGCCTGGGACATGGCGACGGCATAGCCGACGCCGGCGACGTCGATGACGGCGCCCTGGGCGGTCTTGGCCGCCAGGGGCCCGCGGAGAAACGCGATCACGGGGGGCTCCTCTCTCTAGCGGGCGGCCGCCGCGAGGCCCTGGCGGACGGCGCGGGCGAGGCCCTGGTGGGTGCTGTAGCAGATGGCCGCCGCCAGCGCGTCGGCCGCATGGTCGGGCGAGGGCGGCTCGGCCAGCCCCAGAAGCTGGGCGACCATGTACTGGACCTGCTCCTTCTCAGCCGACCCGGTGCCCACCACGGCCAGCTTGATCTGGCTGGGCGAGAACTCCCCCACGTCCAAGCCGCCCTCCGCGCAGGCCACGAGCGCCGCGCCGCGGGCCTGCCCCGTGGCGAAGGCCGCCGTCACGTTGTTGCCGAACCACACCGTCTCGATGCCGACGCAGCTGGGCTCGAACCGCCGCACGACGGCGCCGATCTGGTCATGCACCTTGAGCAGGCGCGCGGCCAGGGGCTGAGACGACGGGGTGGACACGCAGCCGTAGGCGACGCAGGACAGCCGCGGGCCGTCCTGGGACACGATGCCCCAGCCGGTGTTGGCCAGGCCAGGGTCTATGCCGAGTATGATGCGCCGCGGCCTTTCCACAGGCCCTCCTCCCTCGTCGAAGTCAGGGCCCAATGATAGAACATCTGTTTGATTCAAGCAAGCCGGAAGCGGCGAAATATCACAGGAACGCCTGCGGCTCGCGCCGAGCGGCGCAGTTCTCCTGCAGCATGTGCGCCACGCCCTCCACCGGCGTGCCGGCGAACGTCTTGGCCGCCACCGGGCAGATCTTGACGCAGGCGTTGCACGTGATGCAGCGCGCGTTCACCACGCGCACGTCGGCCGGGTCGATGGCGTCCATGGGGCACACCCGCGCGCACGCGCCGCACTCCGTGCAGGCGTCGGTGGTGAGCGGCGTGAAGGGCAGGTCGGCCTTGTACTCGGTGTAGGGGCGGTTGCCCGGCAGCGCCAGCGGCTCGGGTCGCGCGCCGCCCAGGGCGGCCAGCTTGTCGGCCGCCGCCGCGCCCAGGGCCACGGCCGCCTCCACATCAGCGGCGTCGGGGCGATCGGTGCCCACCAGGCGCGTGAAGGAGTGCTCCCCCACGAAGGCGCCGGCCGCCAGCAGCCCGAACCCCGCGGCTTCCAGCAGGTCGGCGGCCTCGACCAGGGCGTCGTCGAAGTCGCGGTTGCCGTACACGGCCACGGGCACGGCCAGGGCGCCCCCGCCGGACACGCCAGCCAGGGCCTCGGCCACCACGCGCGGGACGCGCCCCGCGTACACGGGGAAGGCCACCACGGCCACGTCCCCCTCCCCCAGCTCGAGCGCCAGGCCGCCGCGCGCGGCCGCGGGCGTCAAGTCGACGTCGCGGGCCGTGAGCCCCAGCGGGCCGAGCCCCTCGGCCACCGCCTGCGCGACGGTGCGCGAGGTGTGGGTGGGGCTGAAGTAGATGACCGCCAGCGTTCCTGCCATGGTGTCCCCTTCCTCGGGCGACGGCTGCCGCCCCTCGCGGGACGCCGGGGCCGTCCCCGCCATCCCGTCCCTCGGGCGGCCCTCGCCGCCCCGCGTTGCACCCATGATACCGGGTCAGGCGGCCCGGCGTATGAAAAAGGGCGCCCGGGCCAGGCCCGGGCGCCCCCTGCGCGCGCTTGGTGGCGACCCGCTACTCGTCGAGCGCCGCCGCGATCTCGTCGGTGATGTCCATGGTGTGGTAGACGCTCTGCAGGTCCTCGAGCTCCTCGAGCTTGTCGATGAGGCGCATGACCTTCTTGGCGTCGGCCACGGACACCTCGGTAGGGGTGGTGGCCTCCATGGTCATCTCGGCGCCCTTCGTCTCGACGCCCTGCTCCTCGAGGGCCTTCTTGACGGCCATGAGGTCGGTGGG
>JAAWAY010000087.1 GCA_022792415.1 Eggerthellaceae bacterium | reverse complement strand
TGGAACGCCGGGTTCAGGATGATGGCGTAGCAGAACACCGTGCCGATGATGAACAGGGCCACGGCCGCGGCGAACGTGGGGATGAACCACTTGCGCTCCTTGGGCTTGAGCGCCGGCAGGAAGAACGCCAGCAGCTGCCACAGGATGACGGGCGAGCACGCCACGATGGCGGCCCACAGCGATATCTGGAAGCGCACGGCGAACGCCTCGAACGGGTCGATGGCCTGCAGCGACGCCATGCCGGTGGCCGGGTCGACCGGCAGGTACTCGGCGATGGGCAGAAGCAGGAACTGGCCCATGGTGGGCGTGGCCATGTAGAACACCACGACCGCGATGGCCAGGCAGGCGACGATGCGCACGAGGCGCATGCGCAGCTCGCCCAAATGGTCGAAGAGGGGCATGCGCGCCGGTCCGATGGGCATGGCTACTCCCCTCCCTTCTGGTCGGCGGACGCGTCCGCGGCGGGCTCGTCGGCGGCCTCGGTGACGGCCTTGGCCTCGTCGGCCTGGCGCGCCTTGCGCTCGCGCTCGTAGCGCGCCTTGCGCTCCGAGAAGCTCTCGGCCTTGGCCGGCGCGGCACCCTCCGACGACGCGGCGCCGGCGGCGGCCACCTTGGCCTTGGCGTCGGTGCCGTAGAGCTCGGCGGCGGTGGGCTTGGGCTTGGCGGCCTCCACGCCCGGGGCCTCCTCGGATCCTTCGGCGGCAGCCTCGGCCTCGGCGGCCTTCTTGGCGGCGCGCTCGGCGTCGTAGCGGGCCTTGCGGGCCGAGAAGCTCTCGGCCTTCTCCTGGGCCTGCGCGGCGGCCTTCTTGGCGGTGGCCGTGGCCTTCTCGGCCTTGGCAGCAGCGTTGTCCAGCGCGTCGAGCGGGTTCTTGAAGGGCTCGTCGGCGTCCTTGTCGAACACCTCGCCCTTGAGCACGCCGCTCATCTCCTCCTGCGCGCTGCGGAACTTGGCGATGGCCTTGCCCAGCGTCTTGGCCATGGCCGGCAGCTTGTCGGGCCCGAAGATGAGGAACCCGAACAGCAGGATGAGGAAGAGCTCGAATCCTCCGATTCCGAACACGGGGCGTTTCCTTTCTCGGTGTCGTCGGCGTCGCTACAGCGACAGCACGGTGAGCGCCATGGTGGGAATGCCCAGGGCAAGCACCAGGATGACGCAGATGACGATGGTGAATATCTTCTTGGTGCGCGCGGCGGCCTCGGCCTTCTCCTTGGCGCGGCGCTCGCGCTCCTCGGCGGCGCGCACGCGGTCGGCGCGCTGCGCGCGGGTGAGGTTCTGCTGCTGCTTGTTCTGCTTCTTGGTGGTCTGTGCCATGGCCTAGTCCCTCAACTTGCCTCTGATCTCGATGACGCGGGCGATGTTCTTGGCCACCTCCACGTCGACGTGCCACTTGCTCTTCTCGTAGAGCACCTTGCCGTCCACCATGGTGAGCAGCACGTCGGCGGCGGTGGTGGTGTTGACCACGGCCGAGACGGGGTTGCCGGTGGGCGCCTGGTGCGAGCTGGAGAGGTCGACGGCGATGAGGTCGGCGCGCTTGCCGATCTCCAGCGAGCCGATCTGGTCGTCGAGCCCGAGGGCGCGGGCGCCCCCGATGGTGGCCAGCTCCAGCATGGTGGTGGTGTCGAGGAAGCGCCGCGTGTTGACGGAGCGCTGCAGCAGCATGCCCAGGCGCATCTCGGTGAGCATGTCGGTGGTGTCGGTGGCCGCCGGCGAGTCGGTGCCCAGGCCCACGCGCAGCCCGGCGCGCAAGAACTCGTCGACCGGCGCCACGCCCATGCCCAGCTGGGCGTTGGCGCGGGGGCACACGCACACGGACACGTCGTGCTCGCGCAGCTTCTTCACGTCCTCGTCGGTGACGTGGACGGCGTGGATGACCATGACGTTGGGGGCGTCGAACGCGCCCCAGTTCAGGGCGTAGCGCACCGGCGTGACGCCCGTGGGCAGCCAGGGGGGCGTCTCCACGAAGCCGCGCTTGGCGTCCATGGTGTGCACGGCGAACGGCGACGAGCCGTACTTGACGAAGTTGAACTCCTCGCGGCTGCCCGCCAGGCGCATGGCCACGGGCAGGTCCTCCTTGGTGGCGAACTCCGTCACGCGCTTGAACACCGAGGGGTGGTTGTTGAACACGGCCGCCGGCGCGATGCCGATGGTGATGCGTGACGAGTCGACCTCCTCGCGCCAGTGCAGGATGTCCTTCTGGGCGGAGTGCATGGCGTAGTCGACGCGCGTCTTGTCCATGGCGCCCACCTCGCGGTAGATGACGCTGCGCAGGCCCAGCTTCTGGGCGGCGGTGCAGGCGGCGCCGGTGGTGGTGATGTCGGCCACGGTGGTGATGCCGCTGGACAGCGCGTCCAGCCCGCCGAGCACGGCGGAGTCGAACCAGTCCGACATCTCCATGACGCGGGCCTTGTCGGCCAGGGCCATGAGCCACGTGGCGTAGGGGACGTCGCTCAGCAGGCCGCGCATGACCGAGTTCTCCATGCGGGTGTGCAGGTCCACCAGGCCCGGCATGACCGCCGACAGCCCATAGTCGAGCACCTCTTCCTCCGGGTAGCGCAGGCGCAGCATGTCGGCGTCGCCGATGTCACGGATGGCGCCGTCGCGCACGAGGACCGCGCCGTGGCGGAAGGGCTCGGAGGTGACCGGGAGGATGTACTGTGCGCAGATAAGCATATGACCCTCTCGTCAGCTTGAACGCGCGGGACGTGCCCGACGCGCGGTTTACACATAGATTTGCATGATAGCACTGGGCGGGGGCACCGCGCCGAACGCACACAGCTTATGCGCGAAATGCAGGCGAGGACGGCGCCCCCGCGGCGCGGGGGCGGTGGGGGCTCGGGCGCCGGGGCGCGGGCCGTCCCCGAAAAGCGCCCGCGCAGTCCGCGTCGCGGGGCGCCCCGGGCGCGCGGGCTGCTATACTCCACAGCCATGCAGACCATGGATATGACATACCTTCACGCGCCCGCCACCTACGACTTCCGCGAGCGCTCTATCATGTACGGCCCCGTGTCGGACATGGTGCCCTCCACGCCCATCTTCGAGATGTACCCCCTGGGGCTCACCCCGCTGTGCGAGTACCTCGAGCGCCACGGGCTGCGCGCCCGCATCTACAACCTGGCGTCGATGATGCTGCACAAGAAGAACTTCGACGTGGAGAGGAACCTGGCCCGGCTCGACTCGCGCATGTTCGGCATCGACCTGCACTGGATGCCACACTGCCACGGGTCCATCGAGGTGGCCAAGATCCTCAAGCGGCTCCACCCCGACGTGCCCACCTCGTTCGGCGGCCTGTCGTCGTCCATCTTCCACGAGGACCTCATCGCCTACGACTGCATCGACTACGTGTTCCGCGGCGACTCCACCGAGGAGCCCATGCGCATGCTGGTGGAGCGCGTCAGCCGCGCCGCCCGCACGCACACCCCGATCGGCGACCTGTCCGACATCCCCAACCTGACGTGGAAGGACTCCACGGGGGCCGTCCACATCAACCCGCTGTCGTGGGTGCCCGACGACATGGA
>JAAWAY010000086.1 GCA_022792415.1 Eggerthellaceae bacterium | reverse complement strand
GAAACTTTTGTTTCCAGTCCCACTATCGGGGTTCAGTCCAGCGGGTCGGCCCCCTCTCCCCTTTTCAGGCCCGTCGCGGCGCCCCTCAGGACGCGCGGGTCACCCGGTAGCATTTGTGGATGCGCGGGTTGCGCTCGAAGTCGTGCGGGATGGTGGACGCCGTGATGTCCTCCAGCCGCACGCCCAGCCGCTCGAGCTCGGCCACGTCGGGCTTGAAGCCGCGCAGGTTGCACGAGAACACAGCGTGGCCACCGGGCGCGAGCAGGCGCGAGACGCCCACGAGCAGCTCGACGTGGTCGCGCTGGACGTCCCAGGTGCGCTTCCCCATGGCCTTGGAGTTGGAGAACGTGGGCGGGTCGACGAAGATGAGGTCGAACTGGCGGCGGGCCCGGCGGGCGTCGCGGATCCAGTCCATGACGTCGGCGCGCTCCAGGTGGTGGGCGGCCGGCGCGGGGCGCGCGCCCTGGGCCCGGCCGCGGGCGCCCCCTCGGGAGGCGCCGGCGCCCTCGCCCGCGTCGCAGGAAAAGCCGTTGGCCTCCAGGTTGCGCCGCGCCCAGTCGAGGTAGGTCTGCGACAGGTCGACGGTGGTCGTCTCGGCGGCGCCGCCCGCGGCCGCCTGCAGCGTGGCCGTGCCCGTGTAGCCGAACAGGTTGAGGAACCGCGTGCCGCGCGCCTCCCGGCCCACCATGCGGCGCGTGTCGCGGTGGTCGAGGAACACGCCCGTGTCCAGGTAGCCGGCCAGGTCGACCTCCAGCAGAAGGCCGTTCTCGGACGTGTGCGCCACGTAGCTGCGCCGCCCGGCGTCGCGGTACTGCGAGCCGCCCTTCGAGCGCGTGCGCACCTTGGAGAACACGTGGTCGGGGCGCACGCCCAGCGCCACGGGCACGATGGCCAGCACGTCCTCGAAGCGGCGGCGCGCCACGGCCGGGTCGACCGAGGAGGGCGCCTGGTACTCGGCCACGTGCACGAAGGTGCGCCCCTCCGAGTCGCCCGCGCCCTGGTACACGTCGATGGCGGCGGCGTACTCGGGCAGGTCGGCGTCGTAGACGCGGTAGCACGCCACGCCCTCGCGGCGCGCCCACTTGCGGCGCTCGCGGGCCATCTTGAACAGGTGCGACGCGAACTGGGCCGCGGCCTCGTCGTGCACCTCCACCCGGTGGTCGGCCCCGCCGGCCGGGTCGGGCACCGTGATGGCGGCGCGCGCCGCGGGCGGGCGGTCGAACAGCTGCGCGACGGCGCGGGCGCGGCCGCGCGTGAGGGCGAGGGAGGCCGCGGGGGCGCACCCGAAGCGCGCCTCGACGCCGGCGGGGCCGGCCCAGGCAAACGCGGACCCCGCGGGGGCGGCGGCGCAGGCGGTCATGAAGGCGGCCTCCTCGGCCACGGCGCGCGCGTCGTTGGGATCGCGGTCGAGCGAGGCGGCATGGGCGACGAGGAGCGCGGGGGTGGCGGGCGGCTCGCCCGCGGGCGCGGCATGGCCGACGGCGGGGGCCGGGGCGGCTGCCGGAGGCTCACCTGCGGGGGCGGAGGGGCGCTCCCCCGCCCCGCGCGCGACCACGGCGGCGACGCGCTCCTGCACCGACGCGGCGTCGGGCCCGGACGCGGACTCCACGCTCGCCGCGCGGCGCAGCCCGGCGGCGCGCAGGTGGGCACGGGCGCGGGCCACGGCCGGCGACGAGGCCGACGTGCCCACGATGCGCACGCGCGCCAGGTCGGGCGCGTCGGAGGCCGGGCCGCCCGCGCCCAGCGCCTCCAGCCCGCGCTCCAGGCGCTCGTCGGCATCGGCCAGCAGATCCGCCCAGGCGGCCTCGTCGTGGAGCGCCCAGCCGTAGAAGCCCCAGCGCTCGCGCAGAAGGCCCGGGGCCTGGTCGGCCGCCGTCGAGGCCGCCTCCACCACCACGTAGCCATCGTCGCAGGCCGGGTCGACCAGCCCCCAACCCGCGCCCGCGCGCCCGGCCCAGCCGGCTTGGGCGAGCAGCGCCGCGGCGAGGGCGCACGCTGCCGGGGCATCGGCCCCGTCGGCGTCGGACAAATACGCGCGGTGGTGCAGCGAGGCACCCGACAGGTCGAGCGAGAGCGTGGCCCGCCCGTCGCGGACGCGGGCCTCGATGACGGCCGAGGCGGCGCGGGGATCCACGTCGGGCCGCGCACCGCGCGCATCGGCGAGGCGGTCGCAGACGGCGTCCTTCACGCGCAGCTCGGTGAAGTGGCTGTTGCGCAGCCCCTCGTTGGTCCCGCGCGCCCGGACGGCGATGGAGGCGCCGGGTGCGATCACGTCCTCCCACGGGACGAGGCGCGCGCCCTCGTACAGGGCGTCGGCGCTGCCCGCATCCACGCGCGCGAGCGTGAGGCTCACCCGGCCCGCGAGCCTCGACCAGAGGCAGGCGCGCTCGGCGGCCAGCGGGGCGCCGTAGAAGGAGGCGCCGCCCTTGAGGGGGCGCACGCGGCGCACGCCCAGCCCGCGCAGCTCGTCGGCGAGCAGCGCCTCGGAGCCCGGCAGGCAGGTGGCGAAGAACTCGAGGTCCACGGCGTATCCTCTCTATATGGAAGGGGCCGGCATCGCGCCGGCCCCCGCACGTTCGCGCCCTCGGGCGCCTAGTCTTCCAGGTAGTCCTTGAGCTTCGACGACCGCGAGGGGTGCCGCAGCTTGGCCAGCGTCTTGCTCTCGATCTGGCGGATGCGCTCGCGCGTGACGCCGAACTCGCGCCCGACCTCCTCGAGCGTGCGCGGGTGGCCGTCCTCCAGGCCGAAGCGCAGGCTGATGACCTTGCGCTCGCGCTCGGCCATGCCCACCACAACCTAGGCCAGCTCTTCATGCAACAAGTATAAGCTGGCGGCGTCGGGGTGCACCTCTGCGGCGTCGTCCTCGATGAAGTCGCCGAGCTGGGAGTCCTCCTCCTCGCCGATGGGCGTCTCCAGGCTCACCGGCTCCTGGGAGATCTTCTGGATCTCGCGCACGCGCTCGGCGGGCAGGCCCATCTCCTTGCCGATCTCCTCGGGGGTGGGCTCGCGGCCCAGCTCCTGCAGCAGCTGGCGCTGGATGCGCACGAGCTTGTTGATG
>JAAWAY010000005.1 GCA_022792415.1 Eggerthellaceae bacterium | reverse complement strand
CAGGGGCCGCACGGGCCGGTGGGGCCGGCGCGCCAGAAGTTGTCGTCCTCGCCCAACTTGGAGATATGGTCCTCGGGGACGCCCAGGTCCTTCCAGATCTCGATGGTCTCGTCGTCGTCCTCGAACACCGTGAAGTACAGGCGCTCGGGCGGCAGGCCCAGCACGTTGACGGAGAAGTCGTACGCCCAGGCGCACATCTCCTTCTTGAAGTACTTGCCGAAGCTGAAGTTGCCCAGCATCTCGAAGAAGCTCAGGTGGCGGCCGGTGGTGCCGATGATGTCGATGTCGTTGGTGCGCACGCACTTCTGCACGGTGGTGGTGCCGATGTAGGGCTCCTCCAGCTGCTTCTGCTGCAGGAAGTACGGCTTGAACTGCACCATGCCCGCGCTCGTGAGCAGAAGCGACGGGTCATCGGGGATGAGCGAGGACGACGGCATGCGCTTGCAGCCCTTGTCCTCGAAGTAGCTGAGGTACTTCTCGCGGATCTCGGCGGTTGTCATGTATTCCATGGTCGCTCTTTCTGTCCTATGGCGAGGGCCGGTCGGCCCGCTTTACCGATGGGCGCCGCGAGGCATCCGGATGGACGCGCGCAGCTGTCGGCGTCTTGGCGCCGACGCGTCATTATACCGCGCCTGCCAGGGGATTCACCCCGCTGGCGGCGGTTGTGCGCAGATGGTGGAGAAGAGGGGCGGCACCGGGGCGGCCGCGTCCGGCTAGGAGTGACGGCCCTTGCCCTTCCCCTTGCCGGCCTTGTCCCTGCGATCGGCCTTGGGGGCCAAGCTCCACCCGGCGAAGGGCCCGCGCTTGCCCTCGGCCCGCGCCAGGTTGATGCGCTCCATGGCGGCCGTGGAGTCCGGGTGCGGCGACACGGCGTCGGCCATGGGGTCGGGGGCGTCGTCGCTCGTCTCCGACGGGGTGCCCTTGAAGAAGACGCCGTCCTCGGCCACCAGGCGGCGACCCGTGCGCTTCTCGAAGTAGTACACGAACATCGACTTGAGCACCGCGGCGGCGGGGATGGAGGCCAGCATGCCGACGAGCGAGCCCAGAAGCCCGCTCATGGCGCCGCCGAGCGCCGAGCCGATCATGAGGGCCATCAGCGTGACGGCCGGATGCACGTCCACCGAGCTCGACATGATCTTGGGCGAGATGAACGTGTAGACGAACTGCTGGATGATGACGGTGCCCACCACGGCGATGAACGCGGCGAGCGGGCTCGTGAACACCGCGGTGATGGCCGCGACCGCGCCGCCGAGCCACGGGCCGATGATGGGGATGATGTTGAGCACGCCGGTGATGCCGCCCAGGGCAGCCGCGTTGGACAGGCCCAGCACCCCGAACAGGATGCCGCAGGCCACGCCGATGATGGCGCATTGGAGCAGCGTCCCCTTGATGTAGCCGCCCATGACGCGGGTGAAGGTGTAGTGCAGGAACTCAGCGTCCTCGGCGTGCTTGCTGCCCACCAGCCGGCGGCACTCGCGCCCGATGGCCGGCAGCTCCATGAGCACCCAGAACGCGATGACCAGGGCGAAGCCGAGCGCCATGAGGCCGTTGGCCACCACGGTGCCCACGCCGATGAGCCCCGACGCGCCGCCCTGGGCCAGCGAGCTCGCCCACGAGGACACGTTGGACTGCACCTCGCCGATGAGCTGCTTGACCGTCTCGTCCTCGAACACGTAGGAGTACTTGGCGTACAGGTCGTTGAACCAAGTGGTGGTGGCGTCCACGTAGTGGGGCAGGCTGGACACCAGGTCGACGAGCTGGTTGTTCAGGCCGAACATCGGCGAGAACAGCAGAAAGCCTATGATCCCCAGCACGAGGGCCATGGCGACGTAGGCGATCGCCGTGCCCACCGTGCGGTTGACGCCGCGCTTCTCCAGGCCGTTCACCATGCCGCGCAGGCAGAACACGATGATGACCGTCCAGATGACGATGGACACGGGCACCGACAGGATGCCCAGCAGGTAGACGACGGCGGCCGTGAGCAGGATGGCGCCCACGAGCGCCCAGATGTCCAGGAAGCGACGACGCGCGCGCAGGCCCTTGGCCTCCTCGCGCGACAGCGCCTCGGCCTCGGCTGCGCGCACGGCATCCGCCGCCGCCTTGGCCTCCGGGCCCGGCGCGCGCATGACGCCGTCCGCGTCAGCGTAGGCCGACACGGCGTCCTCCACGGGCGGCAGCGTGATGGTGTCCATCACGGAAGGCCGCTTCTTGTCCTTAGAGGCTGGCTTGGAGGGGTCGGGCAGCTTCATGGTCGTGCCGTGCTAGCGCTGGGCGTCCTCGGCCGTCGAGGAGACGGTGGTGTAGCCCGGCGTGTCGGCCTGCACGGCCTCGACGATGGTGTCGGTCATGGCCGTGGCGGTCTCGTCCAGGGCGTCGTTGCGGGCGTGGGCGGCGTCGTTGCGGGCGACGCGGGCGTCCTTGCGCTCCTGCATGCGGGCGCGCTGGTCGGACACGGCAGCGCCGGCCACGTCGGAGGCGGCGTCGACGAAGTCGCGCACGGGGCTCGTGCCGGCGGGGGCCGTCTGGCCCAGGCGCTCGGACTCCTTGCTGGCGTAGCGCGGCTTCAGGCGCGAGCGCACGCGGTCGGTGACGGAGTTCACCAGCTCGAGCGGCGCGTTGGTGACGGTGTCGACCGTGTCGAGGGTGTTGGACACCGACTCGGTGATCTGGGTGACGTCCTCCAGGATCTGGTCCACGCGCATGATCTCGAGGTTGGCCGCGTCCACGGTGAGTGACACGCGGTCGACCAGCGGGTCGATCTTGGCAGACACGGGCTCGAGCGAGGCGGTGATGTTGCCGACGTGCTCGATGGTGGGCTGCAGCTGCTCGGTGAGACGGTTGACGTTGGCGACAGCCGGCTCGAGCGAGGCGGTGATCTTGCCGACGCTCTCGAGCGTGGGGTCGATCTGCTTCTTGACGGACTTCACCGTCTTGCGGGCGGTTCGCACCGTGAGCACGAGCTCGATGACGAACCAGACGAGCGCCACGCCGACGAGCGCGTACACGATGGGCAGGGCGATGTTGAGCAGTTCCATGTCAGCCTCCTGTTGACTCGAAAGCTAAACTATAGCACTTCGGGGACTTCAGACGGATATTCTATACAGCCCGCTCATCGTTTCATCGAACGCGGATTTCTCGGTAGCCGCACCGTTACTTACCGGCCTTGCCGCCCGAGGGCGCGGGCCGCTCCCCCGCCTCGGCACGATCGCGTGCGAAGGCGTCGGCCCGGTAGGCCTCCCACCCCCGCGGGCCGGGGCGGTAGAACGCCCCGCGCTCCAGCCCCTCGGGCAGGTAGCGCTGGTCGACCCAGCCTGATGGGTAGTTGTGCGGATACTTGTACTCCCCGTAGTCCTCCGATCCCGGGCGATGGCGGTCGCGCAGGTAGTCGGGCACCTTGCGCGCGGGACCGTGGCGCACCTCGGCCAGAGCCGCGTCGATAGCCGCCTCGGCCGCGTTGGACTTGGGCGCGAGCGCCAGGTAGATGGCGGCCTGGGCCAGGTTGATGCGGCATTCCGGGTAGCCGATGACCTCGGCCGCGCGGAAGGCCGCCTCGGCCACCAGGAGCGCCTGGGGATCGGCGTTGCCGATGTCCTCGGACGCGGCGATGTACATGCGCCGGGCGATGAACTTGGGATCCTCCCCGCCGTCGATCATGCGGGCCAGCCAGTACACGGCGGCATCGGGGTCGGACCCGCGCATGGACTTGATGAACGCCGAGATGACGTCGTAGTGCATGTCCTTGTTCTTATCGTAGGGCAGCGCCCGGTGGGGCGTGGCCGCGCGCACCATGGCCTCCGTCACGGCGACGGGCTTGTCCTTCGTGCCGGGAGGCACCATGCCGGCTGCCAGCTCCAGCGTGGTGAGGGCCGTGCGCCCGTCACCGCCGGCCAAAAGGACGATGGCGTCGCGCGCGTCGTCGTCCAGCGCGTACAGCCCGCCCAGGCCGCGCTCGTCGGCCACCGCGCGCGCCACCAGCTCGACGACGTCCTCGTCGGCGAGCGAGCGCAGCTCCACCACGCGCGAGCGCGAGATGAGCGCGGAGTTCACCTCGAAGAACGGGTTCTCCGTGGTGGCGCCCACCAGCACCACCATGCGGTCCTCCACGGCGTGGAGCAGCGCGTCTTGCTGGGAGCGGTTGAAGCGGTGGATCTCGTCGACGAACAGGATGGTGCGCAAGCCGCCCATCACGAGGCGCTTCTCGGCCGCGTCAATCTCCCGCCGCAGGTCCGACACCGTGCCGCCGATGGCCGACACCTCCACGAACGTGGCCTTGGTTGACTCGGCGATGACGTGCGCGAGCGACGTCTTGCCCGTGCCCGCCGGCCCGTACAGGATGACCGAGCTCAGGGCATCCTGCTCGATGGCGCTGCGCAGCCAGCTGCCGGGGCCCACGGCGTCCGCCTGCCCCACCAGCTCATCGAGCGTGCGCGGGCGCATGCGCACGGCCAGGGGGGCCACCCGCCCGCGCTCCGCGTTCTCCATTTCCGTAAACAACGTATCCATGGGCGCTATGGTACCACGGCCTCCATGGTCGCGCGACCAGAAACAAACAAATGTTTGCTTACCTCGCAAGAGGTTGACAATGTCGGCCCAAGCGTCAAATTTGACAAACTCCGCAAAGTGTGGATGCGAAATTCACAAGATGCCCAAAGGCCATTCATACCTTATTCAAGGGGTCGACTTATACTGAGTACCAGCAAGCGCGAAGGTTCCCCTCCTACTCCGCTTGCCTGCTTTCGAAACGAAGCAGAGCGATCCCACGGGATCGCGTCATCCCCTCCTTTCGGCCCGGCGAGCTCCCCTCTCGCCGGGCCACTTCTTTTCCAGCGCAAGAAGCCGAGCGCCCTCCGGAAGCGCCCCCGACGACGGGCGTCCCCATGCAGCCGCCACGCCACCCCACGCCCGACGCCCCCGAACGCACGAGGGCCCCGCGCCAGGCGGGGCCCTCGCCTAAACCATGACGTCGCGTCGGCGCTACGCCATCTTGCGGCGGTACAGCTCGTTGTTCGTCTCGAGCCAGCTCTCGACGGTGCCCGTGTCGAACCCGTCGGCCGGGTCCACCACCAGCGCGTACATCTCCTCTTCGCGCAGCACCGCGTCCAGGGCGTCCGTCAGCTGGATCTCGCCGCCCACGCCGGGCTCCACGTCGGCCAGCAGCTCCATGACCCGGGGCGACAGCAGGTAGCGCCCGAACACGGCCAGGTTGGAGGGCGCGTCCTCGAGCGCCGGCTTCTCCACCAGCGACTCCACCTTCCACACGTCGTCGGCCACGGCCTCGCCGGCGATGACGCCGAAGCGGCTCACCTGGTCGTCGGGCACGGGCATGACCGCGATGACGCTCGCGCCGGCATGGGCGTCGGACACCGCCTGCATGGACGGCAGCATGGCGTTGTCGGGCACCAGCACATCGCCCAACAGCACGTAGAACGGCTCGCCGCCGGTCTTCTCGGCCGCGCAGCGCACGGCGTGCCCCAGGCCCAGCGCCTCATCCTGGTACACGTAGCTCACGTTGTAGTCGCCCACCGCCTCCACGGCGTCGGCGTAGGCGTCCTTGCCGCGCTCGCGCAGCAGCGCCACCAGCTCGGGAGCGGGCGAGAAGTGCTCCTCGATGGATTTCTTGTCACGGCTGTTGATGATGACCACCTCGTCGGCGGCCGAGGCCAGGCCCTCCTCCACGACGTACTGGATGGCCGGGCGGTCCACCACCAGCAGCATCTCCTTGGGCTGGGCCTTGGTGGCGGGCAAGAAGCGGGTCCCCAGACCCGCGGCGGGGATGAGCGCCTTCATCGAGCACCTTTCTCTCACGACGTGTCCCCGGGCGCGCAGGACGCCGGGGCGGTGACGGCGAGGCACCCGCAGGCGCCTGCGACGAGGGCGGGCGGGCCGACCACTCGCGCACATGATACTACAGCGGCAAACGCCGGCGGACGGCTCTTACTCGCCCTTGGCGCGCTGGTCGGCCACGGCCTCCTCCAGCAGCATGAGCTGGGCCTCGGCCTTCTTGGTGCCGCGGGCGATGATGAGCACGTACACGAGCAGGGCCACCCACAGAAGCGCGTAGGCCGCGATGAGGTAGGGCGCGGACGGCAGGATGGTGGAGTAGATGTCAGCGAGGATGGGGTCCATGGCGGTTCCTTTCTCTGGCGGCCGACGCGGCGGGCGCGGGGCCGGGAATGGCTGCAAGACGGCGGGGCGCTAGTCGCCCAGCTCCTCCTTGAGCGCCTCGACGCGCTCGGTCAGGCGCACCTGGCGGAAGCGGGCGCGGTACAGGGCGAAGGCGATGCACAGCATGCCCAGCGCCACCAGCCCCACGCACAGCCCCATCTCGGGGCTCATGCCGCCCTCGCGCAGCACCACGGGGTGGATGCTCGAGGGGATGAGGCGCGTGATCATGAAGCAGATGGGCACGTCGATGAACGCGATGATGGCCACCACGGCGCTGAAGGTGGCGCGCCGCTCGGGCTCGTCCACCGACCCGCGCAGCACGAAGTACGCGATGACGATGAGCATGAGCACCAGGTAGGTGGTCAGCCGCGGCTCCCAGCTCCACCACACGCCCCACTCGAAGCGCGTCCACATCTCGCCGGTGATCATGGTCATGGCCACGAACAGCAGCGCGATCTCCAGCGCGATGCGCGCGCACGTGTCGAAGCGCCGCGCGCGCGTCATGAGGAACCGCACGCTGTAGTAGCAGCCGAAGGCCAGCGCCACGAACGACGTGATGGCCACGGGCATGTGGAAGTAGAAGATCTTCTGGGACAGCAGCATCTTCTGGTTGACCATGGCGTCGCCGATGAGCTCCACGCCGTTCACCGCGGCGCCCCCCACGGGCGGCACCGTCAGAAACGCCATGAGGAACCCGACGGTCGTCAGCACCGCGCCCACGATGAGCGCGACGGGCGCCGCCTTGTCGGGCCACTGCCCGGCCTCGGGCAGCTTGACGTCCCTTCCTTCTCGGGCCATGGGCCCTCCTTTCTCACACGCGCCCGGAGGCGCGAACCACTCGACGCGCGCCCCGCGGGGCGCGCGGTCACGAGACCACGAAGTCGTAGAGCACCCACGACGCCAGCAGCATGATGACGTCGTAGCCCGCGGCCAGCGCCAGCGACGTGGCGAACGCGTCCTCCATGAGCACGCCGCCGGCGATGGCGGCCGTGGTGGCCGACACGCAGGCGTACAGCAGCGGGAACACGATGGGCACGAACAGCAGCGCCAGCATGACGTCCTTGCCGCGCGTGGCCGCCGTGATGGTGGACAGCAGCGTGCCGATGCCCGCGATGCCCACCGACCCCAAAAGCAGCGGCACCGCCATGAGCGGGGCGCTGGCGGCCGGCGCCGCGAACGATGAGAAGAACACCCAGTACAGCGGCACGGCGATGACCTCGACGATCAGCAGGAACACCAGGTTGGACGTGGCCTTGGCCAAAAACACCACGCCGCGGTCGAGCGGCGCGAGCAGCAGCCCCTCCAAACAGCCGTTCTCCGTCTCGTGCGAGAACGACCGGTTGAGGCCCAGAAGCGACGTGAACACGACGAGCGCCCACAGAAGCCCGCCCGACACCTCCAGGAAGTCGGCGCCGGGATTGGCGAACGACAGCGCCACGCCGAACACCACGATGACGAGCAGCGCGTAGATGCCCATGGACACGAGCATCTCCTTGGTGCGGAACTCCTGGCGCAGGTCCTTGGCCAGCAGGGTGCGGTACTGGGCCCACGCCGAGGGCGGGGCGCACAGCGCGCTGCGGGGGGCGGCGCCACCGCCGCGGCGCGCCATCAGGCCACCCCCAGCCCGACGGTGTCGCGGTAGAGCGACCGGAACTCCGCGGGATCCATCTGGTCCTTGGGCCCGAACGCCACGGCGCGCCCGCGGGCCATCACCAGCACGTGGTCGGCCAGGCGGAAGCCCTTCTCCAGGTCATGGCTGACCATGACGAACGTGCGGTCGGCCCGCACGCTGGCGATGAGCTCGTCGAAGATCTCGATGGCGTGCGGGTCGAGCCCCGAGTAGGGCTCGTCGAGCAGCACGACGGAGGGGTCGTTCACCAGGGCGCGGGCGATGGACACGCGCTGCGTCATCCCGCGCGAGAACGTGCGCACGCGATCGAGGCGGCGGTGCTTGAGGCCCACCGCGTCCAAGAGCTCGATGACGCGGCGCTGCGGGTCGCGCACGCCGTAGAGGCGCGCGTACAGAAGCAGGTTCTCCTCGGCGGTGAGGTCGGGGTAGAGCATGGAGTTGTGCGAGATGAGCCCGATGGCCTCGCGGGCGCGGTCGGGCTCCTCCTTCAGGTCGATGCCGTCCACGCTGGCGCGCCCGGCGCTGGGCCGGGCGAGCGTGGCGAGCATGCGCAGAAGCGTCGTCTTGCCGGCGCCGTTGGGCCCGAACACCGACAGGAACGCGCCGCGGGGCAGCGTGAACGTCAGATCGTCGACGGCCTTGCGCGTGCCGAACGCCTTCGTGAGGCCCTCGCACGCGATGGCGGCCGGCGCGGGGGCGCCCCCCGCGGCCGCAGGCGCGCCCATCACGCGACCTCCTCGTCGGGCGCCCCGTCGTCGGGCAGGCGCGTGGAGCGCCGCGCGAACAGCGCCACCAGCGCGCCCAGCATGAGCAGGCCGAAGCCGACCCACACCAGGCTGATGAGCGGGTTGACGCGCACGTCCAGGGCGAAGGCGCCGTCCTCGCTCATGCCGCGGTACACCACGAACAGGTCCTCCAGCGGGAACCCGACCACGCTGGCGATCTGCTTGGTCTGCATGGTGGACGTCACCATCTGCACGGCCGGGTCGACGGTGGTCAGGTACTCGCCGTCGCGGTAGACGTCCAGGTGCAGCGAGTACAGGATGTCGTCGCCGTTGTCCAGCTGCTCGACGGAGTTGCCGGCGTAGACCAGCTCGAAGTCCTGGATGGAGAACGTCGCCTCCACGGCGTCGGCCTCCTCGTCGTAGGGCAGGTACTCCACCTTCTCCGTCACGTACATGGACGAGCCGATGAGGCCCACCAGCACGATGGCCATGGCCGTGTGGCAGATGGCGCCGCCCAGCGCCGGGAAGCGTCGGCGCCACGGGCCCTTGGCGCGGGCGCACACGCGCACCACCATGAAGCCGGCGTTGAACAGAAGCAGGCTGGCCACGGCGAAGCCCACCACCGTCAGGCCGTTGTAGTACCACGACGGCCCCTGCTCGAGCAGGCCGGTGGCGCCGGTGCCGCCCGCCGCGATGATGGCGTCATAGCTGGGCAGCAGGTAGGTGCAGAAGTAGAACATCAGCACGGCGAACAGCGCGAGCGCGCACAGGCCGGGCACGCGGGCACGGCGCCAGAACGCCTTGGGGTCGGTGCGGCGCCAGCCCAGAAGCGGGCACACGGCGATGAGCGCGCAGTACACGATGCCCAGCGGGCGCGCCACGGCGTTGTAGGTGCCCGCGGACAGCGCCTGGCCGCCGAAGGGCAAAAAGCCCGGCAGGGCGCTGGAGATGGTCATGTAGGCCAGCAGCACGGCGAACACCAGCATGATGAGGTTGTTGACGTAGTACGCGGCCTCCTTGGACGCCATCGACTCGATGTCGTCGCCGCCCTCGGCCGCGGCGCCGAAGCTCTTGCGGCGCGCCAGCAGACCCACGGCGCCGGCCACCAGCGACAGCACGATGAGCGCCAGGAACAGCACGAGCGACACCGGGTCACCCTCGAAGGCGTGCACAGACTGCACCAGGCCCGAGCGCGTGATGAACGTGCCCAGGATGACGAAGGCGAACGTGACGCAGGCGCACATGACGCTCCAGCGCTTGAAGGCCCCGCGCTGGCGGTACACGGTGAACGAGTGGATGAGCGCCACGCCCACCAGCCACGGCAGCAGGCTCGCGTTCTCCACCGGGTCCCAGCCCCAGTAGCCGCCCCAGCCCAGCACTACGTAGGCCCACACGGCGCCCAGGCCGATGCCGATGCCCAGCAGAAGCCACGAGAACACGGCGTAGGGGGTGCAGCTGACCACCCAGCGCGGCGAGTCGTCATCGACGACCAGCGCGGCGATGGCGTAGGCGAACGGGATGGTGAGGCCGGCGTAGCCGATGAACAGCGTGGGCGGGTGGATGGCCATGGCCCAGTGCTCGAGCAGAGCGTTCATGCCCCACAGCGACGCGGCGCCGATGAGCTGGCCGTCAGCGCCGAAGTAGCGGGCGTCGAGCGCCGTGAAGGGCATGTTGTCCTCGGAGAACAGCAGCACGCCCACGAAGGCGGCCAGCACCAGCTGGGCCACGAACAGCGCCCAGTCGTCGAGCGGACGCGCGTCCTTGCGCGTGCGCAGGACCACCACCACGTTGAACACGGCGATGAGCCACGCCCAGAACAGCAGCGACCCCTGCCGGCCGGCCCACAGGCCCGCCAGCTTGAACAGCCACCCCATCTCGCCCGAGGCGTCGGAGCGGTTGCGCACCACGTACTCGAGCGTGGTGTCGCCGGTCATGAAGCACCACACCAGCACGGCGCAGCACGCGGTGAGCCCCAGCGCGCCCACCACCACGGCCACGCGCCCGCCCCAGGCGAGCGTCTCGCCGCGCGAGGGGTCGCGCCGGCCGAGGAAGCGGCCCACGCCCAGGCACACGAGGGACAGCGCGCAGGCAGCGAAGGCGACGAGCAGGCCCAGGAGGCCGATGAGCGACAGAGCCACGGTCTGCATGGTCTAGCCCTCCAATGCGACGTCGGTGGCGTCGAACGTACCGTCGGCGCCGAGCGACCCGGTGAGGACCACCGCGGAGCCGTCGGCCACCTCGTCGGACAGCGCGCCGTCGAAGGCCACGGGGAACGACTCACCCGTCTCGGGGTCGACGAGCGCGAGACGCTCGCCCTGGCCGGCGGCCTTGAGCGTGCCGGGCTCCACCTCGCCGGCCACCTTCACCATCTTGCCGGTGACGCCGTCGCCGTAGCCCAGCAGCTGGCCCACGGTGAGCGCGTCGGTGGCGCTCTCGTACTTGGAGGGGCACTTGGTCACGAGCTCGCTGGCCTCCAGCACGCCGTCGTCGCCCACCTTGCCGGTGCAGATGGCCGTCACGTCGTTGCCGAACGTGCTGGCCGCGGCGCCGCCGTAGCGCACCTCCAGCTGGGTGCCCGGATCGCCGTCGGGGTCGTAGATGCTGAAGGAGAGGACGTTGCCGCTCGTGGAGTACGAGTCGGTGACGACGTTGCCCGACACCTGGATCTTCTGGCCCGGGTCGGCGATCTCGGCAGCCTCGGCCACCGACACCGTCTTAGCCGCCGAGTTGCCCCCGACGAACGCGAGCACCAGGATGAGGACGATCACGATGATGCCCGATACGGCGACCAGGCGCCTCTTCATCTTAGCGTTCATGCTGCCCTTTCTCTTCTATCCCCTCAGCGGCGCGCGAGGCCGCCGCGTCTCCTTGCCGGGCGTCGCGCGCCGAAGGCGGCCGACCCCCTCGCGAAACCGCGCCCGCCGTGGGAAGTATCTACCACGTCCCGGCGCGTTCCAAGGTACGGTTTCCGTGAAAACCAGCAGGACAGCACGACTCCGACAGCCGACCCGCACGCGGGCCTCCCCGGCCGCCGGGCGCTGCGCACCCTGCGCAGCTATCATACCCGACCGGCGCCCCGGCAGGCATCACCCAGGTGGTGTAGTTTGCGCCGCGCGCCCGCGCCAGGTGACGTTTGACGCGACCCTCTGTCACATGATGTGACGTTTGACGTGACCCTCTGTCACGAGCGGGCTAGCATGCGTAGGCGTCGTCGGAGTCCAGGGGATAGCCCGCGTCGCCCCATGCCTGGACGCCGCCCTCCACCGCCCGGATGGAGGCGGGGTCGTAGTCGTTGTCCACGAGCGTCTGGTAGCTCGGCGCGAGATCGGTGCCCACGGCGCCGATGAGCACGACGAGCCCCTCATGGGGAACCTCGCGCAGGCGCAGCTCGAACTGGGCGCCGCCGGGGATGTTGACCGAGCCGGGGATGAACGAGCGCGTGTACGCCGCGCGGCTGCGCACGTCCACCAGGGTCAGGCCCTCCCCCGCGTCCATCATGCCCTTGAGGTCCTGCACGCTGATGAGGGCCTCCTCGGGCACGGACGGCTCCTCGGGCACGGGAGCGACCTCGGCGGGCTGCTCCTCGGCGGGCGGCTCCTCGGCCGGCTGGTCCGGCGAGCAGCCCGCCAGCGGGATGACGCCCAAGGCGATGATCAGGGGCAGCGCGGCGATCGCGCCGATACGGGGGACGGTGTGCGTTCTCATGTCTCTCCTTTGGTCGGGACCGCCAGGCGGCCGGTTCTCACGGGACGGGGTGCCGAGTCAGCCGATCAGCGTGATGTCAGGCTGCCCAGGTTCTCGAAGGCCTCCGACAGGGCGCTGGGAACCACCACCATGCCGCCGCGGTCCTTCACGCTGTCGGCCACGAAGCTCATGGCGCGCAGCTGGAGGGCCTGGTCCTCCTCCTTGTAGGTGCGCGCGGCGTCCACGAACATGCTCGCCACCTCCTGCTCCACCTCGGCCAGGATGATGCGGGCGTTGTACTCGCGTTCGGCGCGTGCCTCGGCCGACAGCGCCTCCTGCAGCTCGGCGGGCACCTCGATGTCGCGGATCTCCACCGAGGTCACGGTGATGCCGTACTCGCCGGTCTTGCGTTCGAGGATCTCGGTGATCTCCTGGTCTATCTGCACGCGCCGGGTTCCCAGCTTGGCGATGGCCACGCTGCCCACCACGTCGCGCAGGGTGGTCTGCGACACCCAGAACACGAGCCGCTCGAAGTTCTCCACCTCCGAGCAGGCCTTGCGCACATCCCAGATGGTCCAGAACAGCACCGCGTCTATGTTGACGGGCACCAGGTCCTCGGTGAGCACGTGCTCTGCGCGGAAGGCCATGGACCGCACGCGCACGTCAACGCGCGCGGCGGCGAACTCGATGAGGGGGATGCTCACCACCAGGCCGGGGCCCGCCACGCGGCTGAAGCGGCCCAGGCGCACGATGACGAGGCGCTCCCACTCCAGCACGATATGGACGCAGCTGAACAGCAGGATGCCGAGCAGGACGCCCGCCACCAGCGCCGTGAACAGGGGCGCGCCCAAGCACCACACGACGTCGAACAGGACGAACGCCGCGACCGCGGCGATGAACCACCTCAGGAACACGGCGCCCCCGCGTCGGGTGCCGCTGTTGCTGAACTGGTTGCTCTCGACGGCGATGGAGTCCTCGTCGAAGACGGGGTCGTCGGATCTCTTTGCGCTCACCAGGATCATCCCCTAGGAGTCGATGCGGTCGAATTCCTCCTCCACCCGCATCAGCAGGTCCCCCTTCGTCACGCCTGACTCGCGTGCCAGGGAGACCAGCTCGTCGATGACGGCGTCGATGGGGCTGGAGGGCATGGCGATGTCGTCGCGATCGATGTCCGCGACATAGGAGCGCCTTCCCCGCTGCGAGCAGATCAGCCCGTCCGTCTCGAGATCCTGGTACACCTTGTGAACCGTGTTGTAGTTGACCCCCAGCTCCCCGGCCAGGTGCCTGACCGTCGGGAGCACGTCCCCCGGCCGCAGGCGACCGGACTTGATGAGGAACACCAGGTGGTTGCGTATCTGCAGCCACACCGGGACGCCGGAGCTCTCCTGTATGTCCAACGGCTCGAACAAGCGGCGGTTCCTCGGTTCCTCAAAGGGTGCATCTGCGGTTATCGTACCACGCAGGCGCCTCCCGAGGGCCCGGGCGCTCGCCGTGTTCCAGGAAATCGGCGCACGTGCCGCGCCGTCGCGCGGGGGCCGGGCCGCCATGCCCGCCCGGCCGCCCCTCCCCCGCTACGAGTCCACGGGGGTCAGGTCGTCGAAGTCGATGGAGGCGTAGTCGGCGCGCCAGAACAGGTACTCCGCATCGCCTCGCTCGTCATAGGCGATGAGCTGCACGGGATGGTCGCCCACGTAGTCCCACTGGCCGCCCACGTTGTACAGCTTGTCCGCGTCCCAGCCCAGGTAGATGAGCAGCTGGCGCGTCATGCCCGCGTAGCCGCCTGCGCCGCACATCAGAAACACGGGGCCGTCCTTGGGAAACAGGTCCTCGAGTATCTGGTGTGACTGGGCGAAGCGCGGCACGGCGCCGGCCACCGTGCCATCGTCGTTCCACGCCACGTCGAACAGCCGCTCACCCTGGTACGCCCCGCTCACCGGCAGCTCCTGCAGCGTGCCCACGTAGGGGAACGGCACGATGCGGAACCCCTCCAGGGTCATCTCCAGGTTGGCGTGGCCGCCGATCTCCTCGTACTGGGCCGGGTCGAGCAGCATGCGCATGTCCCGGTACGTGACGCCCGGCAGGCCGAGGTAGTCGTCGATGGTGGCCATGTTGATGGCGCGATCGACGCCGAAGGGGCTGTCGGGATCGGGGTCGGGCGCGGGCAGCGTGGCCGCCGTCGCCAGGGCGTCAACGGCCCCCGGGGTCGCGCCAGGCGCCGGCGCGCCCTCATCAGGAGCGTCCTTCGGGCCCCGGTCGCAGCCTGTCAGCCCGAGCGCCGCCGTGACGGCGAGGACCGAGGCCATGCCCAGAAACGACCGGCGCCCCACCAGGCGCTCTCCACTCGTCGTCGACGCACCGGTCGCCCGCGGCGTCGAGGCGCCGTCACTCATGCGTGGTTCCATGCTCATCCCTCCTACCATTTCACGATGAAGCCCCAGCCCTCCATGACCCGGAGCTGCTCCATGGTTCTGTCGTCGGTGTAGCTGGCCGTCGTGCGCGCGTCCATGATGACGGGCACCTCCGGGAAGAAGGTGTACAGCAGGATGGCGTTGTGCAGCACGCGACAGGTGGTGGACACGCCCGCCACCTCGATGGACTCGAAGGCCGTCCCCTGGCTGCGCAGGGCCTCCAGGATGGAGGGCAGCTCCTTGGAGCCGTACGTGCCCTTGCGCACGGCGATGGCCCGCTCGGGCGTGAGCAGCTCGCGGCAGCGGCCGTAGATCTCCCAGCCCTCGGTGCCGGGAATGCAGTGCGGCGGGTTGATGGTGGCCTCCCGCGTGGCGTCGTAGGTGTCGGCCGGATGCGTGTCCTGCGTGTACACCACGATGTCTCCCGCATCCTGGTAGTCCTTGATCAGGGCATACAGGTCGTCCTCGATGGCCAGCGCCGGCTCGACGGTGCCGAACACGCCGCCGTCCACGAAGTCGACCTGGTAGTCCACCACCACCAGCACGCGCTTGCGGCGACGCAGCTCGTCCTCGGTGACGGTAACGGGCACGGCATAGGGGTAGAGCGGGTCGGGCTCAGCCGGCTTCGGGGAAGCCGGCTCGTCGGCGTAGGCGATGGCGGGTGCCAGCACCGACCCCGCCCCCAACGCCGATCCCGCGGCCAGGCGCACGAAGTCGCGCCGGCTCACGCCGGGGGTCACGCCCCCGGTTCCTTGCTCATACATGGCATCTCCTCCCTCATGGGAATCGCCTTAGGGGATCGCCCTCCCGTGATCCCTCTCGCGCAGCGGCGCCCACGCGCCACGGCCACCCCAGCATAGGAGGTGTCCCAAGGGCAGGGGGAAGCACTTTCTTCGCGCTCCAAAGACAGCAGGCCCGCGGGGAACGGGCCTGCCGGAGGGAGGGAAGGAATCCTCGGATAGGTCAGGAAATGAGCTTCTGCAGCGCGTCCAGCACGTACTCGGCGTGGATGCCATCGGACAGGATGAGGAAGCGCAGCTCGCAGCCGCCGATGAGCGCGCCCAGCGCGCCGAGCGCCATGGCGACCTCCATGCCCTTGCGCTTGAGCGCCAGGCCTGCGATGGCCACGACCAGCGGCAGCAGCAGCCCGATGGCGATGACCATGACCCAGAAGTACGGGGCCAGGAGGCCGGAGAGCAGCTGCTCGGCCGACAGCACCGCGGTGGAGCCCGAGGCCGTGCTCACGTCACCGGCCATCATCACGCTCAGGAAGATGGCCATCACCATGAGCTCGACCACCACCAGCACGATGACGGAGCGCTCGATGACCACGCGGGTGCGCTCGGGGAGCTCCTCGTCGGAGGCGCGGGTGACGATGATGGTGATGATCTCCACCAGCGCCACGCCCGTGTCGAGCGCCGACACGGTGAACAGGCACGGAAGCAGCAGCGTGTTCCACAGCGGAACACCGGGAACCGAGCTGAGCAGCATGCCGGTGTAGAACGCGACGAAGGCGCCCAGCACGATGCCGACGATGGCCAGCACGCGGCGGACCTTGTGGCCCTTCTTCTGGTAGAGCTCCCACTTCTCGGCCAGCTTGGACGACACCTTGGGCATCGCGAGCAGCGCCGAGACGAAGAACACCACCATGGCGAGGAACGCGCCCCACGCGCCCAGGGTCATCCAGGACGAGAAGTGGCTGAAGCTCTGCCACATCATGAGGCCCCTCACCGGGAACACCAGCTCGGACAGGAGCAGCAGCAGTCCCACCGCCAGGCTGGCCAGCGCAGCCCACATCGAGATGCAGATGGAGCGGGTGAGCTGCTTCTTATCCATCAGGTACAGGGCGGCCGCCGCGATGAACGCGCCGGCGCCCATGCCGCCCAGGAACAGGTAGAGAGCCGGCTGCCAGCCCCACATTTCTTGCAGCATCGCAGACCTCCTCTACTTGTGCGCCGAGACGGCGTAGCTTATCGGGAACTTGAGGTAGTACGAGGGGTGGCCAGGTGCGTCCACGGGCTGGACGCCGGGCACCTCCTTGATCTTGGACACCGGGCCGTACTTGAGCGCCCCGAACTTGCAGGCCCTCACGCAGTGCGGGGTGTCCCCCGCCGCCACGCCGCTGCCGCGGCAGGTGTCGCACTTGTCCATGCCGTCATCGTTGTAGCTGGGCACGCCGAACGGGCAGGCCTGGTAGCAGTACTTGCAGCCGATGCAGCGGTCCTTGTTGACGATGACGCTTCCGGCGTTGTCCTTGGTGATGGCGCCGGCCGGGCACACGGCCATGCAGCTGGGGTTCTCGCAGTGCATGCACGAGTGGGACAGGCGGCGGGTCTTGCCCTTGCCGTCCTCCTCCTCGAGGATCCACCGGCGGTCGGCGTAGCTGTCGGGTAGGGCGTTCTCCTTGCGGCAGGCGGCCACGCAGTTCTCGCATCCCACGCAGTTGGACACGTCGACCAGAAAGCCATACTGCTCGTGCGCGATGGCGACCTCGCCACCCTCGGAGTCCGCCAGGGCGGGTTCCTCCTGATTGAGGGCCACGGCCGCCCCGAGCGCCAGCGCGGCGCCGGTTGCGGCAGTGCCCTTCAGAAGGCTTCGCCGGGTAAGCAAACCTTCTCGAGTCATTGTTGTCACTCCGTTCTGGAAGAGCGGCCGGCGCCCGCCGGGGCGCGCACCGGCCGCTCGGCGTTATTGGACGTCGCCGCCGTAGAAGAACCCGACGTTGGGCAGGTTCTGGTACGCCTCGCGAGCCTCGTCGCTGCTCGGGCTGATGGGCGCCTCCTCACGAACCTCGAACGTGATGGTGTCGATGTCGCGAGCGAAGTAGTTCGCTGCCGTCGAGCCCATCCACAGCTGGTTGAAGCCGCCCACGGACTGGGCAATCGGTGCGCCGTTGACGTCGAACACGAGCAGGCCGCCGTGGTTGAGGACGTACTTCATGGGCAGGGCGATCGAGTAGCCGTCAAGCGACGTGAACACCACGGTGTTCACCTCCGGGGCGGGCTGAACCATGTTGAGCAGGGAAAGGAACGGGATGCCGTACACCTCGGCGTTGACGCTTGCCGCCCCGTCCGCGTGGTTGCCCTTGCACGAGCAGCCCATGATCACACGCTGCACCTCGTCGGAATTGTAGAGTTCCTCATACGAGGCCGTTATCGACGTCTCAACATCGCCCCCGATGGTGAGCATCCAGTCCTGCGCGTCGACGACGTCCTCGTTGACGGCGGCGTTGTTGCAGAGGTACTTCGCCGCATCGCCGATGCGCTTCTTGATCTCCTGGTTCGTGTTCACCGCCGTCTGGGAGTAGCCGAAGTCGCCCGCGACGTTCTCCACGTACACGATGGCGGTCTCGTCACTCACCGACTGGGACGCCTCGTTGCCGGCCACGACATCCTGCGGAGCGGCGGCGGCTGGACCAGCCATCGCCATACCTGCCACGCTGCTGACCACCAGGATGGAGCTTGCCCCGACCGCAAGCGGTTTTTGCAACTTGTTCATCTGTCCTCCTCAAATCGGAGCTCAATAGTGTTTGGGTTTCCGACGCTACTGCGCGTTGACCATGACCTCGTCGCCGTAGGTCGAGTACAGGCCGCCCTCGGTGATGCCACGAACTTTCAGGACATAGGCGCCCGGCTCCTCGGGAGTGAAGGTGAAGTGCCAGTACACCCATGCGATCGGATCGGTGTCGGGCGTGTCGAAGTGCGTCCACGTCTCGCCGCCGTCCATCGAGAACTCCATGGCCACGATCGGATCCTCCCAGGCATCGGCATAGCCCTGGAACTCATACGGCTTACCCACGGGAATGATCTTGCCCTCCGGGGTGTAGGTCACGGCGACCACGGGCTTGTCGTCGTAGCCGGTCGTGAAGTCCTCGTGCATGTACATGCGGCGCCAGCCGTACTCATCGCCGCGAGCGTCGCGGCTGCCGTAGGGCAGGCCGCCCAGCGTGATGTCGATGTGCTCCTCGGTCACCTCGATGCCGCTGCAGTAGCGGGCGGAGATGTAGGCGGCGTACTGGGGATACCAGGCTCGCACCGGCCAGCCCTCGGCCATCGTCAGCGGTCGCCCGTTGACCTCGAACACGAGCCATCCGCCATCTTCGGCTATGGTGTCGAGCGAGATGCGCTGGCCACCCGCCGGGTTGTCGCCGCGGATGGCGCGGGCGCCCGTGGCACCCTCCTTGGCACCGCCGCCGCGCTCGATCAGGTACTCAATCGGAATGCCCTTGACGGCGTAGTTGCCGAGCTGCGTGCCGTTCGGCGTCGTCAGAACGCAGTTGAGCTTCGCGATGAACTCCTCGACGGGCGCCTCCTTGATCAACTCGCCCAGCGTGATCGTGTACGGGTTGTTCACAAGGCCCGAAACCGTGATCTCCCAGTTGTCGAAGTCCTCCTGAGAGCCAGGCTTGTTGTCGTACGCCTCATTGATGAACATCTGGGATTGCGCACCCCATCGCTCATCCGAACCGGGATCGACGCGGAAGACGGAGTCGTCGCCCAGAAGGGTCGTCTGGTCGAAGGAGAAGTCGCCCTGGACGTCCTTCACCTTGTTGATGCCGCGAAGCTCACGATGCTTGACGGCGTCCCACAGCGACAGGCCCTCGCGCGTATCGGAGGCCGGAGCATGGCAGCTCATGCAGTTGCCCCCGGCGTCGGTGAAGGACTGCTTGCTGTGAATGCCGTGGATGAGCTGCGAGAACGGCACGTGGCCGTCACGGCTCTGCGACTCGTCATGGCAGTACATGCAGTCCTCGACGGTGATGTTGGTGTGCAGGCCGTTGTCGACGGGCCAGTGCGGGTACTCCAGCTTCGCCACGACATCGCCCAGGCCCTCGGTGTGGCACGAGTCGCAGCCGCGATCGTCCGCGTTCAGGGTGTAGATGTTGTAGGTGCTGTCCACGTCATCAAGGCCATCGAGGTTGAAGTTGGAGATGGGGGTGCGCTGGATCTGCGTGCCGTCATCCAGCGTCCGAATCTCCGGGGCGTACTCCTCCGCCTTGTTCCCGAGCTTCTCCTTCAGCTCCGCCATGCCGCCCTCTGCCGGATAGGTCACCGGGCGAGACTGGATCTCGTCCAGACGAGAGACGGGCACCGCCGCCTCGTCGCCTTCCTGCTGGGTGGTACTTGGGACACAAGCCGTGAGAGAAAGCCCCATAACCAGGCTCATCGTTGCCGCAGCAAGAGCCCGCTTGTAGAGCTTTTTGTTCTCTACCTTCCGCATGTTCTCCCCTTTCCTCTCGGTTTTGTTCTCCCCCGCAGCCCCTCCGGAGGAGCAAAGTATCATGAATTATACGGATGTATGATACTTATTGCAATAACGTATGATACTTATTTTAGAAGTGTATGATACTTGGGCTCATCAGGGGAAACGAGAGACGCTGGGGAGACAGCAAGGAAAATGGCGGAAAAGAAGCGGGCCGGGAGGGGGTTCCCTCCCGGCCCGCTTTGGCGTGGCAGCCTTCTTCGCGCTCGGCGGCTAGGCCAGCTTCGCGTAGTCCTCGTCCGACACGGGCTCGAGCCACTCGTTGGATGTGCTCTCCCCCGGCACCTCCACAGCCAGGTGCGAGAACCAGCTGTCGGGCGCGGCACCGTGCCAGTGCTTGACGCCCGCGGGAATGTTCACGCAGTCGCCCGGACGCATCTCAATGGCCTGCTCACCCCAGAACTGGCAGTACCCGCGGCCGCCCACGCAGATGAGGATCTGGCTGCTTTTACTATGTTTACGTGTGTGGCCTTGAGCTCCTTATATTTTCAAT
>JAAWAY010000210.1 GCA_022792415.1 Eggerthellaceae bacterium | reverse complement strand
GTGCGTGGCAGCATCAAGTCACTCGGAAGGGAATACACGAAGGAGCGCATCAAAGAACCGTTCCCCCCGTTCCCCCCTCTTCCTCATTGCCTTTGTTCCTTATTCCGGCCAAAAAAAGCCAATTTCCGGGCGCGGACAACACCAAAGGGCCCCGTGGCGGCGGAGGAGCATCGCGTTCTTTTTGTTTTCCCAGGTCAGAGAGGTGATGTCTAGACGGACCGCTTGGCCAGCTACTTCCTTTGCCCTCAAATGCGTGCGAAAACGTTGTCCGCGCCCGGAAATTGGTTAGAAAAGGGCTCCTGAAGTTTCGCGCCTTCGGTTGGGGGGCGCGGGCGGCGGCAGGATGAGGAAGGAGGAAGGGCTGAGCAAGAGCTGGAGTGAAGCGCAGGCGAGAGCGAGCGTGGGGCAAGAATGGGGGAAGGGCGAGGACGGCGGCGAGCGCGAGCGCGGGGTGAGGGCGGGAGTGAGCACGCCCGCACAGGTGAAGGAAACGGTAAGGGAGGGAGCGAGAGCCGGGGCGAAGGGAGGGGGCGAGGGCCGGGACGAAGTGGTGGAGAGGGCGAGAGAGGGGCGAAATCGAAAGCAAACGCGAGGCGTGGGTGAGGACAAAGGCGGGGCGGGAGAGCGAGGTCCAGGGCGAAGTGAGGGAAGGTGGGCGAGGAACGAGGGGGGGCGAGCGCGGACGAGACGGAAGCGAGCACGGGGCGCAGGTGCGGGCGCGGGGTGCGGGCTAGGCACATGGCTTTTGGCGACGGGGCCAACCACTTCTTGGCGGTAATGGGGCGAGAAGGCGTCCCTCGTGCATGGAGCCTGTGTGCGTGGGGGATGTGCGATGCATCCGGCGTGCTCGGATCTTCGGCAGCTGGGATACAATGCGGTCGGAGCATTCCGCGCGCGTCGTCCGTCGGGCCGTAACGCGCCGCCTTGGGTGCGTGGCACCTGAAATCGGCCCCATCGGCTATCGCCAGAGGTGATGGCCTCACATGCTGCAAAGGCCATCGTGCCTCTTCAGTTAGGAGTATCTTGTGAGCACTTTCCCCAAGCACCGTCTGCCTGTTCTCGTCGCCGCCATGGCGCTCGCGCTGGGGCTGCTCGCCGGCTGCGCGGGCGGCACCACGGGCACGGCCGCCACCGTCAACGGCGTCGACATCCCCGAGAAGACGATCACCGACTACGTCCAGAGCCTGCGCGAGGCCCAGGGTCTCACCTCCAACGACGAGTGGGAATCGTACCTCTCCGAGAGCGGCCAGACCGACCAGAGCCTGCGCGATCGGGTGGTGGACATCATGGTGTCGCGCGAGATCCTGCGCCAGGGGGCCAAGGATCTGGGCATCAGCGTGTCGTCCGCCGAGGTGGACGAGGCGCTCGCCGCCAAGCGCAAGACCTACGCGAGCGACGCCTCCTGGAAGGAGGCCCTGGCCGACGCGGGCCTCACGGAGAGCACCTACCGCCAGGAGCTCGAGCTGGACCTGCTCTCGCGCAAGGTGACCCAGGCCTTCGCCGAGGACCCGACCCTCGGGGGCGACGACACGGCGGGCACCGAGGCCGACACGTCCGGCCAGGACGCCGAGGACATCGGCGCCGACGCCGCGCTCGACTGGCTCGCCGACCTGCGTGCCGAGGCGGACATCACCGTCAACGACGCGCCTTCCAACCTGCCGTACTAGCTCACTGCCCGCCCTCTCAACCCGAGCCGTCTCCGGCGGCCCGCGCCTGCCGTCGGGAGGATGTTTCACGTGAAACGCCGGGCTCCGGCTGCACGGTGCGCCCGAAACCACTAGACTGCTCCCTAACATTCACAGGAAAGGAGGCCGCCATGGCCGATCGCGAGATTGAGAACGACTCCCAGGACGTCCCTGAGATCCCGGAGATCCTTGAGAAGGTGCTGCTCTTCTCCCTGGACGAGGCCAAGGAGAAGATGACCCAGGGCGCTGACGTCATTCCCTTCACGGCGCTGGTGGTGAAGGACAACCTGTTCATCGAGTCGCATCCGGGCGAGACGGCCGAGGAGTGCTTCAACTTCGCCGAGCACACGGTGAAGGGCGCGCGCGGCGCCGACGCCTACGCGCTGTGCTACGACGGCTACATCGACACCGACGACGGCCAGAAGGACGCCCTCATCGCCGAGGGTGGCGTCCCGGGCGAGGGCGACGGCTACGCGGTGGGATTCCTGTATACCGTGGAGGACGATGAGCCCGTCTTCGAGGAGGAGCCGGTGTTCATCGGCGAGGCCCCCAACTTCATGAGCAACCTGAAGGACGCCTCCGAGTACGGCGAGGAGGACATCGACGAGAAGTACCTCGCCGACGATCCCGAGACCGACGCGGAGCCCGAGGCCCTGTAGGCGACGCAGGCAGTTCTGCCGGATACCTCGAGACGCCGTCCCTCTGCGGGGCGGCGTTTTTTTTGCGCCGCGACGGGGGATGCGGCGAGGTGGGGGAGGGTCATCTCCGGGAGCCGTTGCCGCAGGGACGTCGCCGCGTGGGGGAGGGGAACCGCCGCGCGGGGGAGGGGCCGTCGGCGTGCGGGGGCGCGCCGGGGGCACGGCGGTCGGCGGGGACGCGTAGGGTGCGGGCGTCTGCCGTACACGCGAGCGCCCTGGCAGAGAGGCCGGGGCAAGAAGGAGGAACCCATGAGCATCAACACCGTCACCATCAGCGGCAATCTCACGCGCAACGCCGAGCTGCGATCCACGCAGACCGATCGCAAGGTGCTCGCGTTCGCCGTGGCCGTGAACGACTACCGCCGCAACCCCGACACGGGCGACTGGGAGGAGCAGCCCAACTACGTGGAGTGCGCCATGTTCGGGCCCCGCGCCGAGGCCCTGAGCAAGTACCTGCGCCGCGGGACCAAGGTGGCCCTCAAGGGGCACCTCCACTGGAGCCAGTGGGAACGCGAGGGCGCGCGCCGCTCCAAGCTGGAGGTGGTGGCCGACGAGCTGGAGTTCATGTCGCCGCGCCGCGCCCCTGAGGAGGGGGTTCGCCAGCTGTCCATGACGGCGGACCACATCGTCGGCGAGGCGGCGCCCGACGAGCTCATGCCCGGCGAAGCCTCACCGAACGTGTCCGGATCCGATGTGCCCGCGCTCGGTGAGGTCGGGTCCGCACCCGACGCGCCCTCATCCGGCGACCCCGCTCCGGGTGGCCCGGCGTCCCCGGTGGCGCAGGCGGTCGCCTAGGCCGTTCGCCGGCAAATGTGGAGTTGGCGTGTCTTATCCGGGTCGATTCAGTGGGCTTTGCTAGAATAGGCAGGCTATTTCCTGCCCCGGTTGCGCCTTCATCAGCCCGGGGCCGTACAGTCCAAAGGAGGTGAGCTGATGAAGTCTTACGAACTGCTGTTCATTGTCGCTCCCACTATCGACGAAGAGACGCGCGCTGGTGTCATGAAGCGCATCGAGACCACCATCGCTGCTAGCGACGGCGTGGTCGACAACGTCGACGCGTGGGGCAAGCGCAAACTCGCTTACGAGATCAATGGTCTCACCGACGGTGATTACACCCTCATTGATTTCCACGCTGATCCCCAGTCCATCGCCG
>JAAWAY010000085.1 GCA_022792415.1 Eggerthellaceae bacterium | reverse complement strand
GTCGTGCAGCACCATCTTGGGGTTGCCCGACGTGCCGCTGGAGAAGTACATGAGCATGGGGTCGGCGCAGCGCGTCTCGCGCCGCTCGAAGGCGGCGGGGGCCAGGCGCACGCCCGTGTTGAAGTCATGCCAGCCGGCCCGCTCGGCGGGCGCGGCGCACACGCCCTCCTCGCCGGACAGGGCGCTGCCGATGGGACCGCCGTCCAGGGAGACGGGGCGGCCCTGCTCGTCGCGGGGCGCGAGCCCAGCGCCGGCGGGGTTCACCAGCACGAGCACCTCGACGCTGGGGCACTCCCCCGCCACGGCGTCCACCGTGTCGGCGATGTCGCCCGCGCTCGTGGCGATGACGGCCTTGATGTCGGCGCCGTTGAGGCGGTAGGTCAGGTCGTGCTCCTTGAGCATGAACGTGGCGGGCACCATGACGGCGCCCAGCTTGGCCAGCGCGAGCGCCGTGAACCAGAACTGGTAGTGACGGCGCAGGATGACCATGACGTAGTCGCCGCGGCCGATGCCCAGCGACGCCAGGTAGTTGGCCGTCTTGTCCGACCACGTCTTCATATCGGCGAACGTGAACACGTGCTCCTCGCCCTCGGGGTTGCACCACACCATGGCGCGGCGGTCGGGGTCGTTCACGGCGATGTCGTCGACGACGTCGTAGGCGAAGTTGAAGTCGTCCGGCGCGATGACGTCGAACTTGGTCAGGAGGCCGTTGTCGTCGTAGGCCTCGTCAACGTAGCGGAGGTTGATGTCTCTCATGATGCACAGGTCCTCAGGGTGTGGGGCGCGGGCGCGCGAACGCCGCGCCGTGGCGGTCGAAGGTCATCGGGTACGGCGTCGTCGGGCGCCCGTGTGGGGGCGGCCCGGCGGCGCCTAGATAATCTTCTCGTCGTGGGGCTTGAGGACGATGGCCAAAAACACACAGGGCTCCCCGCCGATGGCGATCATGCCGTGGCCGCGGCCCGAGTCGTACATGAGGAAGTCGCCGGCCTCGAGCTCCTCGACGTGGTCCTCGTAGGCGAAGCGCATGCGGCCTGAGATGATGTAGTCGATCTCCTGGCCCTTGTGGTAGGACAGGTGGATTGGCTCGTCCTGCTCCTCGGGCAGGTAGGGCGCGGTCACCAGGAAGGGCTCGGCCAGCTTGTGGCGCAGGTGCGGGGCCTTGTGCAGGTACTCGAAGCCCGCGCGGCGCTTGATGGACAGCCCGTCGGCGGCCCGGGTGAGCGAGTAGCCCGTCAGGTGCGGGTTCTCGCCGGTGAGCAGCTCGATGACGTCGACGCCCAGGCGGTCGGCGCACTTGTACAGAAACGTGAAGGACAGGTCCTGCTCGCCCGACTCCTGGGCGGCGTACTCGGCCGCCGACCGGCCGGTGGCATCGGCCATCTCCTGCATGGTGAGGTCGAGATCCTCGCGCAGCGCGCGAATGCGCCCCGCCACCTCCTTGATGTTCGGTTCCACGAAGCAGCCTCCTTCCGCGCTCTGGTGAAAACGTATCAGCCCATTGTATCCAAGCGGGGCGGCCCTTCGTTTCAGACGCGTTAAAACATCCGCGACGGCGCCGAGGCGGACGGCGGCAGGAGGGGTGGGGCCCGCCGGCAAAGGCGAGCCCGCCATCCCCGGCGGGCCTCCCCTAGCGGCGTCGCAGCAGCGCGAGGAAGTGGGCGTCGGGACCGCCCGGCTCGAGCGAGGTGGAGAAGAAGGGCAGCTCCACGCCCAGGTCGGGGCGCGCGTAGGGCACCAGCTCGAAGCCGGCTCCCTGGTCGGTGGCCAGGAAGGCCTCGATAACGCCGGCGTTCTCCTGCTGCGTGACGGTGCACGTGGCGTAGGCCAGAATACCGCCCGGCGCCACGTGAGACGCCGCCGACGCGAGCAGCCGCGCGCCGAGGGCCGCCTGCTCGGCGATGGTCTCGGGGCGCAGGCGCCAGCGGATGTCGGCATGGCGGCGCAGCGTGCCCAGGCCCGTGCAGGGCGCGTCGACGAACACGCGGTCGAAGGCGCGATCCCCGATGAGCGCGTCGAGGTCGGTGCCGTCGCCGGTGAGCGCCTCGGCCACCTCGATGCCGTACTGGTCGGCGCGCTCGCGCAGAAGCCTCGTCTTGAAGGCGTGGGCGTCTACGGTGACGTAGTCGGCCACCTGGTGCCCGAAGCGGCGCTGCGCGCACGACTGGTCGAGGATGGTCTTGGTGGCCCGCCCGGCGCCCACCTCGAGGAACGAGGACGGCTCGGACTCGCCCACCACGAGGGAGGCGACGGCCTGCGACGCCGCGTCGGAGACGAGGAGCAGGCCCTGGCTGAGCATGCGGCGCACGCGCCCGTCCAGCAGCGCGAGGCCCGTGGACAGGCGGTAGCAGCCCGGCACGGGGCGACCGGCCACCTCGACGGGCGTGGGGTCACCATGCGCGGCGGCCAGGACGGAGACGACCTCGTCGTCGGTCGCCTTGGCGGCGTTGACGGCCACGAAGACGGGCGCCGGCTCGTTCGAGGCCGTCATGAGGGCGTGGGCGCCCTGCGGCCCGAGGTCGCGGATGAGCCGCTCGGCCAGCCAGCGCGGGAACGCGTGGAGGCGGGCGTAGGCCGCCAGGTCGGTGCGCGGGTCGCCGAAGGGGAAGCTCTCCTTGGCGCGCACGACGCGGCGCAGCACGGCATTGGCCAGGCCGCCGGCGCGCGGGGCCACGGACTTGACGAGCTCGACGCCCTGGTCGACGGCGGCGTGCGGGCTCTTCTGCAGGAAGATGATCTCGTAGGCCGACAGGGCCAGCGCGTCGCGCACGGCCGGGCTCGCGTCGTCAGGCGAGTCCATGCAGCCGTCGATGACCTCGTCGAGCGTGCCGCGCGCGCTCGTCACGCCCAGGACGAGGCGCGTGGCAAAGGCGCGCTCCTCGCGGGCGATCTTGGATGAGTCGATGGTGGAGGCGATGACGTCCTGGGCGAAGGCGTCGCGGGCGCGCAGCTGGTGGATGGCCTCGAGCGCCAGCCCGCGGGCCTCGGTGGCGTGGCCGCGACGCTGGGGGCGATCGCCGCGAGGCGCGCGATCGTCGGATCGACGGCTGTCATCCCGGCGGGGCCCGCGCTCGTCAGAGCGGCGCTCACCGTCACGACGGGGTCCGCGGTCGTTTGACCGGCGGTTGTCATCCCGGCGGGGCCCGCGCTCGTCGCGCTTATCGCGGGGCCCCCGCTCGTCGCGGCGGCCTCCCCGGTCGTCAGGGCGGCGGCGATCGTCGCGCTGGGGGCGCCCGTCGCGCCGGTCGTCGCGGCGCGGGGGGCGGTTGTCGTGGGGTCGGCGCCCCGACGGGGCGCGGCGGTCGTCAGGCACGGGACCACGTTCCTCTCTCGTCGCGCAGGGCCGGGCAGCCCGCGGCGAAGGCGCGCCCCTCCATCGGGCGCTTTCCATCTGGCTTGAGCTCCGTCACCTCGAGCGCGCCGTCCACGCAGGCCAGCACCAGGCGCTTGGCGATGAGCCGCGCGTCGCCGGGCGCCAGCGCGCCCGCCGCCTCGGCCGCGGGGTCATCGGCCGGCAGCGCCCGGGCGGCGAGCACCGTCACGGGACGGCCGGCCACCGCGCAGCGGGACGGGTGCGCCTCGCCGGAGGCGAGCACGCGCCGCGCGTTTGCGTCCGCGCCGTCGTCGGGCGACAGGGCCAGCTCGCCCTTGGCCACCTTGTCCGCGTAGGTGACGAGGGACTCGTCCTGGGCCTGCCACGGCAGGTCCTCGCCCGCCTCGAGCAGGGCGAGCGCCTCGAGCAGCGCCTCGGCGCCCGCATCGGCCAGCTCGGCCGTGAGCTCGGCGGCGGGTCGGCCCGCGGCCGGGACGCGGCGCTCAAGGCAGAAGGCGCCCGTGTCCAGGCCCTCCTCCATCTGCATCACGCACACGCCCACCTCGTCGTCGCCCGCCAGGACGGCGCGCTCGACGGGGGCGGCCCCGCGCCAGCGCGGCAGCAGCGAGCCGTGCACGTTGAGGCAGCCGTGGGGCGGCACCGCCAGGATGTCCGCGGGAAGGATGGTGCCGTAGGCGGCCACGCACACCACGTCGGGGGCGAGCGCCGCCAGCTCGGCCGCGGCCTCGGGCGTGCGCAGCGTGCGGGGCGTGAGCACCGGGATGTCGCGCGATTCGGCCTCCGCCTTGACCGGCGATGCCACGAGCGCCTTGCCGCGGCCGCGCACCGCGTCGGGGCGCGTGTAGACGGCCACCACGTCGTGCGCGTCGGCCACGGGCCCCAGGATGCGGGCCGCGAAGTCGGGCGTCCCCATGAAGACGACGCGCATCAGCCCACCTCGACCGAGGTGTCGCCGGGCCGTGCGCCCGCGGCGCGGGCCTCCTCGTAGGCCGCCAGGGCCTCGATGCGCGTCATGGGATCGCAGCTCTCGAAGAGCGTGCGGCCCTCCAGGTGGTCGATCTCGTGCTGCAGGCAGCGGCCGAGCAGGCCGTCGCCCTCGATCTCCCACAGCTCGCCGTCCAGGTCGTGGTAGCGCACGCGGGCCCAGGGCTGGCGCGAGATGGGCACCGTGACGCCGGGGCAGGACAGGCAGCCCTCCCCTCCCAGCTCGGGCTCGCCGCGCAGCTCCATGATCTCGGGGTTCACCAGCACGATGGGCTCCTGCTCGCCCTCGCCGTCCCAGTCGACGTCGATGACGACCAGGCGCTTGCTCACCCCCACCTGGGGCGCGGCGATGCCGCAGCCGTTGTTCTTGTACATGGCATGCGCCATCTGCTTGGCCAGCTTGCGCAGGGACTTGTCCCCCACCTCGCACGGCTCGCACACCTGCGAGAGGATGGGGTCGGGGGACGTGACTATCTTGAGCATGGGGTCTCTCCTGGTCTCGGGTCGGGTTCGGCGGGCGCCCCGCCGGGCAGCGCCGGCACGGGATCGCCTGGCGCGCGTCGATCGCAGATCATTGTGCGGTTTGGGGCGTCGGGTGTCCAGCCACGCTGGGAAAACACCACATTCGCTCGGCGGATGACCCGGTGTCGCGGGGCACGGGCGCCCCTCCGTCAGGCGCTGGGCAGCAGCGGCTTGTGGGCCAGGCGGCGCTGGTTGAGGTCGCCCTGCATGCCCACGACGCTCTGGAACAGCGCGTCATAGTCCTCGGGCGACAGCTGCGCTGGGTCGGCCAGGAGCGCCTTGATGGAGGCGATGGCGTCCTCTGCGTCGCCGATGGCCAGCTCCTCGGCCAGGTAGGCCGCCACCTCCTCCGCAGAGCAGCCCTCGGGCACCGCGGCGGCCGTGAGCGCGCCGGCCGCGCCGGGCACCGCGGCCGTGGCGTTGGTGATGAGCGCGCCGGCCGTGGCCGCGGGGTCGTCCACCAGCGTGGCGAGCAGCGACTGGGCCACGGCGCCGTGCGAGTCGCGGTGCCACTGCACCTGGGCAAGCGCGTCGGCGTGTGCGAGCGCCAGCAGAGGGTGCTGTGCCAGAACCGACAGGAACTCGCGCTCGAAGCGCAGGCGGTTGCGCTCGGCGCGACTCACGCGCGCCCCGTGGGCGCGCAGGGGCGCCCCGTCCGGCACCGCGGCCGCCGCAGCAGGACCGGGCGACCCGGGGGCGGCCGGCTCGGGCTCGTCGCGGCGCGCCGGGGGCGCGAGCGCCGCCAGCGACTCGAGCACGTCCTCCTCGCGCGCGCGGCACCGGCCGGCTATCTGCACGGCGTAGTCCTTGGCCAGAAGCGAGTCCTTGATGGGGGCCAGCACCGACAGCGCGTCGGCCAGCGCGCGCGTGCGCCCCTCGGCCGTCGACAGGTCGTGGCGCGCCAGGCGCCGGTCGATGCCGTACTTGAGCAGCGGCTGCGCGCCGTCGATGAGCGCCGAGAGCGCCTCGGCCCCGCGTGCCGCCACGAACTCGGCGGGATCCAGGTTGTCGGGCAGCGTGACGGCGCACAGCTCCACCTTGGAGCGGCCCGCCTCGGGCGTCATCGAGTCGTCGATGAAGCCGAGCGCGCGGTCGGCGGCGCGCTGGCCGGCCTCGTCGCCGTCGAACAGGTACACGATGCGGCGCTGCGCGTGGCGCGAGAGCAGGCGGATGTGGCTGAAGGTGAGCGCGGTGCCCAGCGTGGCCACGGCGTTGGCGATGCCCGCCTCGTGCAGGGCGATGACGTCGGTGTAGCCCTCCACCACCACGGCGGTGCCGGTGGAGGCCATGGCGGCCTTGGCGTGGTCGAGCCCGTAGAGCACCTGCGACTTGTGGAACAGCGGCGTCTCCTGGGAGTTGAGGTACTTGGGCTCCCCCTGCCCGATGACGCGCCCGCCGAAGGCGATGACGTCGCCCTGGGCGTCTGAGATGGGGAACATGACGCGATCGTAGAACCGGTCGCGCAGGCGCCCCTCGCGGCTGCGCGAGGCCACGTTGGCCTCCACCATCTCGTCGTCGCGGAAGCCCTTCTGCCTCAGGTGGCGCGCAAGCGCGCCCCGCCCGGGCGCGAACCCGAGGTTCCAGTCCTTGGGCACCTTGCCGCCGAACCCGCGCCCGGCCAGGTACTCGCGGGCCTTGGCGGCGCCGGGGTCGGGGCTGCGCATGAGCTGGGTGTGGTAGAACTCGGCCGTGGCGGCGCAGATGTCCTTCAGGCGCGCCTTCTTCGACGAGGGCACCGACGGGCGCCCGCCCGTCTCCTGGATGTCGATGTGGGCGCGCTCGGCCAGCTTGCGCACCGCCTCGGGGAACGACAGGTCCTCGGTCTGCATGACGAAGGCGAACACGTCGCCGCCCGCCCCGCATCCGAAGCAATGCCACAGCTGCAGCGCCGGGTCGATCTTGAACGAGGGGGTCTTCTCCTGGTGGATGGGGCAGCAGCACCAGAAGTCGCGCCCTCGCTGCTTGACGGGCACGCGCTCGCCGATGACGGCGACCACGTCGCTCGCCTCGCGCACCTTCTGGATGTCATCCTCGCTGATGGAGCCCATGGGCCTCGTGATCTCCTTCCGCGCAAACGCCGAGGGGGCCGCCGAAGCCCGTTCGGACGGCCCCCTCCCATCAGGTGCCAGTATAGCGGATGGCGGGCCGCCTCCCCGGCTCGGCCCTACGCGTCGCGGGCGGAGCGGCTGCGGCGCAGGGCCAGCACGAGCACTGCGAGCGAGCCGAGCGCCGCGCACCCGAACACGCCCACCGTGTCGCCGTCGCCGGTCTGGGCCAGCTTGACGAGGCGCGTGGCCAGCGAGGTCGCGCCCTTCCCGTCGCCGTCCGCGTCATCGGCGCCGGATCCGCTGTCATCGGACGAGCCGTCCCCGGCGCCGTCTCCCGACCCGCTCCCAGTGCCGTCCCCGGCGCCCGAGCCGCTTCCGCTGCCCGATCCGTCGCCGCCGGTGCCGTCGCCCTCCGACCCGTCTCCGGATCCGCCCGGGTTGCCCCCGGGGGTGTCACCGTCGCCACCCGGGTTGTCATCCGGGTCGTCGCCGGGATCCTTGGGCGGCTCGCCGCCCTCGAACTGCACGTACACGCTGTGGGGGCCGTCGACGTCGTCGAACGTCACCTCGCCCTTGTCCACCAGGTCGGGGCGCGGCTCTCCGTCCACGTACACCATGACGGGCGGCTTGCCGTCGTCGCCGCGCCAGGTGACGGTGTGCGAGCCGCCGCCGGGCACGTGGGCGGGCGGGTCGACCTCGCCCTTGCCGGAGCCCTCCACCTTGATCTCATGGTAGCCGGCCGGCGGGTCGTCGGGCATCTGCTCGGGCGGCGCGGCCTTGAGCTCCACGCGCACCGTGTGGGCCGCGTCGATGTCGTCGAAGGTGACCTCGCCCTTGCCCACCAGGTCGGGGCGCGCCACGCCGTCCACGTAGACGGCGGCCACGACGCTGCCCTCCTCGACCGACCAGGTGACCGTGTGGCTCGCGCCGCGGTCCACCGTGACGGCCTCGGACACGGTGCCCTTGCCGCCGGCGATGGACGTGGTTATGCAGAAGCGCTCCTCCTTGCCGGCGTCGGGGTCATCGGGATCGGCCGGGCCGGGCTCGGGCTCGCTGAACACGACGTGCACCGTGTGGTCGGCCCGCACGTTGCTGAACGTGAACGCGCCTGAGGGCGCGACGCGGGCGCGGGCGAACATCACGGCCATGGGCAGGCTGCGCGCCTGCGCGGTCGTCGCGTCCACCAGATCGGGGCGCTCGATGCCGTCCACCTGCACGCGCAGCACGCGCTCGCCGTCATCGGCCTCCCAGGTCACCGTGTGCCCGCCGTCGTAGGCCACGCTGGCCGAGCGGCCCGCGGTGCCCGCGCCCTCGCAGGTCACGTCGATGGAGTAGTAGCCGGTGTTCGATATGGTCTCGGCGCGCTGCACCGACACGACCACCGTGTGGTTGGCCGCCAGGTCGTCGAACGTCACGCTCGTGTCGGTGAGCAGGTCGTCGCGCGGGACGCCGTCGACGTGCACGGCCGCCACGCGCCAGCCCTTGGCGGCCGACCAGCTGATGACGTGGCCGGAGCTGCCGGCCTCCAGGTTGGCCATCGACCCGGTGATGTCGCCCGGGCCGCCGTAGATGGACGTGTCGATGTGGTACAGGTCGTCGCGCACGCGCTCCTTGGCGGTGAGCACCACCTGCACGGCGCTGTCGGCCTGGATGTTGGCGAGCGTGATGGCGTTGCCGCTGGCACGCGCGGCGTACTCGGACGGGTCGAGCACGCGTCGCTCGGTGCCGCGGGTGACCACCACCTTCTCGACGAGGTAGCCCTCCTCGGCGCTCCAGGACACCTCGCGGCTGTCGCCGGCCTGCACGCGGGCGCCCGGGGATATGGTGCCCTCGCCGCCCACGATGGACGTGGCCAGCAGCAAATCGGAGTCCCAGGTGACGGTGGGGTCGGTGGGCTCGAACGTCACCTCCACCACGTGGTCGGCGTCGATGCCGGAGAACAGCTGCGCGAGCGGCTCGGGCGCGCTGGCGGTGCCCGGGTCGCGGTCGAGCTCCTGGGCCGCCCGGTCGTAGACGAGCGCGCCGTCCACCACCACGCGCGTCACCTGCGCGTTCGCGGAGGGCTCCCAGGTCACGTTCACGTCGGCGCCGCCGCGCACGGTGCGCGACCCGGATATGGTGCCGGGCCCCTTGGCGATGGTGGTGACGGAGTACAGGTCGGCCGCCGTGCGCACGTTGACGGAGTGGTTGGCGGCGATGTCCTTGAACGTGAGGGATCCCGTGGCCGTGGCCGGGTAGGGCTGGCCGTCCACCAGCACCTCGATGACGCGGTAGCCCTCGGCCACCGCCCAGGTCACGTCCGCCGTGGTGCCGCGCAGGGCGTTGGCCGTGGGCGTGATGGAGGCGACGCCCTCGTCGCCCTTGGTGGCCACGCGGAACACCTCCTGGTCGGGATCGGGCTCCCCGCCCGGGTCATCGGGCCCGAGCGCGCCCTCGGGAGCGAACAGCACGAGCACCGTGTGCTCGCGGCCGTCGATGGGCAGGTCGAGCTCGGTCTTGCCGATGAGGTCGTCGCGGGCCACGCCGTCAACGATGACGGTGGCGGGTCGGTGCCCCTCGTCGGCCTGCCAGGTGACGTGCGCGGTGCCCGTGCCGTCGAAGCGCCCCGTGCCCTCGTGCGCGCCCGTCACGGTGACGGTGCCCGCGCCGTCGGCTGACGCGTCCACGGGGTAGCGCGGCACGTCAGACGACGTACGCGTGGTCACCAGGCCCAGGTTCTCGATGATGAAGTCGGTGTGGGACGTGCCCGTCTCGTCGATGAACGCGCCCTTGAGCGAGGCCTCGTTGGCGTACTCGTGGTACTCGGTGGTGCCCTTGGCCGTGCCCTCGAAGATGATCTCGAAGTAGCCGCCGGGCTTGATCTTGTTCATCTTGGCGTCGTCGGGCGTCTTGACGATGATGGAGTCGTCGGTCACCTCGGCGACGGTCAGCTCGAAGTCGGGCAGCGTCTCGCCGGTGACGGGATCCTTCTCGTAGCCGGAGTAGTAGCGCGCGATGATCTCGGCGCCCTCGTCGGCGGTGCGGAAGATGTGGCGGAAGGCCGGCACCTGCACGACGATGGAGGAGTCCTCCAGGCCCAGGAAGCTCTCGGCCCGGGAGATGTTGACGGCGCGCACCGTGGCCTTGAGGTGGTCGCCCTCGGCCGCGTAGTTCGACGCCAGCTGGTAGCCGGCGTCGGCCGTGGAGTACTGGGCCGTCAGGTTGGTGATGGTGAGCGACGTCTCGAACACGGGCACGAGGATGTCGGCCGCCAGGCCCAGCGCGCTCAGGATGGTAGGCGCGTCGGAGGTCGACACGGTGGCCGTGACGGAGGTCTCCCCTCCCGTGAGCACCTTGTTGTCGGTGTCGCCCAGGCGCAGCCGCTCGAGGTCGACGGTGGTGAGGTCGGTGTTGTAGATGGGCGAGCCGGCGGCGAAGGTGCCGTACGCCTTGTTGGTAACGCTCGAGGCCGGCGTCGTGGTGATGTCCGCCGTCTTGTTGAGCGCGCGGAAGGCGAAGAAGTGCGCCTGCGGGATGAGCACCGTCTTGCCGTCCTCGGACAAGTAGCGCACGGCCGTGGCCGTGCCGTTCTTGCTCGTGGCCAGGTTGAGCTTCTGGTTGCTGTCGAGGTCGGTGCCGTCGAGGGAGGCGAGGATCTCGCCCGTGGGGTTGGCCGCGATGCTCAGGCCGTCGCCGGATATGGTCGCCTTGGCCGGGGCCGTGCTCGAAACCGACGTGCCGCCGAGCATGAGGCGCACCATGCGCGTGGGCAGCTCGGCGTCCTTCTCGATGACGATGAGCTTCCAGCCGCCGAAGTAGTCCGACCCGTAGGTGCCGCTGAAGGCGCTCATGGACGAGAAGGGGATGTTGACGGCGGTGTAGGTGCCGTAGCCCTCCTCGCGCACGAAGTCGGTCACGTCGAAGAAGCACGAGACGCGACATGACGTGCCGCTCGCGATGTCAAGGAAGAGGTACTCGGGATAGAAGTGGCGCAGGCCGCCCTTGGCGCCCTTGAACCCGAAGCCGTAGGAGCTGAGGGGGTACACCTTGCCCGCCGCCGTGTTGTCGTATTGCGTGGCGGCCACCACGAGGTAGGCGGCCACGATGCCGTCGGACCCGCTCGCCCCCTCGGGGGCCTCGAGCACGGCGGAGCTGGAATTGACGCCCGCGCCATCCTCGCCGCCGAGCTTGGCGCCGCCGTAGGTGCCCAGCGTGGGGAACAGCGCCTCGGCCGCCGTGTCGCTGTGCTTGGGCTGGCCGATCTTGGCATCGTACTTGCCGAACACGTTGGAGTTGCCCGCGGAGTTGAAGCGGTAGGGGCCGATGTAGGTGAGGTTGCAGATCTCGTCGAGCGCGGGGTTCTTGCTCTTCGCCTCGGCGCCGAACGTGTTCTTGTACAGGGTGGCCTTGCCCTTGAGGTCGCCGTTCACCGTGACGATGTCGGCCTGGGCGGCCGGCTGGCCGGCGCCGTCGGCCGCCGTGGCGGCGGGGACGGCCGCGAGGAAGGTCGTGTCGGCCTCGGTGGGCGCGATCGGGCCCGAGCCCACGGCTGCTGCGACCTCCGGCTCCGCCAGCGCGGTCAGCTCCTCCGCGGGGAGATCCTGCGCGGCCACCGGCGGCGTGCCGCCCGCCTCGGCCAGCGCGAGGGCGGGCACGAGCCCTGCCACGAGCGCCACCGACGCCAGCAGGCACAGGGCCTTGCGGCTCAGCGGCTGCTGCGCGCGGGGCCTCCGAGAGGGGGACTTCGTTCTCATGTCACATCACTCCCGTCAGGGATGCCCGATTTCGATGATCAGGCAGGTCAAACATAGGATCACACGTCACGCGAGGCGGACGCTTGACACTCCATTTAACCGTAAATATGTCATGAACGCAACAGAAAAGTAACGGGAAGATGACATTCCCTGAAGCATGATCAGGAAAAGCCGGTGGCATCAGGAGACGGGTCTCCCGCGCGCCGCCAGCGCCCCTTAGATCTGGTGCGCGGGGCCCCTCGCGCCTACTTCTTGTTCGGGTAGTCCAGCTTGCGCGCGAAGGCGAACAGCACGACGCTCGCGCCCAGCAGAAGGACGATGGTGGCGCCGCGGCCGATGGAGAGCTCCTGGTAGCCGATGGCCAGCACGAGCACCCCGAACACGCCCATGACGGCGCACAAGACGGCGAGCCAGCGCAGATAGGTGGGCCTATTGTCCATGATCGTCCTTCTCCTCCCTGTGGGCGCGCACCACATCGACGGCGCGCGCGTGGCGGATGCGGTCGGCCGGGGGCTTCCAGGCGGGGTCGGCCAGCGCCCGGTAGGCGCGCGCGGCAGCCGAGCGGTCGGACACCCGGATGGCGTTGACGTGGCCGTCCTCGAACTCACGCGCCCAGGCGCTCTTGGCCGGCATCCACGCCACCGCCAGCGCGAGCCCCAGGCTGCCGAGCGCCATGGTGAGCACGTTGACCGTGGCCGTGTCGGCACCGAGCGGCCCCATGCCGACGGCCGTGGCGAGGACGCCTCCGGCCAGGTAGCCGGTCAGCGCGTAGCCGAGCGCTCGCCACGGGCCTGCCTCTCCCGAGGTGAGCGCCAGCGCGATGGCGCAGCCCGCGATGAGGTCGAGGCTGGGGGTGAGCACGCCCGACAGGCGAAACTGGCCGCCGACGAGCAGCCCCAGCCCCAGCGTGACGGCGAGCGCGGCCAGCACCAGGCCGCCCACGCGCGCCAGGCGCTGGGCGAAGCCGAGCTCGGCCGGGTCGTCCAGGCACACCGTGCGCACGAGCCTCCCGTGCGGCGCGCGCAGCGACCCGTAGGGGGCCGGGCGCCCCACGCCCGCCAGCTCGCCCACCTTGACGAAGGCCAGGCCCGCCACGGCCAGGACGGCCACGATCAGCGCGATGACGGCGTTGGCGCTCACGGCGGCCCTCCCTGCTTCCTCGGCCCGCGCCAGCGGGCGTTTCTGAATTTCCTATAGCTAATAGTAGCCCACCACCAGCGGAAGCGCCCAGATTGACCCCGATTGTTACAATAGGCGCGAACGAACCCAGAAGCGCTCTCGCGTGGCGGCGGGGCTGAGGGAGCGTAGGGAGCACCCCCGCAGCAAGGAGGCCTGTGGTATATCTCACCACAGGCCGACGCCGCGAGGAGGCGACCGGAGCTCCCTCAGCCCCGCCGCCACGCGAGAGCCACCTCCCCCGCATCCGAAAGCGAGCTTACCGTGTCCACGAACGAACCCATCCCCTACCGCCAGCTCGACCCCGAGGTGGAGCGCGCCATCCGCGCCGACCGCGCCGCGGGGCGCCACCATCCCCTGCGCTTCGACGACGCGGGCGTCCTGCGCCGCGAGGACAACCCTCACGACGAGGCCACGCTCACGCGGCCGGCCTTCGCGCGCGACATCGAGAAGATCCTCAACATCCCCGCTTACAACCGCTACGCCGACAAGACGCAGGTGTTCTCGTTCGTGCAGAACGACGACATCTCGCGCCGCGGGCTGCACGTGCAGCTGGTCAGCCGCATCGCGCGGGGCATCGGCGGCCTGCTGGGCCTCAACACCGAGCTCATCGAGGCCATCGCGCTGGGCCACGACGTGGGGCACACTCCCTTCGGCCACGCGGGTGAGCGGTTCCTGTCGCGTTGCTACCACGAGCGCACGGGCCGCTACTTCAACCACAACGTGCACTCCGTGCGCGTGCTCGATCAGCTCTACCGGCGCAACGTGTCGCTGCAGACCCTCGACGGCGTGCTCTGCCACAACGGCGAGTTCGCGCAGCAGGAGCTCATCTTGGGCGACACGGCCACGTTCGCGCAGCTGGACGACCTAGTGGAGGCCTGCAACGCCGACGAGCGCGCCATCGGGCACCTGCGCCCCTCCACGCTGGAGGGCTGCGTCGTGCGCGTGAGCGACATGATCGCCTACCTGGGCAAGGACCGCCAGGACGCCCTGGCCATGGGCGTGCTCGACTCGCTCGACGTGTTCGAGAGCGACTACATCGGCGTGGACAACGCCCGCATCATCAACAACCTGACGGTGGACATCGTCAACCACAGCTACGGCACCGACCGCATCGCGCTGTCGCCGGAGGCCTTCGCCGACCTCAAGCGCGCCAAGCGCCAGAACTACGAGGAGATCTACCTCAAGGAGGGCATGGTCGACGAGGCCGAGAACGTCGTGGAGGAGATGTTCGACGAGATGTACGGGCGGCTGCGCGACGACCTGGTGGGCGGCGACGAGTCGTCGCCGGTGTTTCTGCACCACGTGCGGCGCCTCGAGGGCCTCTCGCGCACGCTCTCGGCCGACGAGTACCTGGCCGAGGGGCCGGACGCGGTGGTGTGCGACTACCTGGCGTCCATGACCGACAGCTACTTCATGGCGCTGCACGACCACCTGTTCCCGCAGTCGGACAAGCAGATCGTCGGGCGGGGCTACTGCGCCGATCTAGCCTAGCGCCGGCCCTACAGCAGCGCGTCGGGGGTGAAGCCCTCGTCCGTCTGATGGCACGACGGGTCGTCGGCCGCGGCGGTGGCCAGCTGGTCGCAGCGCTCGTTCTCGGGGTGGCCGGCGTGCCCCTTCACCCACACGAAGCGCACGTCATGGGGCGCCTTGGCCGCCAGCAGGCGCTGCCACAGGTCGACGTTCTTCACCGGTTCCTTCTTCGCGTTCTTCCACCCGCGCTTGAGCCAGCCGTCCACCCAGTGCTGGTTGAAGGCGTTGACGACGTACTGGGAGTCGGAGTACAGCGTCACCGCGCAGGGCCGCTTGAGAGCCTCGAGCGCCGTGATGGCGCCCAGAAGCTCCATGCGGTTGTTCGTGGTGCGGGAAAAGCCGCCCGACAGCTCCAGCTCGCGTACCTCGCCCGAGGCCAGGCGGCAGCGCAGCACGGCGCCGTACCCGCCGGGCCCGGGGTTTCCGCGGGCCGCGCCGTCGGTGTAGATGTCCACGTCCATGCTCGCTCCTCGTATGATCGGTGTCTCGTGTGCGTCCCGCCGCCGGACGACAGCCAGCAACCGCATCCCGCGGGGCGGCGGCCCGGGCTCTAGCGGCCCGCGGCGTCGCGTTCGGCGCGCTCCCCCAGGTCGATGAGCTCCTGGCGGTTGCGCACGCCGCACTTGGCGTAGATGCGGCGCATGTGGGTGTCGACGGTGTTCTTGCTGATGAACAGCTCAGCCGCCATGCGCTCGCTCGTGCGCCCGCGCAGGGCCAGCGGCAGGATCTCCGCCTCGCGGCGCGACAGCCCCGCCTGCTCGGCGATGGCCCGGCACGCCTCCTCGAACCGGTCGGTGCGCTCCACCGCCACCGACAGCTCGCGCAGGTCGCGGTCGGTGAACAGGAACAGGTAGGCGTAGAGCGCCGCGATGCCCCCCCGCGCCGCCCCGGCCGGGGCGGCGAGCGGGCCCAGGGGCGAGGCGGACACGAGCGCGCCCGCGCCCAGGCCCGCCAGCTCTCCGGCGAACAGCGCGGCCAGCCCGCGCGCGAAGGCCCGCGACGCGTCACGTCCTGACAGGCGGCCCATCACCAGGAACAGCGACACAAGCACGGCGAGCACCCCCAAATAGCCCGCCAGCATCACCGACTCGGACGGAACGCCCAGCCCGGCCAGCAGGGGCATGAACAGAAGCCCGCTCACCATGAGCAGCACCGCCAGGCGGTACGCGCCGTCGAGCGGACCGGCGTCAGGGCCCTCGGGCTGCGGGAGGATGGCGCGCACGCCGGCGAGCGGGCTGCCGCCGTAAAGCTGCAGCGCCGCCGCGCAGTACAGCACCAGCAGCACCAGCGTGAGCACGATGGACGTCACGCCGTCAGCTCCCGCGCGCACGGCCAGGGCCTCCACGGCGCCCGCGGCCGCCCCGTAGACGGCGGTACCTCCCAGGATGCGCCCGGCAAGGTCGGCCCCGTCCTCGGCGACGGGGGCGGCATCATGCCCGCGGAGGGCGTCGTCACGCTGCGCATCCTCCGGCGACGCGGCGTCGGGGCCGGGCAGCAGGGCGCGCAGCCCCACGGCCGACCCGAGGGGGAGCAGGGCCACCACCAGGTCAGAGCCGACGACGGGCAGCGAAGCCGCGATCAGGCACGCGGCCGCGCCCACGGCGGATCCGATGAACACCTCGGGGACGGACTGCTCGATGGGCGCCTGACCGAGGGCACGGCCCCAGGCGGTCAGCAGCAGGGCGGCGGGCATGCCCACCAGCACGCCCTGCAGGACGGCGAGGCCCTCCCAGGGAAGGGCCTCGAGCTGCGCGAACATGGCCACGGCCAGAGAGAACAGGGTGAGGGGTACGCCGCGCGTCGCGACGAGGGCGTCCTCCACGCGCCGGACGAAGGGCCGGGCGCCGACGGATGCGGACAGCAGCAGGGCGGCCATCATGGCCAGCAGCACGACCACCAGCCCCAGTCGCGGGGCAGCCACATCCGGGCCTGGGGCGCCGATGAGGCCCAGGTACAGCAGCCCCAGCAGAAACCCCTGGTTGCAGCCGAAGCCGATGATGGAGCGGCGCGCCTGGAGCGCGCGACCCTCGGACGCCGATGCCACCGGCCCCTCCCCTCGCGTCATGCCGCCCACGCGGGCGGCGTACGGTGCATGCGTGACGGTCCGCGCGCGGCGGACCGAGGGCCATTGTACCCGACACGCGAGGAGCCGGGCCCACCGGGCCCGGCTCCTTCGGCGAAACTGCGGTTCTCAGCCGGCGCGGCCGGCGAGGGGAAGGCTAGTCCTCCTTGGTGGTGACGACCTTCTTCACGACGCGCTTCTTCTTAGGCGCCTCCTCGGCCTCCTCGGACGCGGCGATCTTGGCGGTCTTCTTGGGGGTCTCCTCGACGACCTCCTCCTCAACCACCTCGGCCTCTTCCTCGTCCTTGCCGGCGCCCATGCCCTCGCGCAGGCTCTTGACGCTCTTGCCGAGCGCGCTGCCGAGCTTGGGAAGGTTCTTGGGGCCGAAGATGAGCAGGACGACGATGAGGATGATGACGAGCTCGGGCACGCCAAGGCCGAGAATCTTCATGGGACGCTCCTTCTTTGTCAGGTGACACGTTCTCGAGTAACCGGGGCGGTCGCTCGGCGGCCTCCCCTGACTTCAACGGCGCCTACTATGGGCCATCCCCCGCCTCGGCGCTATCACGCAAACCCGTGATTTTGTCACGCAGGGGCCCCGACGCCTTGTCACGCAAAGACGTGATAAGCGGCGTTTCACCTGGTAATCAGCCATTTTTGACTAACTGCTACGAGGAACTGCATGCGAGAGGGAAACTGCGGCGATAATGTATCGACACGGCCTCCCTCCGGCAAGTCGCCCGTCGCGGACGTCAGTGTGTCGAGACGGCCTTCCTCTGGCGGGGCGCCCGCCACGGACGCCAATGCGCCATCGCGGCCTTCCTCTGGCGGGGCGCCCGCCACGGACGCCGATGCTGAACTCTTTGTCGAAAAATCGCTCTTTGGTACACGCCGCTGCTCCCTTCGCGCAGGAACCGGAATCCGCCATTCGGCACGGTTCGGCATGAGGCCAGGTCAGACGATGGGCCCTGTCAAAGTGACCGCCCCACGCTCCTCGAAGCAGCCTCCCCGCCACGCCCCGGAACGCTCCCGCGTATACCAAAGAGCGAAAAAGCTGCACCGGGCAGGGATCAGGCGTCGGAGCCGAGTGGGGTAAGGACCGTGAAACGAATGAAGTTCGGCGGCACTCCCCTATGGTTCGCACGAAAAGGCCCGCCCACCAGCAACGAGCGGCGCACAGCGTCACGATCGCACAGCCTCCCCCCCCCATGGTCTCATGGACGCTTTTCGTCCTCCCGGTGGCAGCGCAGCGAGGTTTGCTACACAGTTAGCGCGGATCGGCGCTATCGTCGACAGAGCCGCATCGCCCCGCTTCAGAGAAGAGCCAGGTCAGAGGCCACCTCTGTCAGAAGGACACCTAGCTGATCCAATCCAGGCTGTCCCAAGGACGCCTCTGCGGCGAGTATCTGTGTAGCAAACCTCGCTACGCTGCCACCGGGAGGACGAAACCTGTCCACGGCCATGCCCCCTCGCCTCGAGGTAGCACCCTCACCCGCTCAAAGACGTAAAAAGGCCCCGGGGCGCGAGCTCCGGGGCCGAATGCCTCACCGTGCGATGAGCGAGAGGGGCAGGCCTACAGCATGGCCTGGATGGTGATGAACAGCGGCGAGAACGTCAGCGCCACGATGGTCATCAGGTTGATGAGGATGTTCATGGACGGGCCGGAGGTGTCCTTGAAGGGATCGCCCACGGTGTCGCCCACGACGGCCGCCTTGTGGGCCTCGGAGCCCTTGCCACCGAAGTGGCCCTGCTCGATGTACTTCTTGGCGTTGTCCCACGCGCCGCCGGCGTTGGACATGAAGATGGCCATGAGCATGCCGGTGGCCACGGCGCCGGCCAGGAAGCCGCCGAGCATGGCCGGGTCGAAGCAGCCAATGACCACGGGGACGATGATGGCCAGGATACCCGGGGTCATCATCTCCTTGAGCGCGGAGGACGTGGAGATGGCCACGCACTTGTCGTACTCGGGCTCGGCCTCGTACTCCATGATGCCCTTG
>JAAWAY010000084.1 GCA_022792415.1 Eggerthellaceae bacterium | reverse complement strand
GAACCTCCGGGCCGTCAGGCCGCTCGCGTGGAAGTCCGCGAGCACCAGCTCCCTCTCCTCCTTGCTGTACACCTGCGCCTCCTCCCCGCGGAGGCACGTCCAACTGGGCTGCCGCAGTCCCAACCGCAAAAAACGCGCAGATGCGCGAGGCACGCGGGCAAGATGGGCGCGCCACCGAGACGCTCACGTCGCATCACGCCGGAAAATAGGCGGAGAGCTGCTCGATGCGCGCGGCCGGCGGCGAGGCGTCAAGCGCACACGGCCCCCCCCCGGCGCATGTGGCACCCCCGCCCGGCGTACGCGGCACCTCCCCCAACGCGCGCCGCCCCCCGGCGCCGCCGGGACATGGCTATTCCGCGTAGGCGGCGATGAGCGCCTCCACCCAGCGGGCGTCGGCCTCCAGGTCGGCCACGGCGATGAACTCGTCGACGGAGTGGAAGTTGGCCATGCCGATGCCGAGCGTGACGGCGTGCGCCCCCTTCTCGCCCAACACGTTGGCGTCGGCGCCGCCGCCGGTGCGGGCGAGGCGCGGCTCGAGGCCCGCGGCGCGGGCGGCGGCCATCGCGCGCGTCACCAGGGGATCGTCCTCCCCCACCAGGACGGCCGGGTAGTCGCGGTGCCAGGCCATCTCCACCGACCCGCCGCCGAGCGCGGCCGCCTGCTCGCACGCGAGGGTCATGGCGTCGCGCTGGGCCTCGGCGCGCTCGGGGTGCAGCGAGCGGCACTCCCCCTGCACGCGGCACGCGGCCGGCACCACGTTCACGGCCGACCCGCCGTCGATGACGCCGACGTTGGCCGTGGTGGCCTCGTCCACGCGGCCGAGCGCCATGGACGCCACCGCCGCCGCGGCCAGGGCGATGGCCGACACCCCCGCCTCGGGCTCCACCCCGGCGTGGGCGGCGCGGCCGTGGAAGACGGCGTCCATCGTCCAGTGGCACGGCGCGCCGACGATGACGGTGCCGGGCCGGCCGTCGGCGTCGAGCACGTAGCACGGCAGCGGCCCCTCGCCGGGCGCGCCCGCGCCCGCCGCGCCCCCATCGGCCACGCAGGCCGAGGGCAGGTCGGCCGGCCACGCGAGCGCGTCCGCGGCGAGCGCAGACGACCCGCGCAGACTCTCCTCCTCTCCCGCCGTCAGCAGCACGGTGAGGTCGGGGCGCGGGGCGCCGGCCTCCAGCGTCGCACGCACGCCCTCCAGGATGGCCGCGATGCCGGCCTTGTCGTCAGCCGAGAGTATCGTGTCGCCCGCGGACCGCAGCACCTCCACGTCCCCCTCGTCCGCGTAGGCCGACCCCAGGTCGGCGCCGGGGACGACGGCGCGCTCCACGGTGATGCCGGCGCACGGCCGCACGGTGTCCAGGTGGGCCGACAGCGCCAGGCGCCCCGGCGCGGTGCCGGGAAGGCGCGCGATGAGGTTGCCGGAATCCGACCCGGTGCGCGGCGCCGAGTCATCGAGCTCGACGGAGAAGCCCAGCTCGGCGAGGAGTCGCGCACAGTGCGCGGCCATCGGCGCCTCATGGAACGAGGGGCTCTCGATGGCGACGAGGTCGAGGAACGTGTCGATGAGGCGGTCGGGGTTCATGGGCGGTCCTTCAGTCGGATCGGGCAGGGTTCGCGAGGTCATCGGGGCGGACGGGGCCGGGCGCGGGCGCGAGCGGCACGCCTGACGTCCAACCGTACCAGACTCCCCCGGTCGGGCGCGTTACCGGGCGCTCGCGGGGGCGGGGCGCACGGTCACGACGTCGTCCACCACCACGCCGTCGGCGACGGGCGCCACCACCGCGCGCTCCTCCACCAGCACGCCGGCCTCGCGGGCGGCGTCCAGGCGGCGGTTGCGGAAGTAGACGGCCCAGTTGGCCGCGATGCACACCACGTTGATGAAGTAGACGGCCAGCACCCACGTGAGGCTGCCGGACACGAACTTGGCGGCGATGCCGGCGAAGTAGCCGAGCGTGATGAGCCCGATGAACTGCCAGCTGGTGCCGGCCGCCGTGCCGGCGCGGTAGTTCTTGTAGGCGTTGAGCGGCCAGGACAGGCCGAAGCAGACGAGCATGATGGCTTCCAGGATCTCAGCCATGACGATGAGGATCGCTTCCTTCGCGAATCGGGGACAGGCCACGTGCCGGGCATGCCGGGCGGTCGGACTGGTCAGCGGCCCGGTCGGGCGGCCCCGCGGGGCACGCCCCCGATTCTAGACCCGCGACGCGCGCCGTTACCCAATCGACGCGCATTCTTCACGCGAGCGGCGCGCCCCCGGCGGGCGATTTCAGTCGCGCGCCGCTACGCGCCCAGGATGCGGGCGGCCACCTGCTTCTTGCGCGACAGGATGCCCGGCATCCACACGCCGCCCTCCTCGGGGCACTCGATGTTGAACACGCGGTTGACCACGCGGCGGTTGCCCTCCACGACGAACTGGCTGCCCTCGGCCATGATGTCGGTCACCATGAGCAGCACGAACTCATAGCCGTGCAGCTCGCGCAGCGACGCCATGTGCGCGCGGATCTCGCCCTCGCGGGCCATGACCGCGGGCAGGTCCACCGTCTCGTGCTGGGCGATGAGCACGGTGCTGTCCCCCAGCTGGAACTCCTTGGAGTCGGCCTCCACCAGCTTGTCCACGGGCATGTCGTCCTCGCCGCCGCGGGTGCGGAACACGCTCAGCCCGAACTCCGTGGGGTCGACGCCCAGGATGCCCGCCAGGTAGTCCACCTGGTCGCGGTCGATGGCGGTGGCCGTGGGCGACTTGAGGATGACCGTGTCGGTCATGATGGCCGACAGCAGCACGGCGGCGATGCCGCGGGGCACCTCCACCCCGTGCTTGCGGAACTCCATCGTCACGATGGTGGCGGTGGACCCCACCGGCAGGTTGAGGAACTGGATGGGGTTGGCCGTCATGACGTCGGCGATGCGGTGGTGGTCGAGGATCTCCACCACGTCGGCCTCCTCGATGCCGTTGGCCGCCTGGCGCGTCTCGTTGTGGTCCACCAGGATGACCTTGCGCTTGGGGCGCGCGGCGATGTCCGATCGCGTGACGATGCCCACGGCGAACCCGTCGTCGTCCACCACCACGCCCTCGCGCAGCTCGCTGGCCATGAGGTCGTCCACCGCCTCGTTGAGCAGCGTCTCGCGGTCGAGCACGAGCACGTTGGTGTAAGTAAGCTCGCTCACGCGCTGGCCGAGCGACTCGATGAGCGACGCGGCCACGGCCATGGAGTTGGCGCTGTCGTCCTCCAGCACGTCGGTGGCCGAGATGTAGCGCTCGGCGATGGCGCGCGTGGAGATGAGGCCGCGGAACGTGCCGTCGTCGTTGGTGACCACGAGCGAGCGCACGTTGAGCTGGCGCAGGCGGCGGCCAGCCTCCAGCATGGACGCGTCGTGGCGGATGGACTCGGGGTCGGGCGTCATCACGTCGCACACGCGGGCGTGCACGTGGGCCAGCATGCGGGGCGCCTCGATGCCGTTCTGCTCGAGGATCCACGTGCTCTCGGGAGGCAGCGCCCCCAGGCGCGCGGGCAGGTACTCCACGTCGCGCCCGTCGCGGCGGGCCAGCTCGTTCTTCAGGTAGGCGTACCCCACCGCGGCGCAGATGGAGTCGTTGTCGGGATTGCGGTGCCCCACGACGATGATGGGCGAGGCCATGGTGTCTCTCCTTGCGAATCACCCGCCGTCGGGCGCGCGGGCGGGCCGGACGGCCGCAGCGAGAAGGGGCGCGGCGCGGGCTCGGCCCCGCGCGGGCGCGGCGGCGGTACAGCCAACGGCGTCACCGGGGCCGCGGGCGCGAGGGGCCGGCATCGGTCGGTGACGGTTTCGGGGCAGTATACCCCGGCCCCTCCGATGACCTGGCGCGTTGTGGTAGTTTCCTCGTTGAATCCCCAAGATTGGGCGACAGGCGGCACCGGATGCGAGGAGCGATCATGAACAGATACGGACTGCGCGACATCATCGGGCCGGTCATGGTGGGGCCGTCCAGCTCCCACACGGCCGGCGCGCTGGCCATCGCCGCCATGGCCCGGCGCCTGTGCGCCGCCCCGCCCGCGGCCGTGGCGTTCACGCTGTACGGGTCGTTCGCCCACACGGGACGCGGGCACGGCACCGACAAGGCCCTCGTGGCCGGCATGCTGGGCATCGCCGCCGACGACCTGGCCGTGCGCGACTCGTTCGCCCTGGCCGAGCAGGCGGGGCTGGACGTGGCCTTTGCCTTCGACACTGACACTGAGCCCGAGCACCCCAACACCGTCGACATCGCCGTCACCGACCGCGACGGCGAGCGCCTGACGCTGCGCGGCGTGTCCATCGGCGGGGGCGCGGCCGTGCTCACCCGCATCAACGGCGTGGAGGTCAACGTCACCGGCGAGCACACGAGCGTCGTGGTGCACCAGCGCGACGTGCGCGGCGTGCTTGCCCACATCTCGTCGTGCCTGGCCCGCTGCGGCGTCAACATCGCCACGGCGCACCTGTACCGCACGGCCAAGCACGACGACGCCTACACCGTCATGGAGACGGACGACCTGGTGGACGAGATCACGCGCGAGGTCATCCTGGACCACCCCGCCGTCTACGACGTGCGCGTCATCGCGCCCAGCTTCGCCGACCACGACGGCGACCCGGTGTGCGTGCCCAAGGACGCCGACGAAGCCTTCGAGCGCTGGGACTACCCTGACGGCGCGGGTCTGCTGGCCACCTGCGAGGCGGAGGGCTGCACCATCGCCGAGGTGTTCTACCGTCGCGAGCAGGCCCTGCGCGCCACCCAGGGCGTCACGGCCGAGGTGCACCCCTACCTGCGGCGCGTGCTGTCCGTCATGCGCGACGCGGCCACCGGCCCCCTCACGCACCCGGTGCCGTCGACGGGCGGCCTCATCGGCGGCGAGGCGCAGCTGATGACACGCGCCTGCGCGGACGGCGCGGCGCTGCTCGACCCGCTGGCGGCCACGGCGGCGTCCTACGCGCTGGCCGTGCTGGAGACGAACGCGGCGATGGGGCGCATCGTGGCCACGCCGACGGCCGGGTCGGCCGGCGTGCTGCCCGCCGTGCTGCTGAGCCTGCAGGACCACCGCGGCTTCACCGACGAGCAGCTGATGGACGGCCTGCTGACGGCCGGGGCCGTGGGCTACGTCATCGCCCGCAACGCCAGCGTGTCCGGCGCCGAGGGCGGCTGCCAGGCCGAGGTGGGCTCGGCGGCGGCCATGGCGGCGGCCGCGGCGGTGGCCATGGCCGGGGGCACGCCCGCGCAGTGCCTGGCGGCCGGGGCCAACGTGCTCATGTCGCTGCTGGGGCTGGTGTGCGATCCTGTCGGGGGCCTGGTGGAGGTGCCCTGCCAGAAGCGCAACGCCACGGCGGCCTCCATCGCGCTCGTGAGCGCCCAGATAGCGCTGGCGGGCGTGGAGAACCTCATCAGCTTCGACGAGGCCGTGACCGTGATGGACGAGGTGGGACGCGGCCTGCCCTTCGAGCTGCGCGAGAGCGCCCTCGGCGGCATCGCCGCCGCGCCGAGCGCCTGCGCCTGGTGCAACGCCTGCTGCTAGCCCGGGACGCCCGGTCGCGGCGGGGCGGGATGCTCAGTCGCTCAGACAGTCCTGCTCGCGCGAACAGCCCACAGGGCTGTTCGGCTCGTGCGGAACTCGCTTGGTGAGCACCCCGCCCCGCCGCTTCGCCATCTCATGCCGGAGCGCCGCCCGAGACCCCCGTCACCCTTCCTCCGCAGGGGGCCTCGGGTGGATGCACCGGCCGCGAGCCGCGAGCGAGCCGAGGGAGCAGCCTTCGCGCTGTGACCGAGGACGAGCGTGGCGGCGAGGGGCCGGGGCGCCGCCCGAGGCCCCTGTCACATACTTATCTTCACGATGGGGGCGTAATCCTTCAGCAGCTTCTTCGTCTGGCCGGTCTTGGCGAACTTGACGTGGAGGGTGTCGCCGTCCACCTTGGTCACCTTGCCGCGGCCGAACGTCTTGTGGTCGACGGCGTCGCCGACGGCGAACGTGACCTTGGCGGCGTCCTTCTTGCCGATGTCGCGCGTGCCGGCACCGCTGCGCCCGGGACGGCCCCGGTCGGCGCGGCCGGCCGACCCGGATGCGCTCGAGCGGCCGAACACGCGGCCCTCGCCCGCCTCCGATCCCGAGCCGGCGATGCCGCGACGGCTGCCGCGCTTCTCCCAGCCGGTGCCGGAGAACCCGGCCGACCCCACGCCGGAGGTGCGCCGCAGCTCCTGGGGGATCTCCTGGATGAAGCGCGACGCCGGGTTGGCGGACGTCTGGCCGAAGATCTGGCGCTGCTGGGCGCAGGTGAGGTACAGGCGCTTGCGGGCGCGCGTGATGGCCACGTAGGCCAGGCGGCGCTCCTCCTCGACGCTGGCCGCGTCGCCGATGGAGTTCATGTGCGGGAACAGCGACTCCTCCATGCCGCCCACGAACACGCAGTCGAACTCGAGGCCCTTGGCGGAGTGCACGGTCATGAGCGTGACGGCGTGGCCGTCCTCGGTCATGGTGTCCAAGTCGGTGCGCAGGCGAACCCACTCGATGAAGTCGGCGAGCGAGTTGCCGCGCAGTACGCGGGCGGGCGCGTGATCGCCGTCTTCGGCCGGGGCGGCCTCGAGCTGCTCGCCGGGCGCGAGCCCGTCGCCGGCCGGAGCGCCCTCCCCCGCCGTCGGGCCCTCGAACAGGGCGTCGTCATCCTCATGGGTCTGCGAGAACTCGTCGACGACGCCCATGAACTCGCGGATGTTCTCCACGCGCCCGCGCGCCTCGTCGGTGTTCTCGGCCTCGAGCGCCTCGATGAGCCCGGCCTGGTCAACGATCATCTCGATGACCTTGCGCAGGTCGCCCTCGTAGGTGCGGGCCGTCTTGACGAGCGTGACGAACTCGGCCACGGCGCTGCGCGTGGCGGCGCGCACCTCCGGGTCGGCGCACACCAGCTCAGCGGCGTCCATGAACGGCATGCCCATCTCGCGACCGAACTGCTCGATGCGCTCGATGGTGGTCTTGCCGATGCCGCGCCGGGGCACGTTGATGACGCGCTTGGCGGCGATGTCGTCGGCGGGGTTGACCACCAGCGTGAGGTAGGCCATGACGTCGCGGATCTCGGCGCGGTCGAAGAAGCGCGTGCCGCCGACGATGCG
>JAAWAY010000083.1 GCA_022792415.1 Eggerthellaceae bacterium | reverse complement strand
TCTCGGGCACCTTGAACCACGCCTTGCCCGTGGCCATGCCCACGCCGGCGTCGGTGGAGCCCACGCCTGTGGTGAAGGCGCCCAGCGCGCCGTAGGTGCACGTGTGGCTGTCGGCGCCGATGACCAGGTCGCCCGCGCCCACGACGCCCTGCTCGGGCAGCAGCGCGTGCTCCACGCCCATGCAGCCCACCTCGTAGTAGTGGGTGACGCCCTGCTCGCGCGCGAAGTCGCGCACGGTCTTGGCCTGCTCGGCGCTCTTGATGTCCTTGTTGGGGACGTAGTGGTCGGGCACCAGGATGACGCGCTCGGGATCGAACACGCGGTCGGTGATCTGGCGGACGGTCTTGATGGCGATGGGGGCCGTCACGTCGTTGGCCAGCACGAGGTCGAGGTCGCACTCGATGAGCTGACCGGGCTCCACCTCGTCCAGGCCGGCGTGGGCGGCGAGGATCTTCTCCGCAATAGTCATGGGACGTGCCATGTACGCTCCTCCTCCGGAAGGCTTACGAAAAACGGCAGCATTGTACCACCGGCCCATGGAGGAACCGCGAGTAGTTAACCGTGGTGAAACACGACGGGGCGAACGCCGCCGGCGAGGCGCAGGACGTGAGGAGCCGAACCCCCGCGGCGCGCGGGCCCCTACTCGGCCAGGGCCTGGCAGAGCGCGTCGAGCAGCGTGATGGCGAAGTGCTGGGCCGACCGGTCGGCGCCGGCGTCCTCCCACGTGGCGCCGGGGAGCGCCAACGTGATGCGCGGGGGCTGGGCGGCGCGGGCGGCGGTGATGGCGCTGCGCAGGCGCAGGGCCAGGCCCTCGTCGTCGGCGCAGTCCACCACGGGCACGGCCTCCTCCGCGGGGGCGCCCTGCACCACCACGTGCACCAGCAGCATGCCCGCGTCCGGGGCCACCGACAGCGAGTCGGCGCTCACGATCTTGGAGGCCGGGTTGGTCGCCAGCGCCAGGTTGGACATGCGCGAGGCCACCGACCGCGTGAAGCCGTCCGTCCCGAACAGGCACAGCGCGTTGGCCTCCAGCACGTCGGCCGCGCGGGCGAAGCCCAGCTGCAGCGGCACGTGGGGCGCCCCCTTGCCCACCCAGGAGTGGTGCAGGTTGCGCAGGGCCGCGTAGGTGTAGGCGCCGGCGATGCCGTCAGAGGGCAGGCCCAGGTTCATCTGGAACTTGCGCAGGGCCATCTCGGTGTAGGCGCCGAAGATGGCGTCCTCGTGCCCCACGGCAAAGCCGAGCGCGCCCAGGGCCTGCTGCAGCTCCAGCACGTCATGGCCGTGGAAGTAGGGCATGCGCAGGTACAGCGTGCGGTCGCCCAGCGAGTAGGAGGCGTCCACCAGGGCCGCCCACGTCTTGTCGTTGACCTCGCCCGACGCCGGCAGCCCGACGTTGGCGCAGAACGCCGCCACCGCCTGGGCGGTGATGTCGTCGTAGGTGCCGGTGACCTGGCCCTCGGTCAGGTGGCCGATGAGCATCAGGCGGTGCTGGACGTCCTCGACGGCGGGGCCGGTCTGGCCGATCTCGATGGCATCCATGGCTACTTCAACCTGCTCACGAACCAGTCGGCCATGGACACCAGCAGGTCGCGCGCCGGGGAGGGGTCCACCATGTCCGTCAGGCGGTTCTTCGCGATGCTGGTCAGGTTCTCCGCGTAGGCGCGGGCGTAGTCGATCGAGCCGCTCTCCTCCATGATCTCCACGGCCTCGGCCAGCACGGCCGGGTCCTTCTCCTTGGACGAGAGGATCTCCACCAGCCGGTCGCGGCGCGGGGAGTTCTGCAGGGCGTGCACCACCACGAGCGTGCGCTTGCCCTCCGTGATGTCGTCGCGGAAGCCCTTCTTCGTGGACTCCTCGCTGCCCACCAGGTTGAGCAGGTCGTCCTGGATCTGGAACGCCAGGCCGGTGTCCAGCCCGTAGTTGCGCAGGGCCTCCACCTGGGCCTCGGTGCCGCCGCCCAGGATGGCGCCGATGGCCAGGGGCACCGCGCCGGAGTAGTGGGCCGTCTTGTGCGTGGCCATGGTCAGGTAGTCCTCGGGCGTGATGTCGTAGCGCCCGTCGCGCGCCCAGCCGATGTCGAGGGCCTGCCCCTCGATGGTGCGGCGCGTCATGTTGATGAGCTCGGTGACCACGCGCACCTTGGTGGCGTCGTCCAGCTCGGGATCGTGCATGACGGTGCCGTTGACCAGCGAGAGCGCCAGATCGCCCATGTTGATGGCCAGGCCCGTGCCCTCCGTCAGGTGCAGGCACGGCTCGCCGCGGCGCAGCTCCGCCTCGTCGGCGATGTCGTCGTGGATGAGCGCCGCCGTGTGGAAGTGCTCGATGGCCGCGGCGGCCGAGGTGGCGCGGCGCATGTCGCCGCCCACGGCCTGGCAGGCCGCGAAGCAGATGAGCGGGCGGTGGCGCTTGCCCCCGTTGCGGCTGTACTCCAGCAGCGGGTCGTAGAGGTAGCGGTCCATGTCCGCGTGGCTGCCGCGCGGGATGAACTCGTTGACGAGGTCTCCCACCTTGTCGGCATAGCAGTTGAGGTACTCCTCGAACGTGGTGGGCGGCGTCTGCACGCCCGCGATGATGTCGTTGATGTTCTCCATGATGCTTTCTTGCCGAGGTGGACGGTTACGATGCGGCAGGCCCGCGCCCGCCACCGCATACCGGAGACGCTCGCGTCCTGCCTGGTAGGGGCGGTGGGACTCGAACCCACAATCCGAAGAGGCGGATTTTAAGAGCCGCGGAGCCCTTTTCGCTCCCCCATGCGTTGCATGGGATGCGATTATACCAGCGTTTCTGCACGCTTCTCCGATTGGTACGAAACGGCTAGATTGAACGGTTTGGCACGAATTGGCACAGCTTGTCACGAAGCTAGGTGGGGCCGGCCCATGGAGAAGCCGGCCCCGAGACAAGGAGAGAGAGGGGATGTAGCCCCTCCCCTATTGTGCAATGCGTGTAGCAAACTACATCCCCAGCAGCTTGCGCCAGGTGTTATGGCCGACGATCCCGTCGACCGACAGGCCCTTGGCGGCCTGGAACGCCTTGATGGCCGCCTGGGTCTTGGGGCCGTTGATGCCGTCAGCGGCGCCCACGGCGTAGCCCAAGGCCGCCAAGCGCTCCTGCACCAGGGCCGTGATGGCACCCCGGGAGTTGCGGCCGAGCTGCGGGCAGCCCGCCAGGGTGTTGGGGCCGGGAATTCCGTCGACAGCCTGCGCAGAGAACCCCTGCGCGTTGCACTCCGATTGAAGACGGCGCACCCAGGGGTCGCCAGCAGGCTGGGCCACGGTCGGGGCGGGAGCAACGGGCGCAGGAGGCTGAGGGGCCTGTGCCGTCTCGCCGCCGTCGATCTTGGCGTTTACCTCATCGGCCAGGGCCTGCATCCACTGGTGCAGGTACGGCCCCGGGCAGTTGGTGTTGTAGAACATCTCGTGCTCGGTGAGGGAGCCGTTGCGGTCGCCCGTGTAATTGAGCCCGCTACGGCCGTCCGCGCGCTTGATTCCGGAATTGCGGTTGCAGATGTCAACGCAGAGGTCGACCAGGGAGGCCCATGCCTCCGCGCTCACCGTCCAGTCAGGGGCCATGGTGTCGTTGGCGACCTCGATGGTCACGGCGCGCTGGTCGTTCCAGTTGCTCGCACTGCACCAGGATCGGTTGGCCTCCTCGACGTACATGCCGACGCGCCCGTCGGATCCGATGCCGTAGTTAGACGAGGCCTTGCGCGACGCCGGGGCGAACACGTTGCCGCACGTCTCGACGCTAAGGTTGCCCGCCATGTGGTGCGGCGTGATCTTGGTGATGGGCTGCGTGCGCTTGCCCGAGTTGTTGGGCGAGAGCTTGGTGTAGCTCACCAGGGGGCTATTGCTCATCGTCGTCCTCCCCCTTCTGGTTGGTCAGCTCGATCCACATCTCCTCGGTGGCCTGCTGGCCCTCCGGGATCTCTACCTTGTCAGCATCCGGGATGCTGATACCGTTCGTAGGCATTACTCGCTCCCCCCTACCTTCACTGCATCATCAACCTCTACCGTCAGATCAGCCGCATCAGGATCGTGCGGCTTGAGCTTGCGGAGGAACGGCGCGTTGGCAATGCCGGGGTTAAGAACGATCAGGTTCTCGCAGATCGACACCAGCTCTGTCGCCACGACGTACAGGCACACGACGCCGACTGCGGGCAGGTCGGGCACGGCGACGCCGAGGCCGAGCTGCTGTACCTCGAAGTCGAGCCACACGGCCCCGACCTCGTAGACGGCGGCCACGAGGATCAGGCCGCAGAAGCCCGCCTTGTGCCACAATCCCTCGCGCATCTTGCCCGAGGCGATCTCCTTCATTTTTGCGGCGCCAGCGAAGCCGCTGATGATGTCCAGAAGCATCATCACCACGGCAAGCACGATCGGCTGCCAGCTAATACCTTCCATGGATCACATCCTTTCCGGGGACACGATCCATTCTCCACGCGTGTAGCACACTGCCGATTTCCCAGACGCGCACACTGGTACAGGCACGCGAAAACGCGTGGGAAATACGAGGGCTAGGAGGCCGAAGAATGATGCTGGGGCAGTACCACGACGACCACTACACGACCTACTACCGCGATCTCGCGCCGTCAACGGTGGTGGGCTACGAGGGGGACTGGCGCAACTACGTGGAGCCGGAGTTTGCGAACTGGGAGATGGAGGAGATACGCGTCCGGCACATCAACGCATGGCTCGCGTCCGACATGTTCGCGGGCAAGCCGGGGGCGGCGGAGAGCGCCTACAACCTGCTGCGCCAGATGCTGCGCTCCGCCATGGGCGACGAGCTCTACGACGAGGACGTGGTCGACCCGACGACGCGCGGCATCAGGCTGCCGCGCAAGCCGTGGAGGGGCGAGCCCACGCACCTGGGCGCAAGGGAGGCGCGGGAGCTGCTGCTGGGCCTGGTTGGCTTCGAGTACGAGGCGACGGCGATCTGCGGCCTGTGGCTCGGCCTGCGCCGCTCCGAGCAGTGCGGGCTGCGCTGGGGCGACATCGACCTCCGCAGCGGCATCACGCACGTCAGGCGAGGGCTGCAGGTGGTGGGACGCGAGGTGGTGGTGACCGATGTCAAGACGCACCGCTCGGCACGGCCCGCGATGCTGCCCAGGACGGCCGTCGGGAGGCTGCGAGAGATAAAGGCCGAGGTGCGCCCAAAGCCCGGAGACTGGCTGCTGGGAGACGATCCCAACCCCGACCGCTACGCGCGCAGGCTGCGGGCCTGGTGCAAGGCGCGGGAGCTGCCGTTCGTGGCGCCGAAGTATTTTCGGCACACCTTCCGCACGCTCCATGCCGACGCCGGGACGCCCGAGGGCGAGGTGCAGAAGATGCTGGGCCACGAGAGCCTGCAGACGACGTACCGCTACATGGCGCTCGACGAGGACGTGCTGCGGGAGGATCAGGGCAGGCTCGAGAAGCTGGTGCTTCGGGCGTAGGGATCGGTAGGCCAGGTCGTGTCGGTTCTTATCCCCGCTCAATTCAAGTACAACAAGCCAGATGGGTTCGATTCTGGCCGATTCCTCACCGCTGAGGGAAGAGCGCCAAACGACTCATACTACCTTGCTGTGACGTATAAGGGAGGCTTGTGGGTAGGCTGGCGAGCAGGAAACAGCAGCGCCGTGACATGGTTCGAGAAGTAACACGGCAATCGGTAGGCCAGGCGAGGCGTCTTACAAATATCGGATGCACGCAGTACAACGCTTGGATTGAGGTCACCGGGACGACCGGCGAAAAGAGGATGCTCGTCTTTAACGACAAGGAGATC
>JAAWAY010000082.1 GCA_022792415.1 Eggerthellaceae bacterium | reverse complement strand
CCAAAGACTCGTCGACGCCCTGGGAGATGTAGTTCGAATGCTCGAGTATTGAGAAGATGACGGCGCATGTGTAGGCGTATAAGCCGAAATTTGCGCGGTCGTAGCCCAAGTCGCTCACCACGACGCGCACGATGGTGGGCACGTCCACGTAGGCCTGCGTGCGGATCTCGCCGGTGACGAACACGGTGCCCGTGGTGGTGAGCGTCTCGCAGGCGCAGCGCACCTGGCTCACGTCGGCGGGCTGGCCGGACGGGGCCACGTAGCCCTGGGCCTGCAGCTCGGCCTCCTTCGCCAGGATGGCGTCGAGGATGGCGTCGGATATCTGGTCGCACATCTTGTCCGGGTGTCCCTCGGTGACGGACTCGGACGTGAACAGGAACGAAGAATGCGTGTCAGCCATGAAGCTCCTCCTTCATCGGTGTCGGCCGGACCACCTTGGCGCGGGGCCAGGTTGGTGTCGGGATCGGCGAGCCAACTCTCTCCCCCGACTCTGGATAACGGATGCGGCGCCTCAGGCGCACAGCGGATGATGGTACCGAAAGCGCCCCGGCGGCGCAAGGAGGCGCGGGGCCCCGGGCGGCCAGGGCGCGAAAGCGCCCGCCTGCGGCGCGGGCGGGCGCAGAGGGCACGGGAAGGGGCGGCCCACCCGGGGACGCCGGCCCCTCCCGTGCCGCGCCGGAGGGACGGCCCCCGGTCGGGGGCGGGCCGGGCGCGCCCCCGGGATCCGGCGCGCGACCGGCCGCGCGCGGCTAGCTCGCCTGGCGCAGGGGCGCGGCGGGGGCGTCGGCCAGCGCCTCGTCCACCACCGCGTCGGCCTGGGCCACCACGGCCGCGTCGTCGAGCGCCTCGGCCAGCTCGTCGCCCAGCTGCGGGTCGAGCGCGTACTCGTCCACCGGGCGGTCGGGGTCGAACGCGCCGTGGATGGTGCGGCCCAGGCGGTCGAACTTCGCCTGGTCGCTTTCGGCCATGCCGTTGAAGTGGCGCGTGCGGTAGGGCGCGCGCGGGTCGTCGGCGTCAGTCCACAGGCGCTCGGCCACGGGCGCCCAGGCGCGCGCCTGCGGGCGGCACTTCTCGGCCAGCTCGTGGGCGCTCTCCTGCGCCTGGAGGTCGGTGCAGTGGGCGCCAGACTCCTCCACCATGCGCTCGATGCAGTCGGGGTTCTCCAGCATCGGGCAGGGGCGCAGCAGGTTGTCGTTGAAGGGCTGACCCTCGTAGTACCTCATGAAGATGGGCGAGCGCAGGCAGTCGAGCAGCGACTGCTCGCGGATGTTGGCGTTGGAGTAGTGGATGAACACGCACGGCTCCACGTCGCCGTTGGCGTTGATGTGCAGGTAGCGGCGCCCGCCGGCGATGCAGCCGCCCACGAACTCGCCGTCGTGCTGGAAGTCGAGCACCAGCAGCGGCTTGGTGTCGCGCACGTGGCGGGTGAAGTGGTACAGCTTCTCGCGGTCGGCCGGGTCGGGCATGAGCGAGGTGGGGGCGTCCTTGCCCACGGGCATGTAGGAGAACACCCAGGCGAACAGCGCGCCCTTGTCGATGAGCCAGTCGAAGTACTCGTCGCTGGCCACGGAGGGGGCGTTGTCGTGGGTGTAGCAGATGGACACGCCGAAGGGCAGGCCGTGGCTGCGCAGCAGGTCCATGGCCGCGTCCACCTTCTGGTACACGCCGTCGCCGCGGCGCCCGTCGGTGGCCGCCTCGTCGCCCTCGGCCGAGATGGCCGGCACGAAGTTCTTGACGCGGATCATCTCCTGGCAGAACTCCTCGTCGATGAGCGTGGAGTTGGTGAAGCACAGAAACGCGCAGTCAGGATGCGCCTCGCAGAGGCGGATGAGGTCGTGCTTGCGCACCATGGGCTCGCCGCCCGTATATATGTAGATGTGGACGCCGAGCTCCTTGCCCTGGCGGATGATGGAGTCGATCTCGTCGTAGGTGAGGTTGAGCTTATGGCCGTACTCGGCGGCCCAGCAGCCGGTGCAGTGCAGGTTGCAGGCGCTCGTGGGGTCGAGCAGGATGGCCCACGGGATGTTGCACTGGTACTTCTCGCGCATCTTCTCCTGCGTGCCCCAGGCGATGAGGTTGGCGTCCACGAGGAACGTCTTGATGAGGTCGTTGCGCACGGCGGGGTTGAGGCCCATGACGCGCATGAGCAGCTGGTACATGTTGTTCTTGGACTCGATGGCGGCGGTGAAGGCGCGGCGCTGTTCGGTGAACAGGGCCTCGGGCACGAGCGCGTTGACCTTGTCCATCGTCGCGGCCATGCGGTTCTCAGGGTCGGCGCACAGGTAGTCGACCAGCTTGTTGGCGGCCGTCCTCTTCGCGAAGTCCATTGGTTTCATCTTGCTTTCGCCTCCGTTACCGTTGATGTTCCCGTTCCATCAGGTTCCGACGATTCTTGCACGCGCGAGCCGCTCCCGCGAGCCGTCCCGCCGTTTCGTTGAGGGATCGGCTGCGCGTTGTCACCAGGTTGAAACCTAATTCTTACCCCCGGGCACACTGAATCTACCTGGGGAAATGCCATTTCTCCCCTGCTCATGCCCCGCATAGTGCTTAATTCACGGGTGTTGCGTAACGTATATTCGGGTATTATGGGCGCATCGACGGATAAAACAATGGGCAAATTGGTCAGCATTGTGGATTACGCCACGCACTGGACCGATGGGTCCGCGAAGGGAGGGGCCATGGCGCGACGGGAAGGCGGCGCGGGACGGCCCGCGGGCGACGGAGCGGCCCGATCCGGGCACGCGGCGACCGACGCCGCGGGCGCCGGACGCGGCGCGGAAGCCGCGGGCGCGGGGCGCGGGGACGCTCCGAAGGTGGACCGCCGGGTGCTCAAGACGCGGCGCGCCATCCAGTCCGCCTTCCGCAACCTCGTGGTGTCCCAGGGCTTCGAGCGCATGACCGTGAGCGCGCTGGCCCGCGAGGCCGACATCGACCGCAAGACGTTCTATCTGCACTACGCCTCGCTCGACGAGCTGGCCGAGGAGCAGGGCAGGCTGGTGGTCGAGCGCATCACGCGGGTGCTGGTGGTGGGTCGCGAGCCCGACGGCATCACGGTCAACCTGCGCACCGTGGTGTCCGAGCTGGCCGCCATGTTCCTCGAGGACCCCGAGTTCTACCGCAGCGTCATGGCGGGCCTGCCGGTGGACCACCTGGTCGACGCGCTGTGCGTCCCCGTCCGCGACGCCGTCGTGGCCGCCAACCCCCCGGCCGCCGAGTTGGACCAGCCCGGCCTGGACTACCTCATCCGCTTCTTCCTGGCGGGGACGCTGTCGGTGTTCGTGCACTGGTTCCTCACCGAGCCCGACACCCCCATCGACGAGATGGTCGACCACGTCCAGCGCACCACGGGCAACGCCCACCTGTTCAAGCTGACCAGCTGAGGCGAGGCCCCGCCCCTCCCCTACAAGCGTGTATCGGCCGTGTTACACGGCGCGCTTCGCCGCGCCCGGCGTGCTACACTCGCTTCCGTACGCTGTGCCTCCCACTCAGGAAGAGAGCCCCATGAAGACGAACGCCGACTACACCCGCGAGTACTTCGACCTCATCGACGACCTGGACGGCGACATCGACAGCCGCCGCGCCGCCTACGACTACATGCGCGGGTCCACGGCCATCGTGCACCACCGCGTCGTGGACTGCTCCTTCGTCCCGCGCCTGTTCAACCGCCGCACCTACGAGGTGATGCGCGACACGGCCGAGACGGCCCACCGCATCCTGTGCAAGGTGATCCAGCGCTACCTGGACGACCCGGACTACCGCCGCTGCTTCGACTTCGACCCGCGCCTGGAGGAGCTCATCCTGCTGCCGCGCGGCTACGACTCGCTGCTGCCCTTCGCGCGCGTGGACACGTTCCTCAACGAGGACGACTACCGCATCCGGTTCTGCGAGTTCAACGGCGACGGATCGTCGGGCATGAACGAGAACCGCGAGATCACCAACTCCATCTGGCACTCCGCCACGTTCCAGGCGTTCGCGCAGTCCCACGCCGTGGCCGGCTGCGACCTGTTCGAGCCGTGGGTGGACGCCTTCATCCGCATCTACGGCACCTACGAGCACCGCGTGGACGCGCCGCGCTTCGCCATCTGCGACTACCTGGAGAACGGCGTGGTGGACGAGTTCCACCTGTTCGCGGACCTGTTCCGCGAGCGCGGGTACGACTGCGAGGTGGCCGACGTGCGCGCCCTGTCCTTCGACGTCGAGGCGCTGCGCGCCGCCGACGGCAACCGCGTGGACGCCATCTGGCGGCGCTGCGTGACCAACGACGTCATCGACCACTGGAGCGAGTCGCAGGGGCTCATCGACGCCGTGCGCGCCGAGAAGGTGGCGCTCATCGGCAGCTTCGCGGGGCACATCGTGCACGACAAGCAGATCTTCGAGGTGCTGTTCAAGCCCGAGACCTGCGCCTTCCTCACCGCCGACGAGATCAGCTTCGTCGAGGAGACCGTGCCGATGACGGCGTTTCTGGACGAGGACGCGGTCAACCTGGCGCAGATCCGCGCCAACAAGGACGAGTGGATCATCAAGCCCTCCGACCACTACGGCGCCGACGACGTCTACGCCGGCTGCGCCCAGACCGAGGAACGCTGGAACGAGCTCATCGACGCGTTCGCCAACGGCGCGGCGGGCCACCCCTTCATCGTGCAGCGCTACATCCGCCCGTTCAAGACCGAGACGCTGCCGCCCGACACGGGGATCGACGAGCTGCCCGACGGCGCCGTGACCACCGAGCCCGCGCTGTACAACAACCTCAACGGCCTGTACCTGTACGACGGCGCCTTCCAGGGCGTGTTCAGCCGGCTGGGGCCGCTGCCCACCATCTCGAAGGACATGCGCGGCATCACCGCCGCCACCATCTGGGTCGACCGCGATGGCGACTAGCCGCGCCGCCGACCGCGCGCTGGCCGCCGTGGCCGCCGCCGGGCTGGCCGTGGCGCTGGTCGCGGCCGGGTTCGCGGCCTGCGCCGCGCCCGCGACGACGCGCCTGGTGTCCGAGGCGACAAGCGACTTCGACGCCGCCTGCTACGCGCCCGCCGCCCTGACCGACCTGGCCTGCGCCACGCGCGCCTACACCGTGGAGCCCCACGCCGACCCGGACGCGGCGCGCGAGGCGCTGTGCGCCGACATCCTGGCCGCCGCCCGCGAGGCGTCCGCCGAGGGCTCGCCCGTGGCGGGCCGCTGGGACGCCGCGGCGCGCGGGCTGCTGGCGGCCGCGGACGCGCCGTCCGCCCCCGACGACGGGGCGTCCGGGGCCGGGGCGCTCACCCCCACCCGAGCCGTCGAGGCGCTCGGGGCGCTCGACGACCGCTACGCGCTCGACGCCGACGCGCTTTCCCACCTGGCCGACTGCAACCGCCTCATCGCGGGCGCGCTGCCGCTGGCGGGCGTCGCGTCGGCCGCGGGCGTGGTGGCGCTGGCCGCGCTCGTCATCCGCGGGCGGCGGCGCGCGGCGGGGGCGGCCCTCGTCGCGGCGCCCGTCCTCGTCCTGGCCGCCCTGGCGGCGCTGGGCGCGTGGGGCGCGCTCGACTTCGACGAGCTGTTCGCCGCGTTCCACGCCGTGCTGTTCCCCCAGGGCAACTGGACGTTCTCGTGGGACTCGCTGCTCATCTGCATGTACCCCATCGCATTTTGGATGGGGATGGCCGGAACATGGCTGATCGCCACGGCCGTCTTGTCTATACTGTGCCTCATCGCCGGCGTGCGCCTCAGGCGCGCCCGCCCCGCCCGCCGCGAGCCGGGCGACGACACCGCCCCGGCCGCGCACGGCGCCTGACGCGCCCCGCCCCGACCGGCCACCGACCACGAAGAAGGAAGCCCCATGACCGACACCGCCACCCCCGTCCGCGTCCGCTTCGCGCCCTCCCCCACGGGCAAGCTGCACGTGGGCGGCGCCCGCACCGCCATCTACAACTGGGCCTTCGCCCGCGCCATGGGCGGCACGTTCGTGCTGCGCATCGAGGACACCGACCCGGAGCGCTCCACCCAGGAGAACACCGACATCATCCTGCGCGCCATGGAGTGGCTGGGGCTGGACTGGGACGAGGGCCCGGGCGTGGGCGGCGCGTGCGGCCCGTACTTCCAGACGCAGCGCACCGACACCTACGAGGCGGCCCTGCAGCGCCTCATCGAGGCAGACGCCGCCTACCCGTGCTTCTGCACGAAGGAGGAGCTCGACGAGAAGCGCCGCCGCGCCGAGGCCGAGGAGGGCGGCTACGCGGGCTACGACCGCACGTGCCGCGGCATCGACCCCGCCGAGGCGCGTGCGCGCATCGAGGCCGGCGAGCCGCACGTGTGGCGCCTGAAGGTGCCCGAGGACCACGGCCCGGTGGAGTTCGAGGACGTGGTGTACGGCCACATGACGTTCCCCGCCGACGTGATGGACGACATGATCCTCAAGCGTACCGACGGCACGTTCACCTACAACTTCGCCGTGGTGTGCGACGACATCAACATGGCCATGACGCACGTCATCCGCGGCGACGACCACCTGTCCAACACGCCGCGCCAGGTGCTCATCTACGAGGCCCTGGGCGCGACGGTGCCGCTGTTCGCGCACCTGCCCATGATCCTGGGCCCCGACGGCCACAAGCTGTCCAAGCGCCACGGCGCCACGTCGGTGGAGCAGTTCCGCGACGAGGGATACCGCCCCGAGGCGCTCGTGAACTTCCTGGCGCTGCTGGGTTGGTCGCTCGACGGCGAGACCACCGTCATCCCGCCCGAGGAGCTGTGCCGCGTGTTCTCGCTCGACCGCATCAGCAAGAAGCACGCCGTGTTCGACCAGACCAAGCTCGACTGGATGAACGGCGTCTACCTGCGCGAGATGACGCCCGCCGCCTGGGTGGAGGCCGCGCGTCCCTGGCTGGCCGAGGCCGTCGTGACGGGCGCGTCGGTCGACGACGGCGTGACGATGGTGCCCGCCCCCGAGCCCGGCGCCGAGCCCGCCCCGCGCGACTTCGGCCCCGGCGACGAGGGCTGGGACGAGGCCCTGGCGGCCGCCCTGGCCGACATCGACGCCGACCCCGCCGCCTACGAGCGCCTGTACCCCCTGGTCATCGAGCGTCTCGCGCGCCTGGACGAGATCCCGGCCAAGCTGGAGTTCCTGTTCTGGGGCGCCGGCGTGCGCCTGGACGAGAAGTCGGTCAAGAAGGTGCTGCTGAAGGAGGGCGCGCGCGCCGACGAGGCGCTGGCCGCCTGCCGGGCGGTGCTGGCCGACGAGTCGGTGCCGTGGGAGGCCGCGGCCATGGAGGCCGCCTGCCGGGCGCGCGGCGAGGAGCTGGACATGAAGGTGAAGAACCTGCTGCAGCCCCTGCGCGTGGCCGTGTGCGGCAACATGGTGTCGCCGCCCTTGTTCGAGTCCATCGAGCTCATGGACCCCGATGACGTGCTGGCGCGCATCGACGCCGTGGCCGCTGAGGTGCTGGGGGCCTAGGTGCCCGACGCCCGCGTCATAGCCGTCCCGGGGCTGTGCCTGCGCGCCCGCGGCGCGACGTGCGACCGCTGCGCCCGCGCGTGCCCCGCCGGCGCCATCAGCTTCGGCGAGGACGGCGCGCCGCGCGTGGACGGTGACGCCTGCACGGGGTGCGGGCTGTGCCTGGGCGTGTGCGACGGGTTCGCGTCCACGCGCGTGACGCCCGACGACCTGCACGACCGCCTGGCCCGTGCCGCGCGCGCCGGCGAGGAGGCCGTCGTGGCCTGCGAGGTGCTGGTGGGCGACGACGAGCCTGCGTCCAACGTAGCCGTGGTGCCGTGCCTGGCGACGTTGCCGCCCCAGCTGTGGGCGCGCTGCCTGGCGGAGGGCATGGACGTGGTGGTTGCCTGCGACTTCGCGCTGTGCGACGGGTGCGCGCGCGCCGGGGACCTGGGCGAGCCGCTGGCCGCCCACGCCATCGGGTGCGCGGAGGAGTGGACGGGCCGGCAGGTGCGCGCGCGGTCGACCGCGCCGGTGGCCCGCGGCCTGGTGGAGGGCCTGGTGGCACCCGAGGTCACCGACCGCCGCGGCTACCTGGAGGGCATGGCCCGAAACGTGGCCGACATCGCCTCGGGCGACTACCGGCGCCGCACCTCCGGCGCCCTGCAGGACTTCTACGCCCGGCGGGAGCGGCTGCGCGCGGTCGCCGGCGCCCAGAGCACCGCCGAGGCGCCGCGACCCAACCCCTACGCGCCCGGCGGCGTGGAGCGACGCGTGCTCATGCCGCGGCGCCGGATGCTGCTGGACGCGCTGGCGGCCGAGCCCTCCATGGCCCCGCGCGTGCCGCTGGCGCTGTCCGCCACCGACGAGGCGCACTGCGACGGGTGCCTGGCCTGTTGTGACGCGTGCCCCACGGGCGCGCGCATGCCCAGTCCCGACGACGGCTCGCTCACGCTGGACGCCGCCTACTGCGTCGGCTGCGGCCTGTGCGCCGCGGCCTGCCCCACCGGCGCCGCGCTCGTGCGCGAGGGCACCGCCGCCGACCTGACCGCCGGCGCGCGTCCCGACGAAGCAACGACCTCCCGCGAAGAAGGGGATGACCTCTCATGACCGACCAGACCCCCCAGCCCGGCCAGGCGGCGGCAGGCGCCGCGCCCGTCGTCCCGCCCGCGACGGCGGAGACGCCCGGCGTCGCCCCGCAGCCCGTCGCTGCGCCGCAGCCCGCCGCCCAGCCCTACGCGGTCGCGCCCGGCTGGGCCCCCGGCGTGCCGGTGCCGACCGCTGCGGGCGCGCCCGCCCCGGGACCCGCGTCCTACGGCTACGCGCCGCCCCAGCCGCCCTACGGGACCGCGCCCGCCGCGGGGAGCCCTCCCCCGCCCTACGGCTATCCGGCCTACCCGGGCTACGCCGCCCAGCCCCCGGCCCCGCCGCGCCCCGCGCGCCGCTGGCCCTGGGTGGTGGCCGGCTTCCTGCTGGCGTTCATCCTGCTGGTGGGCGGGTGCGCCAGCTGCGCGGTGGCCCACATCATCACCTCGTCCGGCAGTACCCGCTCCGATGTCACGGGCCCGCACGACTACGCCTACCCCTACGGCTACGATGACGACGACCTCGACTACGACGAGCTCTACGACCTCTACCACGGCGACGACGTCGACGACGGCATCGACGGGGTGTACACCTACGGCGACGTCATGACGGCGCTCAACCTCATGCCCGGCGACCCGGCCGACGGCGCGTTTCCCCGCGGGCTGTATCGCGTGGGCGCCGACGGCGAGCTGGCGCCCGGGCGCTACCACCTGGGCGGGACCGACGACGCCGTAGGCGAGTACTACGTGTTCGAGCGCTACGACGGCGACGCGTCCGAGGGCACGCTCTACCAGCTGGACGACTCCGTCATCTACTTCGGCGGTTACTTCACCGACCTGGACGAGGGCGACCTCATCGCCTTCCTCCCGCCCGAGGGGCAGATGATGGAGCCCGCGTCTGACGAGCCCGTCGCGGCCGAGCCGCCCTACGTCAACGGCTGCTACCGCGTGGGCGTCGACATCCCGGCGGGCACCTACGAGGTGACCGTCGCATCGCAGTCCGCCGCTGTCACCGACGTGGAGTCGGGCGCCTTCGTCATGCGCGACCTCGCCTTCGACGAGGACTCCATCGTCGAGACGCGCTACGTCATCGCCGGCGGACGACAGCGCGTCACCGTCGTCGACGGCCAGTACCTGGAACTGTTCGCCGCCCAGGCCGTGCCGGCCGAGGACGCGGAGGGCGCCGACGCCGCCCCGGCTCAGCCCTCCCCCAGCCCGGCTCCGTCGCCCCACGGCACGCTGAGCGCCTAGCCGCAAGAAAGGACCTGCCCATGCTTCCTGACAACCCCACCATGGAGGAGCTCGAGGAGTTCTTCAACGCCGACCGGTTCGCCACCCAGGCCGCCGGCTGCCGTATCGTCGAGGGCAGCCGCGGACACGGCGTGGCCGAGATGGACCTGGCCGACGTGCACAAGAACGCCCAGGGCAACGTCATGGGCGGCGCCATCTTCACCCTGGCCGACTTCGCGCTGGCCATCGCCAGCAACGTCGGGCAGCACCCCACGGTCAACGCGGCCAGCTCCATCCAGTACCTGGCCGCCACGCGCGGCACCAAGCTCATCGCCACCGCCGACTGCGTCAAGGACGGCCACCGCCTGGCGTTCTACGAGGTGGACATCGTCGACGACGAGGGCGTCGACATCGCCCGCATGTCCGTCACCGGCTACCGTCACGTGCCGCGTTCGGTATAATTCAGCCCAGCAAATCCCACGCCGACCCCTAGGAGGTTACCGATGGACCAGAACGTCCGCCCCGATTCCATGGAGCGCATCACCACGCCCGAGCTCGCCCAGGCCTTCATCGACGAGCAGGTGGCCGCCCTGCGCGACCAGGTGGGCGACAAGAAGGTGCTGCTGGCGCTGTCCGGCGGCGTCGACAGCTCGGTGGTAGCCGCGCTGCTCATCAAGGCCATCGGCAAGAACCTCGTGTGCGTGCACGTCAACCACGGCCTCATGCGCAAGGGCGAGTCCGAGCAGGTCATCGACGTGTTCCAGAACCAGAT
>JAAWAY010000081.1 GCA_022792415.1 Eggerthellaceae bacterium | reverse complement strand
CCACGCCGGCGTCGCGCGCGGCCACGGCGTGCTTGATGAGCGCGCGCTGCAGCACCTCGCAGGCGAACCGCCCGTTGCCGAAGCTCTTGAAGCCGGCGAAGTAGCCGAACAGCTCGTCGAGGCGCGCGTCCACGCCCGGCGCCGCCTCGAACCCGCCGCGGGCGAGCTCCTTGGAGAACACCTCGGCCAGCTCGTCGCGCGTGAGGTCGGCGAAGTGGAACGTGTAGCCGATGCGCGAGGCCAGCCCGGGGTTGGCGTCGATGAAGTCGGCCATCTCGTGCTCGTAGCCCGCCACGATGACCACCAGATCGTCGCGGTAGTCCTCCATCAGCTTGGCCAGCTCGGCCAGCGCCTCGTAGCCGAACGAGGCGGTGTGGTGCGGGTCGGGGGCCAGCGCGTAGGCCTCGTCGATGAACAGCACGCCGCCGCGCGCCCGCTGCACCACGTCGAACACCTGCTTGTCGGTGTGGCCGACGTAGCGCGCGATGAGGTCCTTCGACGTCACCTCGACGCACTTGTTCTGGCTGATGATGCCTATCTTGTACAGCATGGTGGCGATGATGCGCGCCACGGTGGTCTTGCCGGTGCCGGGGTTGCCCATGAACGCCATGTGCAGGTTGGTCTTGGGCATGGTGAGCCCGCGGCCCTCGGCCTGCTTGGCGAACAGCGCGTAGGCCTCCAGCTGGCGGATGGTCTCCTTCACGGAGCGCAGCCCCACGATCTCGTCGAGCATCTCCTGCAGCGAGGACGAGCGGTAGCGGCTGGCGGGCAGCGTGAGCGTGCCGCGCGCGTTGGACGTCTTGGCCAGGTAGTCGGCCAGCTCCTTGCCGCGGAAGGGCAGGATGTCCAGGTTGAACTCCACGAACGCGACGAACTCCTCGCGGAAGGCGTCGTCGGCCTCGGCGCGCAGGGCCTCGTCCAGCTCGTCGAGGTAGAGGTCCCACACGTCGTCGGCGGAGAGCCCCGCCAGCTCCAGGCGGTGCTCGCCCAGCAGCAGCTCGAGGGTGGGCGACAGCCCCAGGAACCGGGCGATCTCGCCCTTGGTGCCGGTGAGGACGAGGTAGCGCTCGTCGACGACGTGGCCGAAGCGCTCCACCAGGTAGCGTGCCGAGAAGTCGCGCTCGGGGTCGCGGTCGAAGAAGTCGTCCAGGCGGTCGAGCACGTAGAGGCGCCGGGCGGGCAGGTTCTCGTCGCGGGTGGCGTGGAACGTGGCCTCGACGGGGTTGACGCCGCGCAGCAGGCTGCCGATGTGGCGCCGCTCCAGGCCGTCCTCGTCGATCTTGCCCATCTTGGCCAGGATGTGGGCCAAATCGGCCGTGAAGTCGTCCAGGTACGTGTCGTCGTCGACCACCAGCACGCCCGAGAAGTCGTCCTCCGAGCGGGCGAGCAGCAGGTTGAGGGCCGTCTCCGAGCGGATGAGGCGCGGCGCCCACGTGCGGCGGAACCGCGCGATGGCCTGGGACACGTCCAGGTCCTCGGAGTAGCGCGGGATGACCGTGGCGCCCAGGTCGTCGAGGGCCTGGAAGCAGCCGGCCAGGGCGAACGGGCACAGCGTGCGCGGGCAGGCGTCGCCGCGGGAGCACTTGAGGTCGACGTGGCCCTCGCGCAGGATGGCCCCGCGGTGGCGGGGAAGCGTCCCGTCCAGCAGCGCGCAGGCGGCCGGGTCCACGCACGGCGCGGCCGCCGCGGCCGCCGCCGGGTCGGCCAGCTCGAAGCCGATGGCGCGGGCGGGCAGGTCGGGGTCTTCCACCACGCGCACGAGGCCGCGGTCGAACAGCGCGGCGGCCGCGTCCTGGGCGGCGGGGTCCTCGGCCTGCAGGCCGTCGAGGATGGACTCGACGTCGGTGCGGGTGTAGGTGAGGGCGCGGCGCATCACGGGCGGCCCCCGTCGCACAGCGACTCGTCCGCCTCGGCGGGCGCCGGGCGGCTGGGCGCCTCGATGGGGTCGGCCCCGCCCTCGTCGCCCCCTCCCGGCGCGGGCGCGTCCTCGTCGGCGACCTCGGCTGCAGCGCCGTGGGCGTCCAGGATGGCGCGCAGGTGCGCCGCGTAGGACTCCGCGAGCGAGCGCGGCTTCTCCACCACCACGGCGGCGCCGAACTGCGCCAGCCATCCGAACAGCGACGGGCTCTCCATGGCCGTGGCCGCCACGCGCGTCCAGCCGTCCCCGGCCGGGGTGGTGGTCACGTCGCGGCCGAACCGGTCGATGACGCCGCTCATGGCGTCGTGGCTGACGAGCAGCGTCATGGCCACGGGGTCGCCCTGGTACATGCCGAAGGCGCGCCGCTCGTGCTCGGCCACGTCGAAGGCGGCGATGGCGGCGTTGCGGACGGCCGGCTCGTCGGTGATCATGAGCGAGGTCATGCGGTCGACGCGGTAGGTGACGAAGTCCTCGTGGCGGTCGTTGTACGCGATGAGGTAGTACAGCCCGTCGCTGTACACCAGTTGGACGGGCGTCTCCACGTAGGGCTTGCCGTCGTGCTGCAGCACGCGCTTCTTGTCAGGGCCGTACTTGAAGTACTTGAACGACACCTTGCGCCGCTCGCGCAGGGCCTCGTGGATGCAGTCGACGTTGGAGAACACGCTCTCGTTCTGGCTGCGCACGCGGCCCTCCACGTGGACGCGCTTGGACAGGCTCTTGCCCTCGCGCTTGGACGCGAGCCCCTTGAGCGAGCGCATGAGCGCGTCGGGCTTGGACTGCGTGAGGAAGCGTGAGCCCTGCACGGCGTCGGCCAGCAGCAGCAGCTCGGGCAGCGAGAACTCGCGCGAGGCCAGCGTGTACTCGACGGGCCGGCGCGGCAGCGTGCCGATGTCCATGCCGAAGGCCCGCAGCGCCTCGATGTCGCGGTAGATGGCCTTGCGCTCGGCGTTGATGCCCAGCTCGGCCAGGTGGGACAGGATCTGGGGCATGGTGAGGCCGTGCTCGGGGTCGGTCTCCTCGCGGAACAGCCGGACGAGGTGGAGAAGCTTGAGCTTCTGGTTCTCCTGGGCCATGGCTGCTCCTTCCCGGATGGGCGCAGGGGGGCCTGGCTTGGGCGCCGGTCTCCCCGAACGTGCGCGAAAGCGTCTGTTGAGTCCCGATTATAGTACACCGCGACTCTTTCGCGCCACTATGATGGCGACATCGTTCAAGTTGGGTCGGCGATGGGCCAGGAGGTTGCCATGGAGTCGAGGATCATAGCGTTTGAGGAGATGGGGAAGGGGGCCGCCGCGCATCGGGGGCCGCTGGGCCCGGCCGCGCGCGCCGCCGCGCGCCCGGCGGGGGAGCCCGCGCCCAGCCGGGGGGCGGCCGTCGGGGCCGCGCCGGCGCCCCGGGCCGTGTGCCTGGTGGAGGACAGCGCCGTGGCCGGCACGCGCCACGTGCCCGGCGTGCGCGACCTGGCCGACGGGCTGCGCGCGGGCGACGCGCTGGCGTTCCGCCGCGACGGGCGCAACCCCTACGACCCGTGGGCGACCGAGGTGCGCGACGCCTACGGCAACCGGCTGGGCTACGTGTCCTGCGAGCACAACGAGGTGGTGGGCCGGCTCATGGACGGCGGCCTGGACGTGGGCGGCGTCGTGTCGTCGGTCGAGCAGGTGGGCGGCTGGACGCGCATCGGGATGGAGGTGAGGCTGTATGCCTAGCACGGTGATGGCGCCCGGCGCGGCGCGCCTGGCCGCCGCCGCGGCCGGCCCGATGGCGTCGTGGGCCCCCGCCCCGGCCGGTTCCGCCGCCCCGCTGGGGGACGGCGCGCGGCCGCGAGGAGGAGGCGCCCTGCGCGCCGCGCTGGCGGCGGCCTCGGGCGGGGCGCGTCCTGTCAGGCGGGCCGGGATCACGGCCGGCGGGGCCGCGGCCCGCGCGGTCGCCCGCCAATCGTCCGGCGTGCCGCTGGGCGCCCGCGCGTCGTGGCTGCTGTTCGGGTCGCCGAGCGCGCGGCGCGCCAACGGGGGCGCCGACGCCAGCCTCGTGCCCGGGGCGCTGCGCGGGGAGCGCTGGCGGGCGCGCCGGGCCGCGATGCCCGTCTTCGCGCTGGACCGGCGCGGCCGGGGCGCCGCCGAGCGCCTGCCGCGGGTGTGGGTGACCGAGCCGGCCTTCGACCCCGCCACCGGCAGCCGCGTGGGGCGCGAGCTCACGGGGTCCTACCCCAACGACCGCGATCTGGGCGGCGCGCGGGCCCGCGCCCTGGCGGACGCGTACTTCGGCGAGGCGCTGACCCTGCGCGCCCCCGAGGACGCGGGCCTGCGCGCGGAGTGCTTCCGGGCCGCGGAGGTGCTCTACCTGCACGCCGCCGAGCGGGGCGACGCGGGGTCGTGGGCGAAGCTGGGCACCATCTACCGCGACGACCTGGGCCGCGGGCGTTACTGGCAGACGCGGCTGGAGGAGCGGGCCCTGCACACGGCGCCCCGGCCGCTCGCGGCGCGGGCGGCTGAGTGCTTCCGACGCGGGTCGGAGGCCGGCGATGCCGAGGCCTGCTGGGCGCTGGCCGACCTGGTGATGGCCGGGGAGGGGCGCCCGGCCGACCCGGAGCGCGCCGTGGCGCTGCTGAGGCGGGCCGTGGAGCTGGCCGATGCGGCCGGCGACGAGGCGGCGCGCGGGAACGCGGCGCTGCGCCTGGCCCGCGCCTGCGCCCGGGGGCGCGGCACCGCGTGGTCGTTCGAGGAGGCGCTGGCGTGGTACGAGGCGGCCGAGGAGGCGCTCGGCGCGGTCGTGGGGGCGGGCGCGTGGTACTTCAAGCGGCCGCTGGGCGAGGCGCGCCGGGGCGCGGCCCGCATGCGCCAGGAGATCCACGGCGGGTACTAGGAGCCGGTTGCGAGCGGACGCGCGGATGGGCGGCGGACCCGCCTCACGCTGGCCCGATTCGCCCGCCCCGCCCCGGTTTGGCGCGCTGACGCGTCGCACCCGCTTCGCGCGTGCCGCCCCGCCCCGGGCAGGGCGCGCTACGCGCCGGTGATGAGGCCGATGCCCTCCACCAGGCTGCTCGCGCCGATGGCGCCCGCCGCACGCGCCACGACGGCGCCGTCGGCGTCGATGAAGTACGTCTGCGGGATGGAGCTCACGCCGTAGGCGCGCGCCGCCGAGCTGTTCTTGTCGTAGTACACGGGGAACGAGTAGTGCATCGACTCGATGAAGCTGGCGGCCGACTGCTGGGTCTCGCCGCCCATCCCGGTCATGTTGACCATGAGGAACGTCACCTCGTCGCCGTACTCCTGGTAGGCCGACTGGAACTCGGGCATCTCGCTCTGGCACGGGCCGCACCAGCTGGCCCAGAAGTTGAGCACGACCGGCTTGCCGCGGAAGTCGGCCAGCGTCACCTCGCGGCCCTCCGCGTCGACGGCCGTGAAGTCAGGCGCCTGGGTGGTCGACGACGAGGCTTTCCCGCCGCCCTGCGATGAGCCGGCGGACCCGCCCTGGGCATCCGATCCCTGGCCGCCCTTCGCCGCGTCGCCCTGCGATGACCCGGCTGACTCGCCGCGGTAGTCGGGCGAGGCCACCAGGTCGGTCTTCTCGGCCGCCGGGGCCAGGGCGCTGTAGGCCACGCCGGCGCCCACCAGCAGCACCGCGAAGGCCACGACGGCGATCCACAGCGTGCGGTGGCTCTTGCGGTCGGCGCGCTCCTCGCGCGCCTCCTCGGCCGCAGCGGCGGCGCGCTCCTCGTCCTCGTGGGCGGCGTTGGGGGCCTTCTCGGTCTGCATCTCGCCCTCGCGGGTGCGCTCGTTGTCTTCCATGTCGGTCCCTTTCTCTATCCCAGGAGGTTGAGCAGGCGGCCCATCAGCCCCGTCGCCATGAGGATGCCCATGGCCACCAGGAACCAGCCGCATGCCTTGGTGATGACGTCGTAGTGGCGCTTGACGGCGTCGAAGGCGCCCTTCAGCTTGTCGATGAGCACCGCGGCCAGGATGAAGGGCAGGCCCAGGCCCACGGAGTAGCACAGCAGCATGGCGACGCCCACGCCCACCGAGCCCTGCTGCGACGCCAGCATCAGCGCCGAGCCGAGGAACGCCCCCACGCAGGGCGTCCAGCCGATGGAGAACACGACGCCGAACGCCACCGACGAGGGGAATCCCAGCCGCCGCTCGGTCAGCGACGTCTGCGCCCCGCGCATGAAGCCCAGCTTGATGACGCCCAAAAAGTACAGCCCGAACAGCACCACCACCGCGCCGCATACCACGTTGACGGCCGTCTGGTACTGCACGAGGAACGAGCCGACGGTGGAGGCGAGCGCGCCCATGGCCACGAAGACCAGGGTGAATCCCAGCACGAACCCGAGGGCGTTCTTGAGGACGGTGCGCGTGGAGGCCTCCTCGCCCGCGGCGAAGTAGGTGACGTAGAGCGGGATCATGGGCAGCAGGCACGGCGACACGAACGTGATGATGCCCTCGAGAAACGATATGAGGTACTGCATGCCCGTCCTTCCCTGGTTGGTGCCCGGCCCGCACCCGCACTGGGTGCCGTCGTCTTCGGGGAAGTATAGTGCTTCGCCCCGCGCGCCCGCGCCCGCGTCTCCCAGGCGTTCCCGATTGCTTACCCGCGCGGGGCCGGGGGCGGGCGCCGCGTTTCCTCGGACGCCCCTCACCGTGCGCCCCGCCTCCCGCGTCCGCGCCTTTCAGTCGCCCGTCCGCGAGAGGCGCTCGTTTTGGCGAGAAAAGCGACTTCTGCGCGCTCGCAGGGCGGGTCACCTGCGTCGCAGCGCGCCCTGCCTCGGCATGAGGAGCCGTTTCCCCTGGTGGGGGAGACTCCGTCGCATCGGCTCGGGGCTCGTCGCATGCCGGCAGTGCGCAGAAGTCGCTTTTCTCGCCAGAAAACGGCTGGTTTTCCGACGCGGGGCCGGGGCGGGCGCCTCGTCTACAATGGGGGCAAGGGCGGTGGCGGCAGATGGACGACGGGAGGGCGCATGGTCGAGGCGCGACGCGACAGGTCAGGTTGGATGAGGGCGGCGCGCGCCGCGGTCGGCGCCGTGGCCCTGGCGGCGGCGCTGCTGCTGGCGGGCTGCGCCGCGGGGCCGGATCGCGCGCCCGAGGCCCCGGCCGACCCGCCGGCCGCCGAGGCGCCCGTGGACGCCGCCGCCTCCGCGGCAGGGGATGACGCCGCGGCAGGCGACGCCCCGGCCACGCCCTCGACGGCCGGTGCGCTCAAGGTGGTGGGCACCCAGCTGTGCGCGTCCGACGGCGCGCCCGTGCAGCTGCGCGGCGTGTCCACCCACGGCCTGGCGTGGTTCCCCCAGTACGTCAACGCCGACCTGTTCCGCGAGCTGCGCGAGGACTGGGGCGCCAACGTGGTGCGCCTGGCGCTGTACACGGCCGAGTCGGGTGGCTACTGCGCCGGCGGCGACCGCTCGTCCCTCGACGCGCTCGTGCGCGACGGCGTGGCGTGGGCGGCCGACGCCGACCTGTACTGCATCGTCGACTGGCACGTGCTCTCCGACCAGGATCCGCTCGCGCACGCCGACGAGGCGGTGGCGTTCTTCTCGGCGCTCTCGGCCGACCTGGCGGGGCGCGACAACGTGCTCTACGAGATCTGCAACGAGCCCAACGGCTCGGCCACCTGGGACGACGTGCGTGCCTATGCGGCCCGCGTCATCCCCGCCATCCGCGCCAACGATCCCGATGCCGTCATCTTGGTGGGCACGCCCGAGTGGTCCCAGCGCGTGGACCAGGCCGCCGCCGCGCCCTTGGACGAGCCCAACGTCATGTACTCGCTGCACTTCTACGCGGCCACCCACGGCCAGGACCTGCGCGATCGCCTGGCCGCGGCCGTGGGAGAGGGGCTGCCGGTGTTCGTGAGCGAGTTCGGCATCTGCGACGCCAGCGGCAACGGCGCCATCGACTACGCGTCCGCCGACGCGTGGGTGGCGCTCATGGACGAGCTGGACGTGAGCTACGTGTGCTGGAACCTCGCCAACAAGGACGAGGCGTCGTCGCTCATCAAGGCGGGCTGCGACAAGGTGTCCGGCCTCACGGCGGACGACCTGAGCGAGGAGGGCGCGTGGCTGTGGGAGGTGCTCCACGGCGAGCGCCCCGCCGAGGGCGCCGGGACGCCGGGCGCGCAGGCGGGCCGGGCCGCCCCCGAGGGCGAGTCGCAGGGCGCTGGCGCGGACGGCGGGGCCGGGTCGCAGGGCGCCGGCCCCCTGGCCGAGGCGGGATCCGACGGCGACGTGTCCTGGACGGCCCGGGTGCGCCAGACCTGGGAGGCGGACGGCGCGACGGTCTACCTCTACGACCTGGCCGTGTGCAACGACGGCGCCGTGGCGGTGGACGGGTGGTCGATCGCGGTGCCGCTGGACGGCCCCGTCGCCATCCAGGACAGCTGGAACGGCACGTTCGACGCGGGGCCCGACGCGCTGCGCGTGGGCAACGCGCCCTACAACGGGTCCCTCGCCGCCGGCGCCCAGGCGGCCGACGTGGGGCTCATCGTCACGCGGGCGCCGGGCGCCGAGGGCCGGTAACGATCTCGTGGCGCCCCGGTTGCGCGGCCGCCCCGCCGTCTTCCGAGGAAGCGCGCGAGTGCTAGCGTGGGGCCGTAGGCCCGTCGGGGGCACAGGCCCCGGAAAGGAAGCACCCATGGATGCCATCTTCGAGCGCGCGAGCGTGCGCCAGTACAGCGACCAACCCGTCACCGACCACGAGGTCGACCGCCTGCTGAGGGCGGCCATGGCCGCGCCGTCGGCCGGCAACCAGCAGCCGTGGGAGTTCTACGTCACGCGCAACCCCGCCCTGGCCGAGCGCCTGGCCGCGTGCAGCCCCTACGCGGTGGCGGCCAAGCACGCGCCGTGCGTCATCGTCGCCTGCGTGCGCGAGGAGGGGCTGCGTTTCGCCTCGTGCGCACCGCTCGACATGGGCGCCTGCATCGAGAACCTGCTGCTCGAGGCCGTGGACGCGGGGCTCGGCGCCGTGTGGATGGCCCTGTACCCCGATGACGAGCGCGTCAGCCGCTGCGCCGAGGTGCTCAAGTGCGACGGCGTGTCGCCCTTCGCCCTCATCGCGGTGGGGCACCCCGCCGAGGCGCCCGTGCCCCGCGGCGGCTCGCGCTACGACGCCGCGCGCGTGCACTGGATGGACGCGTAGGGCGCGTTGCGGATCGGGTGGCGCCCGGGGGCGCCCGCGGCCCGGCGTCCCGCGTGCAGCCGGCCGCCTCAAGGGCGGCGTTTCAGCCAATTTCGCCGCGCTGACGACGCGTGGGCGGGGTGGGGGACGGCTGAGGATTCGCATCGCCTGCGATCGCTGGTCTGTTTCCCCTGATCGCAGTTAGCGAAGGAAAACAATATCTGCTCCGCGCCCGACCAAATCGCGCGGCCGGGCGCGCGTGTTGTCGTCAGCGCGGCGAAATTGACTAGAATGAGCCCGGAAAGCCGGCGGTCGCGCCATGATGCCGGGGGACGACCTGATCGCCGAAGCCGGTTGCCGGGAGCGACCAGCCGCCCCATCGCGCAGGGCGCGGCTCCTGCGCGGCCGTCACGCCCTATCCGACTGCTGTCCGTGATCTTCCCGAGAGGCGCCCATGAACCTGTCGAAGTCCCGCTATACGCGCGGCGTGCAGTGCCCCAAGATGTTGTGGCTCGAGGCCCACCGCCCCGAGCTGTTCGATGCGTCCGTCATGAACGAGGCGGTGCTCACCGCGGGCAACGAGGTGGGCGACCTGGCCATGGGCTACTACGGCGACTACGTGGAGGTGCCGTTCTGCGACGGGGGGTTCGCGCCCCTGGTCGAGCTGACGGAGCGCCTGGTGATGGCCGCGGTGCTGTCATGGGGTGACGAGGTCGACTGGGACGCGTGGCCGTTCACCGAGGACGAGGCCCGCGCCGGGGCGGCTGCGCTGGCGCGCCGCGCGCGGGATGCGGGCGACGGCCCGGCGGGGAACGACCTTATGGCGCGCGCAGCCGCGCTGGCGGGGCGGCGCGTCATCTGCGAGGCCACGTTCGCCCACGACGGCGACCTGTGCATGGCCGACCTGCTGCTGGTGGGGCCGGCCGGCGTGCGCCTGGTGGAGGTGAAGTCGTCCACCCACGTGCGCGACGTCTACCTACATGACATGGCGTTCCAGTGCTGGGTGCTGGGCGCGTGCGGCTACCGCGTGGAGTCGGCATCGCTCATGCACGTGGACGGCTCCTACGTGCGCGAGGGGGACGTGGACCTGCACGGGCTGTTCGCCGTGGAGGACCGCACCGCCGAGGTGCGCACCCTCGTCACAGGGGTGGGGAAGCGCGCGGCCTTCCTGAAAGCCGTCGCCGACGCCGATGACGAGCCGGCGCTCGTCGCCCCCGACCGCGGGGCAGACCCGGCGGAGGGCCCCTGGGCGCTCACGGATGACGCCGCCGGCCTGCGCCCGCCCCTCGACATCGGCCCCCACTGCACGCGCCCCTACCCGTGCGGGTACCGCGCGTGGTGCTGGCGCGACGTGCCGAGCCCGGGCGTGTTCGACCTCTACCGCTGGTCTGCCCGCAGGGCGTTCGGATCCTACGACGGCGGCGTCGCGACCTTCGAGGACGTGGCGCGCGCCGTGGAATCGGGGGTCCTGCGCCTGTCGGCGGTCGCCGTCCGCCAGGTGCGCGCCTGGGAGGGGGGCGCCGACGTGCTGGCCGACCCCGTCGCGCTGCGCCGCTTCCTGGACGGGCTGGGCTGGCCGCTCGCGTTCCTCGACTTCGAGACGTTCCAGCAGGCCGTGCCGCCCCTTGCGGGCACGCGGCCCTACGAGCAGATCCCCACGCAGTTCTCGTTGCACGTGCTGGCGGGGCCGGACGCTCCGCTCGAGCACCGCGAGTTTCTGGCCGAGCCGGGCGGCGACCCGCGCCGCGCGCTGGCGGAGGCCCTGGTGGCGGCCGTGCCGGAGGGCGCGTGCGTGCTGGCCTACAACATGAGCTTCGAGAAGGCGGTCATCCGCGGGCTGGCGGAGTCCTTCCCCGACCTGGCGGGGGCGCTCATGGCCATCCACGACGCGGCGCGCGACCTCATGACGCCGTTCCAGTCGGGCGCCTGCTACGCGGCGGCCCAGGGCGGGTCGCTGTCCATCAAGGCCGTGCTGCCCGCGCTGTTCCCGGATGACCCCGAGCTGGACTACCACGCGCTGCCCGGCCCCGCCAACGGCGGCGAGGCCGTCGCCGCCTTCGGGGCCCTGGCGTCGCTGCCACCCGAGGAGGTGCCCGCCGCCCGCGCGGCGCTGCTGGCCTACTGCCGGCTGGACACGCTGGCCATGGTGCGCATCTGGGAGCGCCTGCGCGAGCTGGCGGGGGAGTAGGAAAGCCCGCCCGGGCGGCGTGATGCCGGGGCGCGCGGGGGCGGGCCCGCCGCGCCGCCGGGGGTCGCCGGGCCCGCGCGGCGGCGTACCCGCGCTCGCACCATGCGGGAAAACGCCCTCGGTGTCCCATGCGGGGGCCATCGAGGGCGTTTTCTCGTCCTATAATGGGCCGCAGCATACGAGAGGAGCCCCATGAGCGAGATCAAGTGCCCGAACTGCGGCGAGGTGTTCACCGTCGACGAGAGCGACTACGCGGCGCTCGTGCGCCAGGTGCGCGACGACGAGTTCCGCCGCGAGCTGGATGAGCAGGCGCAACGCGCGCAGGAGGCGGCCGACGCCCGGCAGGAGGCGGCGCTCGCCCAGGCCGCGGCCCAGGCGGCCGCGACCGCCGCCGAGAAGGACCGCCAGCTGGCCGACCTCAAGGGGCAGCTGGAGGCGGCCCAGTCCGCCGCGGCCCTGGCCGCCGCCGACCAGCAGGCCCGCGCCCGCGAGGAGGCCGAGCAACTGCGGGCCGAGGCCCAGCGCCAGGCCGCCGAGCGCGACCAGCGCATCGCCGAGCTCAGCGTCGCCCTGGAGGGCCGCGACCAGCAGGCCGCCGCCGAGCGTGAGCTGGCCGTCCAGCAGGCCCGCCAGGCCGAGGCCGAGCGCGTGGCCGCCGTGGAGCGCGAGCGCGACGACCTGGCTCGTCGGCTGCAGGCCCAGGAGCAGCAGGCCGCCCTCGAGCGCGACCTGGCGCTCCAGCGCGCCGAGGCCCAGGCCGCCGAGGCGCGCCGCGCCGTGGAGCGCGAGCGCGACGACCTGGAGGCCAGACTCGAGCGCGAGCGCCTCGAGTCCGAGCGCCTCAAGGCCGCCCATGAGAGCGAGCTGGCCATCCAACTGCGGGCCAAGGACGACATCATCGCCACGCGCGAGCGCGAGATCGACGACATCCGCCACATGCGCGCCGAGCTGTCCGTCAAGATGCTGGGCGAGAGCCTGGAGCAGTACTGCGAGAACGAGTTCAACAAGCTGCGCGCCACGGGCTTCCAGTCGGCGGCGTTCGGCAAGGACAACGACGCCGCCGACGGCTCGAAGGGCGACTACATCTACCGCGAGCTGGACGAGGACGGCAACGAGGTCGTCTCCATCATGTTCGAGATGAAGAACGAGGCCGAGGACTCCACGCACCGCAGGCGCAACGAGGACCACTTTAAGAAGCTCGACCACGATAGGCGCGCCAAGGGCTGCGAGTACGCCGTGCTCGTGTCGCTGCTCGAGCGCGACAGCGACTACTACAACACCGGCATCGTGGACGTGTCCTACGCGT
>JAAWAY010000080.1 GCA_022792415.1 Eggerthellaceae bacterium | reverse complement strand
TGATGCCCAGCAGCATGACGATGCCCTGGATGAAGTCGTTCATCACCGTGGCCCTGTAACCGCCCAGCACCACGTCGATGCACGTGACGACGGCCATGCCGATGACGCACACGTCGTAGGGCAGCGCGAACGCCATGCCGAACAGGCGCGACAGGCCGTTGTAGACGCTGGCGGTGTAGGGGATGAGGAACACGAAGATGATGGCCGCGGCGGCGATGCGCAGCGCCTTGGAGTCGTAGCGCTTGCCGAAGAACTCCGGCATGGTGGAGGCCCCCAGGCGATGGGTGATCTCACGCGTGCGCGGGCCGAGCACCCACCAGGCCAGCAGGCTGCCGAGGATGGCGTTGCCGATGCCGGCCCACGTGGCGGCCAGGCCGTACTTGAAGCCGAACTGGCCGGCGTAGCCCACGAACACCACTGCCGAGAAGTAGCTGGTGCCGTAGGCGAAGGCGCTCATCCACGGGCCCACCTTGCGGCCGCCCAAGATGAAGCCGTCCACGGTGGTGGTGGACTTGCGGCAGTAGATGCCCACACCCACCGCCACCGCGATGAACAGCAGGACGAGAAGTATCTTTGCAATCATGGTCTTTCCTTATCGAACGAGCGTGCACTGCCCCGCAGGGCCCAACCGAAGGCGCACACGACTTTTCGCCCGGGGCTACAAAAAAATAGCCACGGGCGAAAACCCGTGTGCTATTGGTATCGATAGGTAAATTGCGGGAGGGCGACGCACGAAGACTGTTGGGCCAGGTGCTCGCTCATGACGGCGCACGCCGTCTCGCCACAACACTTCTGGGCGAAGTGCTCGCTCATCACGGCGCACTCCTCCGTCCCCAGAAAAGCCCTCTGTCCCCTTGCGTTGTCCATGGCCGCTACTTTAGCACAATAAAGCACGTGTGCAAGTCATTATTCCCCGTGCGGAAAAACCCCGGTCGGAAGAAGGTGCGCGGTCTTTTACCGCAGCCACTCCCCCAGGGTGCGGGCCAGGGCCTCTATCTCCATGGGCTTGGACATGTGCGCGTTCATGCCGGCGTCCTTGGCGCGGCGGATGTCCTCGGCGAAGGCGTCGGCCGTCAGCGCGATGATGGGGATGTCGGCCAAATCGGGGCGCCCGTCGCCCGCGGCGGCGCGGATGGCCTCGGTGGCCTGATAGCCGTTCATGATGGGCATCTGGATGTCCATGAACACCAGGTCGTAGTAGCCCGCGGGGTTGCCCGTCACCATCTCGAAGGCCTGGCGGCCGTTCTCGGCGTGCTCCACGTCGGCGCCGGTCAGGCCCAGGATGTCCAGGGCGATGGCCGCGGCCAGGGCGTTGTCCTCGGTCAGGAGGATGCGACGACCCTCGCAGTGGCAGCCCTTCAGCACCGCCATCTCGTCCACGGCCTCGTCCGCGTCCTCGGCCAGCAGATCCTGCATGACGTGCACCAGGCGCGAGCGGAACAGCGGCTTGGATATGAAGGCGTCCACGCCGGTGCGGCGCGCCTCCTGCTCGATGGCCGACCAGTCGTAGGCCGACAGGATGATGATGGGCAGCTCGTCGTGGTCCACCGAGCGAATCTCGCGCGCCGTCTCCACGCCGCTCTTCTCGGGCATCTTCCAGTCCAGGATGACGGCGGCGTAACGGGTGCCGGCGTCGCGCGCCGCGTGCACGCGCTCGACGGCCTCCTGGCCGCTCGTGACGAACTCGGGCACCATGCCGATGTCACGCAGCACGGCGCAGGCGTTCTCGCAGGCGTCGGGGTCGTTGTCCACCACCAGCACGCTCAGGCCGGCCAGATGCGAGATGTCCTGGCTCTCGGCCGTGCGCAGCTTCAGATACACGGTCACGGTGAACGTCGTACCCTCGCCCAGCACGCTGTCCACCTCGATGGTGCCGTTCATCAGGCTGACGATGCTCTTGACGATGGACATGCCCAGACCGGTGCCCTCGGTGTTGGTCACGCGGTTGTCGCGCGCGCGGCTGAAGGGCTCGAAGATGCGCTTGACGAACTCCTCGTCCATGCCGCAGCCGGTGTCGGTGAACGTGAACTCGTAGCAGCCGCTGCCCGCGATGCGCGAGGGCTTCTCGGCGATGTGCAGGCTGATGGTGCCGCCCTCCGGCGTGAACTTGATGGAGTTGCCCATGATGTTGACGAACACCTGCTGCAGGCGCATCGAATCGCCCACCACGTGCTCGTGGGTGATGTCGGCGATGTCCACCTTCAGGCGCTGGCGCTTGGCCTCCACCTGGGGCGTGACGATGGTGAGCAGGTTCTCCACCGCCTCGGGCAGGTCGAAGTCCTCCTCGTTGAGGGCGATCTTTCCGCTCTCGATCTTGGCCATGTCCAGCACCTCGTTGATGAGGCCCAGCAGGTGGCGGCTGGCCACGGTGATCTTGCCCAGGCAGTCCTTCACGCGGTCGCGGTCGTCGATGTGCATGGTGGCGATGGCCGTCAGCCCCATGATGGAGTTCATGGGCGTGCGGATGTCGTGCGACATGCTGTTGAGGAAGTCGCTCTTGGCCTTGGACGCCTGGTCCGCGGCGCGGTAGGCTTCCTCGAGCGCCTCGCGGCTCTCCTGCTCGCGGTGCTTGACCTCGGTGATGTCCTGCACGGCGTACAGCACGCCCTGGGCGCGGCCGGCGGCGTCGCGGCGCAGGCACAGGATGGAGGCCTGCATCCAGCGGACGTCCCCGTCGCGCTCGATGCGGTACTCGTGCTGCAAGAACGGCACGTCGGGCGTGAGCATGGCCTGCACGACGTCGCGGTTCACGGCCTGCTCCATGATGTCGGCGTCCTCGTCGCCCAGCGTGCGGCCGCGCCAGTAGTCCTGGAACGCGTTCAGCCGGCCCGCGGCGGGCAGCTCGTCCCTCAGGCCGTCGGCCTTCAGGTACTCGTAGGTGCCCTCGTCCAGGTCGACGACGACGAACCGCTTGAACAGGGTGGCGGACGCGTCGATGATGCGCGTGGCCTCCTTGTTCTCCAGCAGCAGCTGGCGCTTCTGCTGGCGCGCCTGCACGAGCAGGATGATGATGAACAGCACGAATCCCGCCGCGATGGCCGCGATGAGGTTGGCGCCGGCGGTGTTGGCGCGCCCCACCATGGCGCTGGTGATGGCCTCGGGGAAGGTGCGCATGAGCATGAGGTTGGAGAAGTCCAGCTCCATGGCGTAGGCGGCGCCCAGGCCCGACGACGACTCGTAGGTGAAGCTGATGGGGTCGCCCTCGGCGAAGGCCTGGCGCATCTCGTCGTAGGTGATGTCGTTGTACTCGCCGTTGTACAGGTCGAAGGCGTTGCGCACCTTGACGGCGAACGTGCTCGAGCGCGCCAGGATGTTGCCGTCGCTGTCGCACAGGTAGGTCGACGTCTGCTCGCCGAAGAAGTACGTGGTCAGCAGGTCGGCCAGGCTCCCCTCGGTGTAGACGCCGGCGATGACGCCGATGACGTCCCCCTCGAAGCGCAGGGGCGCGTAGAACACGAGCAGGTTGTCCTCCTCGATGAGGGAGTCGTACACCGAGCAGCAGCCCGCCTCGCCCCGCATGCCGTTGAGGTAGTACTCGCGGCTGGTGGCGTCGCCGTCGTCGGCCACGTCGCTCGTGACGGTGCCCGACGCGTCGATGTACAGGACGTAGTCGAACGTCGTGTCCTCCGCCAGGTCCCCCAGCTCGTCCGCGTCCACCACCGGCTCGGAGAGCGTCATCTCGAAGATGCGGGCGATCGTCCCGATGTTGCTCTGGGAGTTGCCGAACAGCTCGTTGAGCCGGCGCGCCGTCTGCTGCGTCGAGCCCTCCACGTAGCGGGTGTTCTGCTCGACGATGCGGTCCTGGTTGGCGTTCATGAACCCGACGAACGCGGCGATGATCAGCGCCAGCACCACCAACGCGGCGATGATGCGGTTGCGGGTGACGCTCTTGATGGCGGTCGACATGCGGCGCCTTTCTTGCGAGTGCGGTTGGTGCGTGCGCCGCCGGCTGGCGGCGCGGGGCGGCTTCCTACAGCAGGGCCAACGCGTCCACGACGCGCTGGTAGGCCTCCTGGGTGGCGCGGTACAGGTCGGGCACCTGGTCCATGGCGGCCGGGACGCCCGCGTCATCGGGGCGCAGGGCGTCCGCCAGGGCGCTGCTCACCTCGTAGAGGGGGATGAATCCCAGGTCGCGGCTGATGCCCTTCATGGTGTGGGCCGCGCGGAACGCCTCGGCGAGGTTCCCCTCGTCCAGGGAGGCGCCCAGGTTCTCGAAGCTCTTGTCCTGCAGGAAGATGCCCGTGAATTTGCGGATGCGGTCATCCGTGAGCAGTCGGCCGCGCACGCCCTCCAGGTCGCCGTCCATGGCGGCATAGCATTCCTCAAGCGTCATGGTGTTACTCCTTCTCCTCGGACTGTCCGCCGTCGATGGCCGACAGCGCCGTCTTTCCCTCGTCTTGCGCCGACAGGTCGCTGAGCAGGTAGCCGCCGCGTCCGCCGCGCTTCATGTCGTAGAGCGCCGCGTCGGCCTTGCGGAACATCTCGTCGTAGCTGTGCTCGTCGCCCTGGGTGCAGGCCACGCCGATGCTCACCGACAGCGGGAAGCCCTCGTACTCGCCGATGATGGACCGGTACACGCGCTCCACCAGGGGCTCCGGGTCTACCTGGCATTCCATGCAGATGAAGAACTCGTCGCCGCCCACGCGCGCCACCACGTCGCGGTCGCGCACGCTGGCCAGCAGGCGGCGTGCCAGGTGCCGCAGCACCTCGTCGCCGAACTGGTGGCCGCGGGTGTCGTTGGCCTGCTTGAACAGGTCCAGGTCGATGACCATGAACACGAAGTTGTCCTCGGGGTTCATCGCCATGCGGTCGGTGACGGCCTGGCGCGCCGAGGGGTGGTTCATGAGACCCGTGAGCGAGTCGTGGGTGGCCTTGTACTGCAGCTCCATCAGGCGCTCGTGGCTCTCGTGGATGTCCACCATCTTGCCGATGGAGCCGTGGTACTGCGGCACCTCGTCGTCCGTCCAGATGGCGCGCGACGTCACGTGGAACCAGCGCAGCTGCCCGTTCACCGTGGCCTCGATGTCGAACTCGATCACCGGCTCGTCGGGCGTGGTGGCGTGCAGCGCCTCCCTGAGCATGGTGATGGTGTCCTCGCCGAACGCCTCGCGCAGGTGCGCGTCGTTGAGCGGATCCATGATGATCTCGTCCAGGTCGAGCCCCGACGCACCCCAGTCGGACACGGCCAGCATGGGCGGGTCGACGGTGTACTCGTACTGCACCTCGTTGGACATGGACGCGAAGAAGCGGTACTTCATGCGCTCGTAGTCCAGCAGCTCGAGCGTGCGGCTGGACGCGGCGTCGGGCCGCACCACCTTGTCGACGATCTTGCGGATCTCATGGTCAGTGTGGTTTGAGAACGACGCCACGTGCAGCTCGGCCTGCACGTCGTTAGCGATGTCGGTGAGGCATTCCAGCAGAAACGGGTTGAAGGCGCCGCATTCCCCGTTCAGGATCATCTCGATGGCCTTGTCGTGGGAGTACGCGTCCTTGTACACGCGCTTGGACGTGAGGGCGTCGTACACGTCGGCCAGGGCCACCACCTGGGCCGCGATGGGGATGTCCTCCCCCGCCAGGCCGTCGGGGTAGCCGCGTCCGTCGTAGCGCTCGTGGTGCCAGCGGCAGATCTCGTAGGCCGTCTGCACGAGCGGCTCGTCGCGGTACATCGGCAGGTCGTCGAGCATCTCCGATCCGATGACCGTGTGCTGCTTCATCAGGTCGAACTCCTCGTCCGTCAGGCGCCCCGGCTTGTTGAGCACCTCGTCGGGGATGGAGATCTTGCCGATGTCGTGCAGGCTGGAGGCCATGGAGATGAGCGACACGTCCGCCGGCGTCAGGTTGTAGCGGTCCGTCTTCTCGATGACGTGGTTGAGCAGAAGCTCGGTCATGGCGCCCACGTGCAGCACGTGCAGGCCACTCTCGCCGTTGCGGAACTCCACGATGTGGCTCAGGATGGCCACCATGAGGCTGTTGCCCTTCTCGCGCTCGTAGATCTGGTCGGCGACCATGCCGATGAGCGCCTTCTGCTTGGCGTAGAGCATGAGCGTGTTGACGACGCGGCGACGCACGATGTTGGCGTCGAACGGGCGGCTGATGAAGTCGGTGACGCCCAGCTCGTAGGCGCGCTCGATGTAGGAGGACGCGCTCTCGGACGACACCATGATGACGGGGATGTCCTTGATCCACTCGTTCTTGTTCATGACCGCCAGCACGTCGAACCCGTCCATCTCGGGCATGACGATGTCCAGCAGCACGAGGGAGATGCCCGTGCCGAGCGCCTGCATCTGGGCGATGCCCTGCAGGCCGTTCTCAGCCTCGAGGATCTCGTAGTCGTCTCCGATCATGTCGGCCAAAAGCGCGCGGTTCATGGCCGAGTCGTCGACGATCAGGATGGTCTGCTTGTGGCTGAATGGGGCCTCCACGGGGACACCTCTTCTCACTTCGAGGGGCAAGCCCTAGTACCGGCTGTCGAAGATGCGCTTCGTCTTTTTCTCGGAGCGCGGCAGGTCGCCCAGCGGGACGCCCTTGGCCTCGGGCGTGCAGCCCAGCTTGGCCTTGAAGATGAGCGCGAGCTCCTCCTCGCAGCGCGCCTTGGCCTCGCCTTCCAGCGGGGTCTCGAACAGCACCGTCAGGATGTCGCGGCCCGATATGGTCTCGATCATCACCTGGTATTCCGACGACGTGCCGTCGGTGGCCTTGATGACCTCCTCGATCTGGGCGGGGAACATGTTGCAGCCCTTCACCTTTATCATGTCGTCCGTGCGGCCCACCAGCGTGTCGATGCGCGGGTGGTGGCTGCCGCAGGCGCAGGTGCCCGGGATGATGCGCGTGAGGTCGTGCGTGCGGTAGCGGATGAGCGGAGCGCCCTGCTTGCGCAGCGTGGTGAGCACCAGCTCGCCCACCTCGCCGTCGGGCAGCACCTCGCCCGTCTTGGGGTCGATGACCTCGATGTAGACGAAGTCGTCCCAGATGTGCATGCCGGCGTGGGCGTCGCAGGAGATGCCGATGCCCGGGCCGTACACCTCGGTGAGGCCGTAGATGTCGTAGATCTCGATGCCCAGCTCGCCGGCGATGCGCTGGCGCATCTTGTCGCCCCAGCGCTCCGACCCGATGACGCCCTTGCGCAGGTGGATCTTGTCGCGCAGGCCGCGCTTCTCGATCTCCTCGGCCAGCAGCAGCGCATACGAGCTGGTGGCCGTGATGACGGTGGACTTGAGGTCCTGCATCATCTGGAGCTGCTTGTCGGTGTTGCCCGGCCCCATGGGGATGGCCATGG
>JAAWAY010000079.1 GCA_022792415.1 Eggerthellaceae bacterium | reverse complement strand
TTGTCGCCGATCTTGGCGCGCAGGTTCTTCACGTGCGAGTCGATGGTACGCTCGTAGCCCTCGAAGTCGTAGCCGAGCACCTTCTCCACCAGCTCCATGCGCGAGTAGACGCGGCCGGGATAGCGCGACAGCGTGGTGAGCAGCTTGAACTCGCTGGCCGTCAGGTCGATCTCCTCGCCGGAGACGAGCACCTTGTGGCCCGACACGTCGATGGTCAGCTCGCCGAACTCCAGCACCTCGCGCTGGGGCTCGGAATCGGCGTGGACGCGGCGCAGCAGCGCGCGGGCGCGGGCCACCAGCTCGCGGGGGCTGAACGGCTTGACCAGGTAGTCGTCGGCACCCAGCTCCAGGCCGATGATGCGGTCCTCCACCTCGCCCTTGGCAGTGAGCATGATGATGGGCACGTCCGAGGTGTCGCGGATGACGCGGCAGACGCGCTCGCCCGGCACGCGGGGCAGCATGAGGTCGAGGATGACCAGGTCGAAGTGGTGCTTCTGGAATTCCTCCAGGGCCTCCTGGCCGTCGCCGACGGCGGTAACCCAGTAGTTCTCTCGCTCGAGGTAGGCGGTCACCGCGTCGCGGATGGCCTTCTCGTCCTCCACCAGGAGGATGCGGCGGGTCTCGTTGCTCATAGGATGGCTCCTCTGGTCGCGTGCACTCATGCTGGCTCATAGGGACCGCCCCGCGAACACCGCGGAGCGGCGATAGTTACCCGTAAGGTCGTGTTTGCGTTTATTGTAGCAATTGCCCGTAAGGGGCCTTTGACCTGTACGTGAAATGACACAATAGCCCCATGCCACAGAAGAGAACCAAGCACGTGCGCTCCTCGTCCTCCCCCGCGCGCCGCGCCGGGAGCTCCCGACCGAGAGCCGCGTCCGCCCCCCGGGGCGCCCATAGAAGCAATCCCCTGGCCGACGGCCCCACCGCAGCCCGGTCCTCCCGAGCCCGTCGCGCCTCCCGCCCGACCCCCTCCGCGGGGCCGCAGCGCCGCGTTGCCGCAGACGCCCCCGCCAAGGCCCTCTCGCTGCCCGGCGGCGGCGAGGTGCTGCTGACGCGCCGCCACTTCCTGTACGGCGCCGCCGGCCTGGCCGCGCTGGTCGCCGTGGGCGCCGGCGGCTACGCCGCCACCAAGGCGGCCGGATCCCGCTCGAACGGTCTGGCCACACTCAAGGTGCCCGAGGACGCCGTGTTCACCTCCGAGGACTGCGAGCAGATCGAGGACGCCTCGTCGGTCATGCGCATGACGGCATCCAAGGAGCTGCCCTACGGCAGCCTGGTGTGGGCCAATGACGACACGGTGGCCGCCTGCCTCATGCCCACCGACCAGGCCCGCCCCCTGGCGACCGTGGGGCTTCTGTCCCTCGCGTCCGGCACGGTGAACACCGTGGTCAAGCAGGCCGTCGGGCAGGACGAGGGCTTCGAGGTGTACGACGTGCGCGCCAACGCCCGCGGCATCGTGTGGGCCGAGGCCGACATCATGGACGGCCTGTGGCGCGTCTACGCGGCCGCCAGCGACGGCACGTCCATCAGCGAGCCCGCCCTCGTCGACGAGGGCACCACCGACTGGGAGATGCCCACGCTGGCCGCGTCGGGCGATTATGCCTGGTGGCAGGTGCTCCCGCGACTCGACGGGCCCTCCAAGAACGAGCCGTCGACGCTGCGCCGCGCGCGCTTCGGCAGCAGCGAGGTCGAGCAGGTGTACTCGTCCAACGGGCGCATGAGCTGCCCGCCCAGCGCCGTGGCCGACGGCGTGGTCATCACCCCGCGCGCTGCCACCAGCGGCACCTACTACCAGCTGACCAGGCTGGATGCCGCCACCGCGGAGGTAACCGACGCCGTGGTGCTGCCCAACGCCATGCGGCCCCTGGAGGCGGCCTACGGGCCCACCGGGTTCAACTTCGCCTTCGACGCCATCTACAACTACGGCGACGGCATCAAGAACCTGGGCACCTACGTCCCCGCGGCGCCCGTGAGCGTGGACGCCGCCCCGATCGAGGAGGAGGGCGACGGGTCGTCCCTGCGCACGATCGACGCCGCCGGCGCCGCCGCCTACAGCGCCGCGCCGTGGTTCCGGTTCCCCCGCACGCCCACCGCCGCCCCGGCATGGTGCGGCCGCTGGCTCATGGTGAAGTCGACGAAGGCCGTGTGCGGCGTCGATCCCCAGACGCGCCAGTACTTCATGCTGGACGTGCAGAGCGGCGCCGACGACTACGGCGACTACCTGGCCTCCACCGGCAGTGCCAGCCGCGTGGTCACGTTCTCCAACATCGACTACACCCCCCTCGACGGCGAGCAGCAGCGCCACTGCCTCGTGCGCGTCTGGTCAGCCACGGAGTAGCGCGCGTGGCGTGACAGGTGACAGGGGGCCGCGCAGCAAAGGGGGCAGGTGATGGCGTCATCACCTGCCCCCTTGTTCGCGTGTCGCGCGCTTCGCGTTAGAACTCCAGCGCCTCCAGGCGGTCGAACACCACGTCCTTGCGCGTGAGGAAGTCCCACGGGTCGAAGATCTCGTCCAGCTTCTCGGCCGTCAGCAGGGCCGCAGCCTCCGGATCGGCCTCCAGGCGCTCACGGTAGGTGGGGCCGTCGACGGCGTTCTGGATGTCCTCCCACACCTTCATGGCGTTGCGCTGCACGATGACGTACGCGTCCTCGCGCTTGATGCCCGTGTCCACCAAGGCCAGCAGCACCTTGGAGCTGAAGATGAGGCCCTTGGTGCGCCACAGGTTGTGCTCCATCTTGGCCGGGTAGGTCTGCAGGCCGTCGAGCATCCACTGCATCTTGCCGAACATGTAGTCGAGCGCCGTGAAGCTGTCGGCCAGGGCCACGCGCTCGGCGCCGGAGTGGCTGATGTCGCGCTCGTACCACAGGGCCACGTCGTCGAAGGCCACCTGCGCGTTGGCCTTGACCACGCGGGCCAGGCCGCACACGCGCTCGGCCGTGATGGGGTTGCGCTTGTGGGGCATGGCGCTCGAGCCCTTCTGGCCCTTGGTGAAGGGCTCCTCGGCCTCGATGACGTCGGACTGCTGCAGCAGGCGCACCTGCAGGGCGATGGACTCGAGCGTGGACGCCGTCACGGCCAGAGCCGCCATGACCTGCGCGTGCCGGTCGCGGGCGAGCACCTGGGTGGACAGCGGGTCGGGCGTCAGGCCCATCTTCTCGCACACGTACTGCTCCACGTACGGGTCGATGGACGAGTACGTGCCCACGGCGCCGGAGATGGCGCCCGTCGCGGCCACGGCGCGGGCCTGCTCCATGCGCACCTGGGCGCGCTTGAGGGCCCAGGCCCAGCTGCCGAACTTCATGCCGAACGTCATGGGCTCGGCGTGGATGCCGTGGGTGCGGCCCACGCACAGGACGTCCTTGAACTCGAAGGCGCGGCGCTTGCACGTCTCTCCCAGCTGGCGGATATCGGCCAGGATGAGGTCGCACGCCTGCGTGATCTGGTATGACAGGGCGGTGTCGCCCAGATCGGACGACGTCATGCCGTAATGCACCCAGCGGCTCGGCTTCTCCTGGCCCTCGGGCACGTCGGCGTCGATGTAGCCGGCCATGCACGTGGTGAACGCGATGACGTCGTGGTTGGTCACCTTCTCGATCTCGTCGATCTCCTCGACGGTGAAGTCGGCGTGATCGCGGATCCACTGCGCCTCCTCGCGCGTGATGCCCGCCTGCCCCAGCTCGGCCTGGGCCTCGCAGGCCAGCACCTCGATCTCCTTCCAGATGGCGAACTTGTTCTGAAGCTCCCAGATGCGGCCCATCTCAGGGCGGGTGTAGCGGTTGATCATGCGCAGGCACATCCCTTCTCTTGCCAGGTTTCCTCAACAAGACAGGGTATCATGAGACAGACTAATGGGCCGACGAGCCCCCGATCAATCCAGCCATCATGCGAAGAAGGACGCGAAAGGAACGCGCTGATGACCCTCTCCTCGTTTCTTCTGACAGAACAATCCCCTCTCCCTCTTATCGCCAGCCTGTGCTTTCTCCTCCTCGCCCTCATCCTCGTTTTCGTTATCCTCGTTCGGCGAGCCTACCGTCTCTATTTGAGAAATGAGTTTCGCCGTATCTACGGCGTTGACATCACCCCAGATATCCTCCCGCGACGGAACAAGCTTCGAACCTCAAATTCCCTGGTGCTCCACTATCCCTATTGGAGCACCGCAAAGAGCGACGGCAGCCAGGACAGGCGCTATAGGCACAATTACTTGATCGCACCACCGAGCTTTGTGTTCCTCGAGGATTTCGCGCTCTCCTGCCCAACACCCTTCCAGGCAGCGTGGCTGGCCAAGACGCTCAGGGCCAAAGGGTTCTTTATCGCGCGCTGCCCCGAGGAAGAGAGGAAGTACCGCGAAACGCTCGAGCACAATCACCGCTACCGCACCGCCTGCACCATCGACACGCTTATTGCCAGCTTCAGCGATGATCCCACTGAATTCGAAGAGTACTGCGCTCAGCTTTTCCGCGATCTTGGCTACCAGGCAAACACTACCCGGAAAACAGCCGACGGCGGCTACGACATCGTCCTCACGTCTCCCGCCGGAGCCACCGGACTCGCCGAATGCAAGCTCTATCACTCCAAAATCGGCCGCCCTTTTATCCAGAAGCTTATCGGGGCCAATCACGCGGTCGGTGCTACTGAACTCTATTTCATAACTACGAGCGAATTCACCAACGAAGCTATCGCTTGCGCAGCTGAGGCAAACGTCGTCCTCATCGACAAGCATCGACTCAATGAACTCATAGACTCCTGTCGCCCCCAAAGACGAGTCGATCAGGAGGTCTCCGCCGACGAGTGCACCCTTTCCTATGAGGATATCGCGGCCCATTACCCGCCTGACGCAGCTCCACCGTTCTTTCCCCTCTAGGCATACGCTCTCCCAGACCCAAGGCAGGTTCTTATGAAAGAGATTCACGCCTCTTCTTTGCCAAAAGCTCTCTGCGCCGCTATTGTCCTCTGCGGTATCGCCATAGCCCTTACAATCAGTCTGCTGACCTACTGCGTCATCGCCTCCTACTCGCCAGCGGGAGGCGCATCCGTCCCCATTTCATCTTCCCCGAATGATGCGTCCGCGTCCGATTTTGTCCTGCCGCAAAGTGATACGCGACTTTATGATCGCAGCGAGCTGGAGGGATTATCCACTTGGGATCTTTGCGTTGCCCACAACGAAATCTACGCTCGACACGGACGAGGCTTCAAGACGCCTGAGCTGCAAGCGCATTTCTCATCATGTCCCTGGTACGTCGAACTTTACTCCCCTGAAGAGTACGACGCTATGCCTTCGCCGCTTTCAGACATCGAGCAGCACAATGTAGACCTTCTCATAGAGCTGCGCCGCGAGCGCGGTGACTACTAGCACGAGCCCCGAGCGAGCCGCGCTCGAGGGTTTTGGCCACGCAATGGCGGCGCGATACACAAAATGAAGAGTTTGACGCGCGTCGTTATCGACATGGGAGTTCGACCACAATAGCCTCTCGACTGTGACCAGGTGTTTTACCAACGGCCCCTTCGTGAATGCCCTATGCAGGCGCCGAAAACTCCTTGCTCGGGTATTTTGCGCGCGTCAAACGGCGCGTTTTGTGTCTCAAGGCCCTCCTGCGTGGTCAGGCGGCCCGCCAGCACGGGGTCGCAGCCACAACCTGCGCTGGCCTGTCCGCACCCCCGCAAGTGGTCAGGCAGCCTGTGCTCCCGCCGCCTACAGCCCCCTGAACAGGTCGCGCACCTCGTCGAGGACGTCGTTGTCGGCCACGACGATGGCCTTGTCGCCGGGGTAGAGCACCGATTCCTCGCTGGCCACCTCCACGTCGTCCTTGGTGGCGATGGCGGCGATGAGCGAGCCCTCGGGCATGGGGATGGAGTCCACCACCACGCCGGCCTCGTTGGAGTGGTGCTTCATGCGCGGCACCACCACCTCGGTCAGGGCCACGTTGCCGTGGGTGAGCGAGGACACGACGCTCACGGAGCCAAGCAGCGCCTCCTCCTCGATGAGGTTGGCGATGAGCGTGGTGGACGACACGCACTCGATGCCCACCTCGCGGAAGATGCGCAGGTTCTTCGGGTTGTTCACGCGGGCGATGCAGCGCGGCACGTTGAACACGCGCTGGGCGATCTCGCAGGACACGAGGTTGTTGTCGTCCTGGCCCGTGGTGGCCACGAACACGTCCGCCTGGCGGATGCCGGCGTCCTCCTGATAGCGCGAGTCGCAGCCGTCGCCGTGGATGACCAGGTAGCTGCCCTCCAGCTGCACGGACAGGCGGTCGGCCGTGGCCAGCTTCTCCTCGATGACGGCCACCTCGTTGCCGCTGCGCAGCAGCACGCCGGCCAGGTACGACCCGATCTTGCCGCCGCCGGAGATAACGATGTACATGAGGTCAACCTTTCTCGCCCGCCCGTCGCATCAGCGGCGGGGCAGCCTAATCCTGGATGTACTTGGAGAACGCGCCGATGAGGTCGTGGTGGACGCAGGCCAGCACGGAGTCGCCGTTGTACAGGATGGAGTCGCCCGTGGGAATGGACGACGCCGACCCGTCGCCGCGCTCGAAGGCGACGATGCGCACCTCGTGCTCGCGCTCCATCTCCGACACGCGGATGGTCTTCTGGTTCTCACGCCACGACAGGTCGAGCGAGAAGCGCAGCACCTCGAACTCGCCGAACGTCTCGATGTGGGCGCCGTGGCCCGACACGATCTTGCTGAACACGTCCTCGGCCACCAGCGAGGTGCCGCACACGTAGTCGATGCCCAGCTGCATGTAGGCGCGCTCGTGGTCGGGGTTGTACAGGCGCGCGATGACGTGGGGCACGCCGAACAGGCGACTGCCCACCTCCGCGCACATGAGGTTGGCGTTGTCGAACTGCGTGACGGCGGCCAGCACGTCGCATTCCTCCACGCCGGCGCGCATGAGGACGTCCTCGTCGAAGCCCACGCCCTGGATGGTGGACCCGTTGAAGTTGCGCCCGAGGTTGGCGAAGGCATCGGGCTGGCGGTCGATCACGCACACGTTGCTGCCGTTGTCCGACAGCATGTTGGCCAGCTGCGAGCCCACGCGGCCGCATCCGATGACGATGACGTTGCTCATAGCGTTCCTCTTCCACGAAAAAGAGCCTGGATACCCAGGCTCTGCCAGTATACGGTGCCGGTGCGGCGCGGGCGACGATGACCCTAGATCTTGGCCATCTCGTTGAGCGTGTCGCGATACCAGTTGTCGTAGTTGGGCGGGCAGTACTTCATGGCGTTGGCGTAGCTGATGGTGTAGCCGTACCCCGTGGCCAGGCCCTTCACGTGAGCGCGGATGGCGCTGTCCCAGTCGGACCAGGCCGACTGGCCCCAGCCCCAGGCGTTGTAGGGGCTGAAGCATACCGAGCCGCGCGTGCTCTCGGTGTTGGAGATGGCGGGCGACCAGCGCGGATCCACGCCGTTCTCCCACGCGGCGGTGGCGAACGTCTCGCCGTGGCCGGCCAGGGGGAAGCCCTCCAGGTACTTGTTGATGCGAGCGGTCCACTCGGCGATGAACGCCTCGCGGCCGATGGAGAAGTCGACGTTGGCGACGGGCAGGCTGCCGTACTTGGCGAGGTAGGCGGACTTGGCGTCAGCCGCCTGCTGGATGCAGGCCTTCTCGCGGGCGACGCGCGCCTCCTCGGCGGCGATGCGCGCGGCCTCCTCCTCGGCCTCGATCTCCTGGTAGCCCTGGGACACGTCACGCTGGGCGGTGGCCTCGATGGCGGGGTTCTCGTCAAGGGCGGGAGCGGGGGCCTCCACGGCGGGGGCGTCGCTCACCTGCAGGACGACGGCATCGCTCGTGCCGCCCAGGCCGAAGGTGGTGGCATCTCCGGTGTTGCCGGCCGATGCGATGCCGAACCCGAAGCAGCCGGCGGCCACCAGCGAGGCGCACGCCACGGCGGCGAACACGCCGACGAAGCCCCTCCCCGTTGTCTTCCGCCTTGCGACCAAACCCTTCTGCCTTCCTCAAGCAGCACACGACCAACCGCCAGGGGCGGTGACAGCGTGTTGGATTAGGTGTGGGTATGCTGCCGAATGGCTCGATATGCGTTTTTTAGTAGCCGTATTTTACCGTAACGGGGACAAAAGCGCGCAATCCTGATGGTAACGATTCACGTTTTGTTCGCTTGACAAGGGCTTTTTTCTAGGTTCCCCCAGGTGAGAGCGGTGTGGTTTTCGAACGCCCCGACAACGTCTCCACAACTTTCCGCCCCCGGCGAACGGCACCCCCACGAGGGGAGGCGGCACGAGGCGATTTCAGGCGCAGCGACCCGAGCCACGTGGAGCCCCGCCCCGGCCCGGGCTTGGGGAGCGAAGCCGAGGTAAGCCAAAGGAGGAGCGAGACCTTGGCTCGCGACGACGACGCGTCGAGGCGCAGCTCCCCGAGCCCGGGCCGGGCCGGGGCACGCCGGGGTCGAGGCTCCGCTCCCCGGGCCCGAGCCGGGCCGGGGCGCGCCAGAGCCTACAGTCGCGTCACGCGGATGGTGGATATGCGCTAGCGGCGCATCTTCTCTATCTTGAACGAGAAGCCGTCCACCTCGAACTCATCCCCGGTCTTGGGCACCGTGTCGAGCGTGTCCATGAGCCACCCGGCGATGGTCTCGTAGTCGTCGGATTCGCATACCGGCCAGCCCAGCTCCAGGGCGTCCTCCACAGGGAAGCTGCCGTCGGCGCGCCAGGTGCCCGCGTCCAGCAGCGTCACCGCGTCACGGTCGCGATCCGTCTCGTCGTTGATCTCGCCGACGATCTCCTCGACGATGTCCTCCACCGTGATGAGCCCGTCGGTGCCGCCGTACTCGTCCACGACGATGGCCATCTGCTGGCGCTGCTCCTGCATCTCGGACAGCAGCGGGATGACGTCCTTCGTCTCGGGCACGAACATGGGCTCGTACATGAACTTGGTCACGGGGTCGTCGATGCGGCCGTCCATGAGCGGGCCGATGAGGTCCTTGTAATGCACGATGCCCACGATGGCGTCCATGTCGTCGTGGAACACGGGCAGGCGCGAGTAGCCGGTGCCCCGCATGCGCTCGAGCGCGGCGCGCCCCGTCTCGGTGTCCTCCACCAGCATCATGTCGACGCGCGGCTTCATGATCTCGCGCACCGCCATGTCGCGCAGGTCCAGGATGTCGTGGATCATGCGCTTCTCGTCCTCGAGCAGCTCGCCGGCGCCCGACACCATGTCCTTGATCTCGTCCTCCGACACCGGCTGGTGGCGGCCCACGCCGAAGAACTCGAACAGGCTCTTCTTCTCGGGGGTCTTGTCGGTCGTCTTGTCTTTTTCCATGGTCGCCTTTTCGCCTAGATAACAAACAGGTAGATGGAGAAGAACTGCAGGATGCTGCCGGCCAGCACGAACACGTGGAAGATGGAGTGCATGTAGGGCACCTTCTTCAGCACGTAGAACACGGCGCCGACGGTGTAGCTGAGGCCGCCCGCGGCCAGCAGCCAGAAGCCCACGGGGGCCATCAGATCCCACAGCTGGGGGATGAAGAACACGACGCTCCAGCCCAGAAGGACGTAGAGCACGGCCGACACCCAGCGCGGGCGGAACGTCCAGAACGCCTCGCAGGCCACGCCCGCGGCCGTGACGGCCCACACGAACACCGCCAGCCACACGCCTCCGCTGGATCCCAGGGTGACCAGGCAGAACGGCGTGTACGAGCCGGCGATGAGCAGGTAGATGCAGCTGTGGTCGAGCACCTTGAACACGCGCTTGGCGCCCTCGTGGGCGATGGCGTGGTACAGGGTGGACATGAGGTACTCGAGCAGCAGTGATATGCCGTACACGAGCGCGGCGAACAGCAGGACGCCGCCGCCGTCCAGCACCGATTTGACGATGAGCAGGACGAGGGCCGCCACGGCCAGGGCCGCGCCGATGCCGTGGGTGACGGAGTTGGCGATCTCCTCGCCGAGGGAGTACTCGCGGGCGCTGCGCTTGGCGCGTCGGGCGGAGGCGCCGGGCGCCGGCGCCGCGGCGGTCGCGCAGCCGGCCGCGCCCGGGGCTGCGGCGACGGCCTGCGTCCGATCGGGGGCATCCGAAGGAGCCACCACCAGGTAGGCCTTGGAAGAGCCGCTACTTCGGCCGCTCCCGGTATCTGAGGACGCGCGTTTGTTCATGCAGGCTACTGTAGCACATTTCCCCCGGGCTCAAGCCACGCGAGCCAGGAGCCGGCGTCTTCCTCCCCCACGTCGATGAGGCGCACGGTGGTGCCTCCCACGCCCGCCGCCGTGCGCGCGTTGATGGTGGCCGTGCGGGCCAGACGCTGGAACGGGTTGGTCTTGGCGTAACCGAACTGGATCTTCTGCCGTGGGAAGCTGACGGTCTCGCGCGAGAACCCGCCGTTGGACACCTGCATGAAGCGCCGGTTCACCGCGAAGCTCGACTCGCGGAACCACAGCACGGTGCCGATGACATCCGCCACGAGCAGGGCGACGCACAGCACGTAGGCCACCGCGCACACGCCGTCGACGATGGGCAGCATCCACAAGTCCTCCGGCGACTCGTACGCGATGAGCAGGTGCATCCCCACCTGGCAGAGCGCCACCACCACGGCCAGCCAGAACCCGCTGCCCTGCCACAGGCAGCGGCGGATGAGGCCGCGGCGCAGGGCCACCGGCGCCACGCGATGGCGATCGACCGGCAGGTCGGAGAACTCGGGCACGAGGCCCTCCAGGATGGCGGGCACGCGGCTCACCTTGACGAAGGGGTGGATGACCAACCCCTGGCTCGCCTGGCCCTGGCTGCTGCCGTCGCTGCCGTCCCCGGACGCCGCGTCGATCTTGCCGAGCGACACCTCGCAGTAGCCCAAAAGGCGCCGGATGAAGCTCTGCTTGATGACGACCGACTGCACGCGATCGATGCTCACGCCCTGGAACTGGTGCTGGAGCAACCCGCGCTCCACCTCGATGCGATCGTCGCGCCGGCGGGCGTGGAACCCGCCGTAGGCCACACACGATGCCGCCGCCGACAGCAGCCACACCACCGCGGCGCCCGCGACGAACGCCGCGAAGAAGGCCGCGCCCGCCGCCGTGAGCGCCTGCCCGGCGGCGAAGGACACCATCGCGTCCACCACAGCGTCCTCCGACCCGGGCATCAGGTCGAACAGCACGTCGGCCAGCTGCCCCACGCCGCCGAGGATGGCGATGACGATGACGATGAACGCCGTGTTGTTGGACAGGCCCGTGAGGATGAGCTCCTTGTTCGTCAGGCCGTACTCGTAGGTGACGCGCCCCGTGTCCACGGCATCGCCGGCGAACAGGCCGCCCACCTCGTCCCACACGCCGGCAGGAAGGTCGAGGACGTTGCCGGTTTCCGCGGCCGCGCCGGCGAGGCCCGCGGCGGGCGCCGCTGCCGCGGGGGCCACCGCCAGCTGCTTGCGGGCAAACAGGGCGGCACGTAGCAGGCCGGCCTGCTGCTTGGTCAGATAGGGCACCACGACGGCGCGGTTGTCGGCGCCGCCGGCCGTGTCGATGGACACCGTGCACACCCCGAACAGCCGCTGGAGCAGCGACGCCTTCTGGTCGACCGACTGGATGCGCCGGTAGGGCACGTGCACGCGCTTCTTGGAGAAGATGCCGCTGTACAGGTTGAACTCCTCAGGGCCCAGCTGGTACCACAGGTGCTTGTAGGCCAGCGCGTGCACGCCGAACACGATGGCCGCCAGCAGCACGAAGGCTCCCAGGCCCAGACCGATGAGCACGAGCGCGCCCGTCAGGGCACCCCCGCCGTGGCCGATGGCCGACACGAGGCTGGCGATGGACGACACCATCGAGACGGCGATCGCGATGAGCACGGCGACGAGGGCCCGCAGGCCGCCCAGCCAGATGTAGCTGTGGTGCACGTGCTGGGGCTGCGACAGGTCGGGGCCGGGGGCCGTCGCGACCGGAGTGGGCGCGGGTTGCGCGGGAACCGCCGCGACCGGCGCGGGCGCGGGCGCGGGCTGCGGCCCGGGCGCCGCCGCGGGCTGCGGGGCCGCCGCGGGCTGCGCGGGAGCCGCCGACGCGGGCGCATCCGCCCGCGTCTCGGGCCGCGGCGCGTCGCCCCCGAAGGGCCGCACGGAGTTCTGCTCGGCCATCACACGTCCTCCCGGGCCAGACGCGCCAGCTCGGCCGCACGATCGCGCAGCTGGTCGGCCACCGCGTTGTCCAGGCCCGGTATCTCGTGGGCACCCGCCGCGGTGGACACGGTCACGCTCGACAGCCCGAAGGCCCGCAGGATGGGCCCCTGCTTCGTATCGGTGTTCTGCACGCGGATGAACGGGATGATGAAACGCTTGCGCCAGACGATGCCGCGGGAGATGTCCAGGTAGTCCGCCGACAGCTCATAGCGCCAGCGCGCGTAGCGAATGGGAGGCAGCACCACCAGGAACAGCACGAGGAGCGCCACGAACACGACGCCCTCCACCACCAGCAGCGTCGTGATCCAGGGAGCAGGCTCGACGACGCCTGCGATGGCGAAGGGCACGAAGCAGCACAGGAACACGATGACGATCCAGATCGCATCGCTGATACGCCACACGTTCTTGATCCGCGGATCCAGCTGGTTGGAGGGAAGCTCTCTCATCCCCGGTCCTTTCCTCGAGAAAATCCGCACTCCATGGTAGTCATCTTTTCCCACTGCGCAAACCGCGCTGTCCCACATTAAGGATTTCTTCAAGTTCACGTGGGACGCGCGCCCTCACCCCCGGCCCCTTACGTTCGCGTAAGGTTGCGGCCGCGGCGGGCGACCACGGTACAATACCGGGAGACGCGTCGCGCGCTGGAAGGAGGACGCCGTGAGCCGCATCTACATCATCGAGGACGACGAGGCCCTGCGCACCGAGCTGGGCCATCTGCTCGAACTGCAGGGATTCGATGTGAGCTGGTGCTCGACGTTTGCCACCGCCGCCTCCGATGCCGTGGCCGCACGGCCTGACTGCGTGGTGCTCGACCTCAAGCTGCCCGGCACCGACGGGCACAGCATCTGCCGCGACATCCGGGCCAGAAGCGACGTGCCCATCATCATGCTCACCTCGTCAGAGAGCGAGTTCGACGAGGTCATGGGCATGAACCTGGGCGCTGACGACTTCGTGACCAAGCCGTATTCCCCCGCCGTGCTCATCGCGCGCATCCAGTCGGCCATCCGCCGCAGCTCGGGCGGGCGCGACGAGCTGGTCATCGAGCATGGGGGCGTGGCGCTCAACGTGGGGGCGGGCACCGTGTCCTACCAGGGACGGTCCACCGAGCTCACCCGCAACGAGCAGAAGATCCTGCACATCCTCATGCGCAACCCGGGGCTGGTGATCACCCGCCAGGAGATCATGTGCGAGCTGTGGGAATCGGACGCGTTCATCGACGACAACACGCTCACGGTGAACGTCAACCGCCTGCGCAAGACGCTCGCCTCGCTGGGGGTGCCCGACGACTTCCTCACCACGCGCCGCGGCCAGGGGTACATGCTGTGAGGCGCGACGAGGGCGCCCAGTCCACGCTGATGGACGACGCCGACCTGGCCGCCTTCACCCCCGCGTCCTACCTGCGCGATCGGGCGGCGTCCCTGGGCATCACGGTGTTCTGCCTGGCGGGACTCGCCTTCATGCTGCCGGCGCTCGGCGTGGGCTTCGAGGGGCTCGTGGTGGTCGAGGGGTTCGTGGTGCTGTGCGCGGCCACGGCCCTGGTGCTGGGCTACCTGCGCCGGGCCCGCTACTACCGAGAGGCCGTGGGCCTGACGCGCCAGCTGCAGCGCGCGTGCCAGTTCCCCGCCCTCATCGACGAACCCGCGTTTCTGGAGGGACGCCTCGCCTACCAGATAGCCGAGGTCATCGCGCGGCGCGCCAACGCCGAGGTGGGCGACGCCCAGGCCAGCGCCCAGAACTACCGCGAGTACGTCGAGCTGTGGATCCACGAGGCCAAGACGCCCATCGCCGCGGCCAAGCTCATCCTGGCCAGCATGCACGACGAGCAGGGGGCCAAGCTGGCGCGCGAGATCGACCGCATCGACGCGCAGGTGGAGCAGGCGCTGTACTACGCGCGGTCCACGTCGCTGGCCAACGACTACGCCATCCGCGAGATCTCGTTGGCCGCGGCGGCGCGCGAGGCCGTCAAGAAGAACGCGCGCTTCCTCATCGAGCGGTCGGTGACGCCGTCGATCGCCATACCCGACGACCTGCGCGTGCTGGCCGACGAGCCGTGGCTCGTGTTCGTCCTGGGGCAGGTGGTGGTCAACGCGGCCAAGTACGGATCGTCCACCATCACCTTCCGCAGCTGGGAGGAGGAGGCGGGCACCCCGCGCGAGCACACCGTCCTGGAGGTGCGCGACGACGGCCGCGGCATCCCCGCCGCCGACGTTCCCCGCGTGTTCGAGCGCGGCTTTACGGGCGCCAACGGCCGCGAGCAGGGGGCGGCCACGGGCATGGGGTTGTACCTGGTGGCGCTCATGTGCGAGCGCATGGGGCTGGGTGTGGGCCTGGCCAGCGAGGAGGGCGTGGGCACCCGCGTGCTGCTGTCGTTCCCCCACGACCGCCGGCGATCAGCGACACCCCCCCCGTCCGCTTCCGTGGCCCCGCAACCTGACAAACTCGTAAGGCAGGCGTAAGCGGCTTCGATGGCGACCGAAACGAGCGCCCCGTAGCATGGGAAGCGCAAGGTCAGAACCATCGAACCGTAGCAGGAGGAACCCCATGACCGAAGTGTACGCAACCCCCGCACCCGACGTGTTCGCCGGCGCGGGCGCGTTTTCCCATGGCGCCCACGGGGCGCAGCCCATCCTGAGCGTGCGTCAGGTGGAGAAGGTGTTCGGCAGCCGCGATTCCGTCACCCACGCCCTGGGCGGCGTGAGCTTCGACGTGGCAGCCGGCGAGTTCGTGGGCATCATGGGCCCATCGGGCTCGGGCAAGACGACGCTGCTCAACTGCATCTCCACCATCGACACCGTCACGAGCGGGCACATCCTGGTGGGCGGGCGCGACATCACCGGCATGTCCAAGCGCCAGCTGGCCAAGTTCCGCCGCGACGACCTGGGCTTCATCTTCCAGGACTCTAATCTTCTGGACACGCTCAACGGCTACGAGAACATCGCGCTCGCCCTCACCATCAAGCGCGTGAGCCCGAGCCGCATCCCGTCGCTGGTGGAGAACATGGCCCGCACGCTGGGAGTGGAGGGGGTGATGAAGAAGTATCCCTACCAGATGTCCGGCGGCCAGAAGCATCGCGTGGCCGCGGCGCGCGCCATGGTGAGCGACC
>JAAWAY010000078.1 GCA_022792415.1 Eggerthellaceae bacterium | reverse complement strand
GTAGCCCTCGGTCAGATCCATCATCCCGTCCAGGTCGCTGAAGGCGGCGTAGGCCTCCATGGTGGTGAACTCGGGGTTGTGGAACGGGTCCATGCCCTCGTTGCGGAACTGGCGGCCGATCTCGAACACCTTCTCGAAGCCGCCCACGAGCAGGCGCTTGAGCGGCAGCTCGGTGGCGATGCGCAGGTAGTAGTCGCGGTCGAGCGCATTGAAGTGCGTGATGAAGGGCTTGGCGTTGGCGCCGCCGATGATGGCGTGCAGGAAGGGCGTCTCCACCTCGTAGTAGCCCTGATCCTCCATGTAGCGGCGGATGGCCGACACGATCTTGAACCGCTTCTCGAAGGTGTCGCGCACCTCGGGGTTCATGACCAGGTCGACGTAGCGCTGGCGGTAGCGCGTCTCCTTGTCCGTCAGGCCGTGGAACTTCTCGGGCAGCGGGCGCAGCGACTTGCTCATCAGCTCGAACGAGTCCACCGCCACGGACAGCTGGCCGCGGCGCGTGCGCATCATGGTGCCGTGCACGGCGATCCAGTCGCCCACGTCCAGGTCGCACAGCGCCGCGAAGGCGTCGTCGCCCAGGGCGTTGACGCGGCAGAACAGCTGGATGTCGTGGCCCGACTCGCGCAGCTCCAAGAAGGCGATCTTGCCCTGGACGCGCTTGGCCATGACGCGGCCGGCGATGGTCACCTCGTCCTCGGTGGACTCGCCGTCGGCCAGGTGCGCGTAGCCCTCGTTGAGCTGCGCCACCGTGTGGGTGCGCTCGACGGCGTGGCCGTAGGGGTCGGCCCCGGCCTCGATGAGCGCGGCGCGCTTGGCCTTGCGCACCTCGATGGGATCGTCCTCGATCACCTGGGTCTCAACGGTTTCCTCGGTCATAGCGTCCCCTTCGGTATCTGGGTCTCACGGGTTGTTCGCGACGCCTGAAGTCGGGCCCGGCGCAGGCCGGGGCCCCAGGCGCCCAAAGCGGCCTAGTGCTCGATCTTCAGGATCTCCATGGAGATGTCCTTGCCGGTGGGGCCGACGGCCTCCACCTTGTCGCCCTTCTTGTGGCCGAGCAGCGCGGCGCCCACGGGGGACTCGTTGGAGATCTTGCCCGACGCCACGTCGCTCTCGGCGCCGCCGACGATGGTGAAGACGCGCTCGCGGCCGCCCATGTCAACCGTGACGGTGGAGCCGATGTTCACCTTGTTGGAGCGCTTGGGCGCGTTGACGACCGTGGCCTCGGACAGGATACGGCTGATCTCGGCGATGCGCGCCTCCATCATGCCCTGCTCGTTCTTGGCGTCGTCGTACTCGGAGTTCTCGGAGATGTCGCCGAACTCGCGGGCCACCTTGATGCGCTCGCCGATCTCGGCGCGCTTCTCGTTCTCCAGGTAGTGGAGCTCCTCCTCCAGCTTCTCCTTGCCTTCCTGGGTGAGGATGTAGTTGCTGTCTGCCATGGTTCCGTCCTTTTTTTGCTTGGGCGCCGCGGGGGCGCGGGGTACGCGGCGCGCTCCCTCGAGCCGCGCCTGACACAACAGGAGCGCACCGCCTGACAGACGGTGCGCTCAGAAAGCCGGTATCGGGTGGGGCGCCGCGGGGGCGCGCCCGATGGGGCTAGTCGTCGGCCTTCTTGACGACGACCTTCTTCTTAACGGTCTTCTTGGGGGCCTCTTCCACCACTTCCTCGACGACCTCGTCGTCAGAAGCCTCCTCGATCTCCTTCTCGCCGGCGCCCATGCCGTCGCGCAGGTTCTTGACCGTCTTGCCCAGCGCGCTGCCGAGCTTGGGCAGGTTCTTGGGGCCGAAGATGAGCAGGATCACCGCGAGGATGATGAGCAGCTCGGGAACGCCCATTCCCAGAAATTTCATAGGTTCCTCCCAGGGCTTGCGCCCGCATCGGAATCGGGGCCGAACGCACCCCGCCAACTGATGAGGGGAAGGGTACCACAACGGCTCGGGAATGGAATGCCCCAGACGAAAACAACACCGCCCGCCGTGGACGCTTTTCCCTGATCGGATGGCAGCGCGAGGGCCGCTTTCTTGATTTGGAGTTAGCTTAAAGTGAATAATGAGAGCGGCGAGGAGCGGCGCCCGGCGAAGTGCCAGCGGGCGCCGACGGGGCAGCCGGGGCCGCGGCGGCGCGAGGACGCGCCGCACGACCCGGCCGTCACCTGCGAGGAGAGGAGCACCTGTGGAGTACCGCCGCCTGGGAAGGACAGGCCTTGAGGCCAGCGTCGTCGGATTCGGTGCGGAGTGGATCGAGAAGATGGACGACGACGCCGTGCGCGCCCTGGTCGATCGCTGCGTCGAGGCCGGCGTCAACATCGTCGACTGCTGGATGAGCGACCCGGCCGTGCGCTCGGCGCTGGGCGCCGCGCTCGAGCCCACGCGTGACCGCTGGATCATCCAGGGCCACATCGGGTCGACCTGGCAGGACGGCCAGTACGTGCGCACCCGCGACCTGGACGCCGTGCGCCCCGCCTTCGAGGACCTGCTCGCGCGCCTGCGCACCGACCACGTGGAGCTGGGCATGATCCACTTCGTGGACGATCCCGCCGAGCTGCGCGACCTGCTGGAGGGCGCGCACGGGTTCATGGACTACGTGCGCCAGCTGAAGGCCGAGGGCAAGATCGGCCACATCGGGCTGTCCACCCACAACCCCGACGTGGCGAGCCTGGCCGCCGCGTGCGGCGAGGTGGAGGTGATCCTGTTCTCCGTCAACCCCGCCTTCGACCTGATGCCGCCCACCCCCAACCTCGACGACCTGTTCGGCGACTACGAGAACGTGGGCGGAGACGGCATCGAGCCCGCCCGCGCCCAGCTGTACGCCCTGTGCGAGCGCGAGGACGTGGCCCTCACGGTGATGAAGGGCTACGCGGGCGGCCGTTTGCTGACGGCGGACTCGTCGCCGTTCGGGGTGGCGCTGACGCCCGTCCAGTGCCTGCACTACGCCCTGACCAGGCCCGCCGTCGCCAGCGTGCTGGCAGGCGTGGAGAGCGTCGCGCAGCTGGACGAGGCGCTGGCCTACTGTGACGCCACGCCCGAGCAGCTGGACTACGCGAGCGTCCTGGCGGGCGCGCCCAAGCACGCCTACTACGGCCAGTGCACGTACTGCGGCCACTGCGCGCCGTGCGCCGCGGGCATCAACATCGCGCTGACCAACAAGTACGCCGACCTGGCGCTGCAGCACGACGAGGTGCCGCCCACGGTACGCGCCCACTACGAGGCCATGCCCGTGACGGCGGGGGCCTGCATCTCATGCGGCCAGTGCGAGCCGCGCTGCCCCTTCGGCGTGCCCATCGTGGCGCGCATGGGGCAGACGACGGCCCTGTTCGGCTGTTAGGCCGCGGGCGCGGCGGACGGGGCATCTGGAGCCAGATCACAAGAGAATGGCGAATCACGTCCCCGTTCGCCGCGCCCGCTTATATAATTCCTCCATGGGCCGGAACCGGCGCGTCCGCGCGGATCCGGCTGCCTGCACCCCCGATCAGATGGGAGCGCCCCATGGAGAGAGCCCGAGCCTCCCAGCACGAGACACGCAACCGCATCATCGCCATCTGCGCGGCCATCGCGGTGCTCGTCATCGCGCTGCTGTGCTTCATGACCGCCAACACCGAGCGCATCGTCGCCCAGAACAGCCAGTACCTCGAGACCTCGACTGGCCAGACGGCGCGGCGCGTGGACGACACGCTCAGCAGCTCGCTGCGCACCATCCAGACCGCGGCCGAGATCTACGAGACCGCGCTGACCGGCCCGGAGGTCGATCCGCTCGAGGCCGTGAACATCCTGGACCTGTCGCAGTTCGACCACACCTTCTTCATCATGCCCGATGGCATGGCCTACAACCGCGACGGGCGCACGGCCATGGCCACCGACCGCTACTACTACACGGCCGGCATCCAGGGCGAGAGCGGCATCTGCTTCATCGACAACGCCATCTTCGACGGCCAGAACGTCGTGGCGTTCTTCTCCCCGGTGCGCTACGACGGCGCGGTCGTGGGCGTGATGGTGTCGGTGTACCGCGAGGACACGCTCACCAGCATCATGACCACCGAGTTCTACGGCGAGCCCACGCCCACCTACCTGTGCCAGCCCGACGGGACCATCATCGCCCAGGCCGGCTCCGTCTACGAGAACACCCTGACCATCAGCGACGTCTTCTCGCACCTCGACCTTGACGGCACCACCATCGACGAGCTGGACGCCGACATCGCCGAGGGCGTCACCTCCAGCTTCACCTACCGCACCTCCGAGGGGCCGGGCAACGCCTACCTCACGGAACTGCCCTCCACCGAGTGGATGGTGGTGCGGTCCTTCCCCGCGTCCATCACCAACTCCATGGTGGCCAACGCCAACCTGGCGGGCTTCATCGTGGTGGCCGGCGTGGCGATCGCCGCCGCCATCGTGCTGGTCGTCCTCATGCTGCAGGCGCGCCGGCAGAATCAGGAGCTGCTGCTCGAGCGCCAGGAGGCGACGCGCATCGTGGACGCCTCCACCAACCTCTACAGCAGCCTGCTCTCCCTCGATTTGGTGGAGGGCAGCTACGAGTACCTGAAGGCCGACGCGCTGCAGGGCGGCCTGCCCCCGGAGGGCGACTACGCCGATCTGGTCGCGTACTTCGAGAGACTGACCGACGATACGGCCGGCGAGGCGTCCAGCCTCTCGTTCCTCGAGGCCGACGCCATCAGGACGGCGCTGGGCTCCGACGTGCCGTTCTTCCAGCAGGAGTGGTGCGCCAAGGACGACGACGAGCCCCTGTGGTTCCAAGTGTCCACCCTGTGCCTGGCCCGCGACGGGGCGGGCGTGCCCACCAACGTGCTCATCACCATCCAGGACGCCAGCGAGGCCAAGGCGCAGGAGCGCGCGTCCCGCCAGGCGCTCGAGGAGGCGTTCCGCGCTGCCGAGCACGCCTCGCAGGCCAAGAGCGACTTCCTCAACTCCATGTCGCACGACATCCGCACCCCCATGAACTCCATCATGGGCCTCACCGCCATCGCCGGCATGCACGCCAACGACCCCGACCGCGTGCGGGAGTGCCTCGGTAACATCACGTCGGCCAGCAAGCACCTGCTCGGCCTCATCAACGAGGTGCTGGACATGGCCAAGATCGAGTCGGGTTCCATCGACCTGGCCGAGGAGCCGTTCGACCTGCCCGAGTCCGTCGAGAACCTCATCACCATCATGAACCCGCAGATCGCGGCCAAGAAGCAGGAGCTCAAGGTAGAGCTCATCAACATCAAGCACGAGCACGTGCTGGGCGACCCGACGCGCCTGCAGCAGGTGTTCGTCAACATCATGGGCAACTCCATCAAGTTCACGCCCGAGGGCGGTACCATCGGCCTGCGCATCACCGAGCTGCCCAGCCGCATCCCCGAGAGCGGCTGCTACGAGTTCGTGTTCAGCGACACGGGCTGCGGCATGAGCCCCGAGTTCCTGAAGACGGTGTTCGACCCCTTCACCCGCGCCAACGACTCGCGCACCACCAAGGTGGAGGGCACGGGCCTGGGCATGGCCATCGTGAAGAGCGTCGTCACGCTCATGAGCGGCAGCATCGACGTCGACTCCGTCGAGGGCGAGGGCACCACGTTCACGGTGGTGGTGCACCTGAAGCTGCGCGACGGCGCGCAGGAGGACCTGTCGGACCTGGAGGGCATCCACGTGCTGGTGGTGGACGACGAGCCCATCGCCTGCGAGGGCGCCTGCGTGCTGCTGGAGAGCATCGGCATGAAGCCGGAGTACGCCTTGTCCGGCCAGGCGGGCATCGACGCCGTCATAGCCGCCGACACGACCGACGATCCCTTCCGCGCCGTCATCCTGGACTGGCGCATGCCCGAGATGAGCGGCCTGGAGGCGGCACGGCGCATCCGCGAGGGCGTGTCCGCGACGGTGCCGATCATCATCCTGTCGGCCTACGACTGGTCGATGATCGAGCAGGAGGCCCGCGAGGTGGGCGTAGACGCGTTCATCTCCAAGCCCCTGTTCCGCTCGCGCCTCATCCAGGTCATGAAGGAGCTGCTGAGCGGCGAGACGCGCGACGTCATCGACGAGAAGGCGCTGCTGGAGGGCCTCCAGTTCGCGGGCAAGCGCGTGCTGCTGGCCGAGGACAACGCGATGGCCGCCGCCATCGCCCAGGAGCTCATCGAGCTGACCGGGGCCGAGGTCGATCACGCCGAGAACGGCAAGCTGGCCCTGGACCTGCTGCTCGAGCACGATCCCGGCCGCTACGACATCGTGCTGATGGACATCCAGATGCCCATCATGAACGGCTACGAGGCCACGTCGGCCATCCGCGAGGCGGCCGGCGATCGCCCGGATCTGGCGGAGATCCCCATCGTGGCGCTGTCAGCCGACGCGTTCGCCGAGGACATCCGCCACGCGCACTCCTCGGGCATGAACGACCACATGTCCAAGCCGCTCGAGATCGACACGTTCGTGCGCATGCTGCGCAAGTGGGTGCCCTAGGCACCTCCCGCTCGCGGTGCGGCGCGCAGGAGACATCTCGCGGCAGCCGCATGACACGAAGCGCCCCCGACGCCGTTGCCGGTGCGTCGGGGGCGCTTCTGCGTTGCGGGGCTGTATCGGGCGCGACGCCGGGACGAGGTGCTACTCGGCCTGCGGATCGAGGACGGCGTTGGCCTCCTCGACCAGGGCCGCGTCGTGCTCGTCCTGCTGGCGGCGATCGGCCTTCTCGTCGTGGCCGATGCGCGCGTCACGCACCTCCTTGGCCTCCTTCATCTCGCGGTAGGCCTTGTCGTCGGGCTTGTGGAGCTCGTCCTCCCGGCGATCCTCGCGATGCTCGCGCTTCTCATCCTCGTGGATGCGCTCGGCTTCTTCCTCACGCGGGGTGCGGGGCATGTTCAGGTCCATGGCTCTGCCTTTCTCTCTGCGCCGTTCGCGGGTCGCCCCCCGCATGCCCCCCGAACTGGCCCGAGGCCCGGGCGCATACCGAGCGAACCTCGCGGGCCGCTACGTCCGGGAGACGGCTCGGCAGCCGCGGACGCCTCGGGCGCACCGCTGGCACCGTGCTCGACCGTGCCCGGGTGGACGAAACGGCGTGTTTCTGCTTAACACGCTTCCACTTTAGCGCTGCCCTCTCCCCCGCCCGATCCCTCGTCCCAAGCGTTGGCAAACCGCAACGGGGCGCCTACCAGCCTGACACGAGGCGAGGCATCGCGCGTCACGGCTGGGGCGGGCGTCCATTGCGACCACGCCCCAGCCGTGACGCACCTTGACCGCGCGCCGACAACAGCGTGCGACGGCCATGTGCTGCGTCGTCACGCCAAAAGCCACAATTAAGCCAAAATCGCGACGCCGACAACAACGAAACGCCGGTTTCTCACCTTGCAGCCCCTTTTTTCGAAGGCGCTACGGATTGTTCTCATTGGCCTATATTTCTGACCTGGCGCTCAGTGAAAGGGGCTCGAAGGCCTCTTGCCGGCGTTGTTGTCAGCGCCGCGATTTTGACTAGAACAAGCGCATTTCCCGATCGGGCAGCCATTTCTGCAGCGCATAGGCGAGGGGCAGGAAAACGAGACGGACCCGACGCATGCGCCGGGCCCGTTGAGTTAGTGGTCGGGATGACAGGATTTGAACCTGCGGCCTCTGCGTCCCGAACGCAGCGCTCTACCAAACTGAGCCACATCCCGAAAAGCCGTCATATCGACAGCAGACGGTATATTACCACACCCCGCGCGCCGCGCAACGGCGCAACGGCGCCCGGCGCGAAGTTTCTTCCCAGAGGCACCGGGGCTTGGCGTATCCCGGCAGCCACGAATGCCGTTGCGCCGTCATCACCCGCACGCCGCCACGTCGACGGCGCATCGCATCCCCTCAACGCAGCGAGGGCCCGCAGGCAGCGCCCACGGGCCCTCGGTCGTTCGTGCGCACGACCAACCTCGCAAAGGCGGGTCAGCGACTACGCGCTGCGGGAAACGCTATTCGCCCTCGGGGAGACCCTCGGCCTCACGCTTGGCGATCTCCGCGTTGATCTGCTCCATGCGCTTCTTGCCCAGCGGATAGGCGACCAGCAGGAGCACGAAGCTGATGCCGAAGAAGATCGACGGGATGGTGGCGATCAGGTTCACGAAGCCCTGGGCCATCTCGGGATCAGGATCCATGCCCTTCACGTAGCCGATGGCCGACAGGCCGGTGCCCATCGCGAAGCCGGCGATGGCGTTGGAGATCTGCGGGCACCACTGGTAGGTGGACACGATGAACGAGCGCGGGGACTTGCCGTCACGCCACTGGCCGTAGCGGATGGCGTTGGAGCCCATGCCCAGGAACGTGGCGTTCTGGAAGTTCATGCCGAAGAAGATGCCGCTGATCAGGATCGTGAACACGTACATGTTGACGGCGCCGATGACGAAGCACAGCAGGCAGCAGGCCAGCGCGATGCCCACGCCGGTCACGTAGGTGACCTTGATGCCGAACTTCTTGGAGATGGGGTCGGCGACGAACGTCGCGCACAGGCCGACGATGTTCACGATGGTCATGAAGATGGCCGACATCGTGATGTCACCGTACACATACTGGAAGATGTAGACGGCCAGGCCCTGCACCAGCGTCTGGGCGATGAAGCGGCCCAGCTCGGCGACGAGAACGATGAGCGCCGGGATGTTGGTGATCCACAGCTTGACGATCTCGACGATGGAGAGCTTCTCCTGGACGGACTCGCCCTTGGGCAGCTCCACCTTCTCGCCGCGCTTCTTGGCCTGGTAGATGGCCTCGCACTGCGCCTCGGTGGGATCCTTGCCCGCCAGCTGCTTGTAGAAGATCCAGTACATGACGACCATCCACACAGCCAGGATCAGGGCGAAGATGAAGAAGCCGGCGAAGCCCGCGCCCTTGGCGTCGTCATAGCTGACGCCGTAGACCAGCGAGTTGATCCACAGGATGCAGGGCAGCGAGATGATGGCGAACAGAACCTTGACGATCATGTTGCCCTGCGCCTTGCGCGTGGACATCAGCGCGCTGTCAGCCTCGGTGTGGCTGATAGCCGGGATGATGGCCGCGGCGGCGATTTGGAAGAAGTTCACGCAGAACTGTCCTGCCATGTAGCACACGATCATCCAGACGGACGCGGCGGCCGGGCCGATGAGGCCGACCGGGTTCACCCACGTGAGCATGAGGAAGACGGCGGTCGCGATAGGCGCGATGGCGAACCAGCTACGATAGGCGCCGTGGCGCAGCCACACCTTCTCGGACACGAAGGCGGCGACGATGACGAAGATCCACGCGCCAATGGCGGAGATGGACTTGACGGTGCCCATGAGCGTGGGCTCCAGGCCGCAGATATCAGTCAGGAAGTATGACCAGTAGTTGCTGTTCATCTGGTTGAAGGCAGACCACGTCATCATGGAGATGCCGAAGACCAGCGCGAGGCTCTGCGATACGTTGTTCTGCATAGCAGCAACCATCTTATCGCCAGCTTTTTCTAGCTTTTCTACCATGCTTCACTCCCCTTTCATAACGATACGAATGGTTTCCGTTGAATCGCATGCATCTGTGCGGGAGTCCGCGGCAAGAGCATTTACATCTCCAATACCGGGCCTTCCGGGGCCCGATGGGGTATTGCCGTTGTAGAGACTCTTGCCAAGTCGGATCGAGCTCGAGAACCGGCACCCTCTTGCGACCCCCTCTCCTCCTGGCCGATGCCGAGCAGCCCGCCGACCGCATGCTATGGCCGATGCCCTCCTTCCTCGAAAGCACCAGCCTCCCCTCTGACGGAGCGATGCCCCGCCACGGAAATCATTGCCCAGGGGGTGTTTTTTCACATCTGGCTGAGGGTTGTATCTCGGTTTTTTCGCCTGAGAATCTAATACCATCGGTATCAATTTAGAGGTGGAAATCAAAGAGCCCCCGGCGGTCTGCCGGGGGCTCGAGCGGGGCACATTCCCCAAATATCGTTCGAATCACCTGCTCAGAGGGGTAGTACTGCTCACCTCGCGTCATCTGAGGACCTCAGGCGCGCCCGGATTCGGCGTCGCGCAGGGACGTCGCGGGCCACCTTAGTCCCGGAAGCCGCCGCTCGCGTTGACCGCCTTGCCCGTGATGAACGATCGGAACGCGCCAATGCGCTCCTCGCCGCCCTTGAAGCCCGTCTTGATGGCGAAGTAGTACACCTTGCCCACCTCGAGGTAGAAGAAATCCTCCGTCTCCTTCAGGCGGGTCACGTCCTCATAGGAGGCCTCGGCCTCCACGTGCGCGGAGACGTTCTGCATCACCATGCGGTCCTCGTAGAAGCGCGTGATGTTCTTCTGGGAGCCACCGTAGCGCTCCTGCGCCGTCTGGGTCTTGGAGTACGCCATCATCCAGGGCTGGCCCATGGCCAGGCCGCAGATGATGAGGCCGAACAGGCCGAAGCCGATGATGTCGACCCGCCACCCCACCGCGGCGCCGTAGCCCATCACCAGAACCGAGATCGCCATGAACACGACGATGAGCGCCGTCTTCCCCTTGGGCTCGATGCCGCGCAGGTAGGCGGTGTAGACGGGCTTGGTGAGGGTGCAGATGTTGACGAAGAGGGGCTCCTCCCTCTTCTGTGCGAGCACGATGGCCTTCGAGGCGGCCTTCTTGGATTGAGCCATGGCAGCGTAACCTTCCCTGTCGAGAGGATTGGGCAGAGATCGTCTGATCAGATGAGAGGGGGTTCGCGGCCCGGGCGCATCAGGAAGGGGGCTGCTTTGGAAATCATACCTCAGGTATCTCATGTTCCCGGAGAGAATACTCTATATTCCTGGGAGGATGTCTTTCAGCTGCGGCGCCGGAGGCTCCGGCAGCCGCGAGGAGAAGGGGAACGGGGCATGGACAGAACGGGACAGATCACGCGGGGCATCGCGGAGTACGTGGCACGCACGGGCTATGACGACCTCTCTGAGGAGGCCGTGGAGTCGACCAAGAAGAGCATCCTGGACACGATCGGCATCATGCTGCCGGCGACGACGCTCACGCCGGTGAGCGATTTGGTGCACGACCTGTACACCGAGCTCGACGGCGGCGGGGAGTGCACGCTGGTGGGCTACGGGGAGAAGGCCTCGGTGCTGACCGCCGCGATGATAAACGGCTCCCTGACGCACGCCGTGGACTTCGACGACTTCTCTGGCATCGAGAAGCCCCTGGTGCACCCGACGGCGAACTGCTTTCCCGCGGCGCTCGCCCTGGGCGAGTACCTGAACGCGCGATCCGATGAGGACGCCCCGCAGGTGACGGGACGGGATCTCATCTGCGCCGTCACGCTCGGCAACGACGTGGGCATCCGGATGTGCTGCGCCGTCAAGGGAAGCGCCATGCACGACTACGACTTCTTCCCCCAGACGGTGTTCGGCGTGTTCCAGGCCACCGTGGCGGCCTGCAAGCTGCTGGGGCTGTCGGCCGATCAGACGGCCGACGCGCTCGGGCTGGCGGTCAACCGGGTGTCCGGGATCACCGAGAGCCTGTTCGGCTGCGAGTTCCGGTCGATCCGCGACTCGTTCGGCAACGAGGAGGGCATCCGTTGCGCCCTGCTGGCCGCGCGTGGGTTCTCCGGCAGCCGCAACGCCCTGGAGGTGCTCTACGACGTGATCTACGGCGGCAACGTCGACCCCGCTCCCCTCACCGACCAGCTCGGCGAGGAGTTCTACACCGTCAAGCTGGTGGGGTACAAGCCCTGGCCGTCCTGCCAGAGCACCCAGCCCTACGCCCAGGCGGTCATCGAGGCCCGGGAGAAGCACAACATCGCGCCGCAGGACATCGTGGGCATCCGCTTCACCGGCTGCTCGAACGGCGCCGACACCTTCTTCCCCAAGGAGGAGAAGGCGCGTCCCCAGACCGGCATCACGGCGAAGACGTCGCTCCCCTACGTCGCGGCGGTGGCGGCCCTGCGCGGGACCATCGCGCTGGCGGACTTCGAGGTCGGCCGCCTGGCGGATCCGGAGACCCTCGCCATGGCAGAGCGCATGGAGTTCCAGGTAGACGACGAGATGCCCCTCACGTCGGCCCTCGTCGAGATCGACCTGGCCGACGGGCGGCGCATCGAGCACCGCGTGGACGTCCTGCGCGGCAACGTCCTGAACCCCATGGGCGCCGACGAGCTCGCGGCGAAGTTCCGGGCCAACGCGCGCATGGGCAAGACTCCGCTGTCAGACGCTGCCATCGAGGAGCTGATCGACGTGGTCGGCCACCTCGATGAGCAGCCGAGCCTGGAGGCCCTGACGCGCTGCCTGGCGTAGCGCCACGGCGGCGGGGGCTCCGCGGGGCGGGGCGGCTGCTCCGAGGCCTGACGTCCCGGGCTTCGCGCTTCTGCAATACGTTATACTGATTTGAGTATAGTCACGCAGGCACCCCCGCTAGCAGGAGGCGCCTCGGCACGAAGGAGCCGCCATGGACGTCGATTCGCCCTCTAGCTGGAACGATGCCTGGAAGGAGCGCCAGAAGGAGCGCCGCGCGGCCGATGACGCCTCCTACTGGAACGAGCGATCCAAGACGTTCGCCACCAAGGACGACCACAACCCCTACGTCGAGCGCTTCCTCAAGCTGGCGGGCATCCGCCCCGGCGAGTCGGTGTTCGACATGGGCTGCGGCACGGGCGCCCTGGCCCTTCCCCTGGCGGCCCAGGGCCACGATGTGCTGGCGGCCGACTTCTCATCCGGCATGCTGGAGGTGCTGTGGCAGGAGGCCGCGGCCAAGGACATCACGGGCATCCACACCGTGTGCATGAGCTGGGAGGATGACTGGGAGGTGCGCGGGGTGCTGCCGAGGAGCCGCGACGTGTGCCTGGCCTCGCGCTCCATCGCCGTGGCCGACCTGGAGCAGGCGCTCGTCAAGCTGTCCACGGTGGCGCGCCGGCGCGTGTGCATCACGCTCACGGCCGACTGCTCGCCGCGGGTGGACGGCCGCATGCTGCGCGCCGTGGGCCTGCCCCACACGCCGGGAAACGATTCCGTGTACGCGCTCAACATCCTGGCCGACCTGGGCTAACTGCCGCGGGTGGCCTACATCGTGAGTAACCGTGACGAGACGTTCGCATCACGCGAGGACGCCTACGAGCGCCATGCGACGATGATTCGCGAGGGCGCGCCCCGAGCGACCGACGAGCAGCGCGCTCAGGCGCTCGAGCGATTGGATGCGTGGCTGGACGACCAGCTCATCCCCAACGAGCGAGCGGGCCAGCCTGACAAGAAGGGCGTCCCCGAGGGCCCGTGGCGCCTGCGCGAGCCGCGTCGGACCACGTGGGCGTTCCTGTCCTGGGACGTGTAACGCTGGGGGTCGCGTGACAGGGGGTCACATCAAATGTCACGCCAGCGCGTGACATTTGATGTGACCCCCTGTCACGCGCTACTCGTCCACCTGCAGCTCGGCGAAGGCAGCCTCGGGGCTTACGTCGCCCGCATCGTTCACCGACCGCACGCGCAGCACGTAGAACCCGGCCCTCTCGGGCGTGTAGTCGAACGTCCACGTGAGGTTCTGGTAGTCGTTGGTGCCCGGCGTCTCGTACGTGGTCCAGTGGGCGCCGTCGTCCAGCGAGAACTGGATGGCGCTGATGCGATGGCCGAAGTCATAGGCATTGCCCTTGAACCGGACGGGCACGCCCACATGGCCGTAGGTGCGCGGAATCATGATGGCTCCCTCCTCCTGTCCCGCCCCTGACGCGGGACCTCACGATCACGTCCCCCAATCGTAAGGGCTGCCCTAGGGACAGGGTCAAGGCGCGACCCCGGGTCGGATCGACGGAACCGCGCACGAAACGCCCGGTAAAAAGAAAAAGCACGGGCCGGACGCTGCCGACCCGTGCCTCCACGGGGGATCGCGGGAAGGGATGCTTTCGCTAGGCCCTCTCCAGGATCTGTGACTGCTCGAAGGTGATCCACCCCTCGGGCATGGTGGCCTCCGCCGCGTCGTGGCACTTGGTGCAGTACATCACGGACTGGCGGTGGGCCTTATGGCACGTGCCGCAGGACACGTCGCCATGAGCAGACGAATGGGGGTTGAACGCCCGGTCGGACGTCAGCTCCTCGAGCTCGTCGCGGGTCATGTCGTGGCACCCGGAACCCAGGCAGAACTGGTCCTGGTCGACGCCGCGCGCCGCGGTCAGCTCGCTCAGGCTGCGCTCCATCAGCGCGTTCTGGTACGCACCGGTGTTGATGACCTCATAGCCGCCCGACACCCACGCGAAGCCCTCGGACACCTGCTCGCCCAGCGTGGGCACGTGGCAGGCCATGCAGTCGGCGTCGGCCTCCACCCGGTGGGTGGCCGCCATCATGCCGCTGGCGTCGGGGACGTCGTTGCCCCACTTGTCGTGGGACGCCTGGCCCGGCTCAGCCTCGTAGGTGGGCAGATAGGGGTCCATGGGGGTATGGCAGATGGCGCTGCAGAAGCTGGGCTGCTCATGCCAGACGAACAACCCCACCGCGGCCACAATGACCACGGCCGCCACCACGCCGATGACCATGCGGGTCTTCTGCGTCAGGCGCTTGGGAGACGGCTCCTTGGCTTCGGCGCCCTCGGGCGCGCCCGCCTTCTTGGCCTCTTCTTCGCTCATGCTCGTTTCACCTCTCTTCCTTCTCCTCGCTCGTCGGTTATCCCAGGTCGGGCGAGGTCTCCCCCGCCCGACCGCGGCATCGACCGCCCCTAGGCGATCTCGCCGCCGAAGGCGACGCCGACGTTGGGAAGGTTGGCGTAGTCGTCACCGGCCTCGGGCGTGCCCGGCTCCGCGGGCACCTCGTCGCGCTGCTCCACCGTGATGGACACGATGTCGCGGGCGAAGTAGCGGGCGGACGTGGATCCGAGCCACAGCTGGTTGGCGCCGCCCATGCTCTCCACGATGGGCGCCCCGGCCACGTTGAACACGATGGGGCACAGGCGCGTCTGCAGGTAGATGAGGGGCAGCGCCACCTCATAGCCGTCAGCCGAGCGGAACACGACGGTGTTGGCGCCGGACTCCAGGCCGGCACGCTTGAGCAGCGTGTTGACCGGCACGCCGATGACCTCGGCGTTCACCACGGCGGCACCGTCAACGGGGTTGGCGGCGCACATGCAGCCCATGAGCAGGTTCACCAGCTCGGGATCCTCCTGCAGATCCCCGATGGTGGTGAGGTAGTCGTGCTTGACCATGCCGGTCACCTCGAGGGACCACTCGCTCACGTCCTCGGTGGCGTCCACGATGGGCATGCCGCCGCACAGGTACTGGCCCGCGGTGGCCATGGCCTTGTGGATGGCCTCCTTGGTGGCGGCGTCCACCTGCGTGAAGGTGAAGGTGCCCACCACCTCGTCGAGCATGACGGTCTCCTGCGCGGTGGTCTCAGCGACGGCTTCGGCGGAAGGGGCCGCGGGCTGGGCCGGCTCGTCGGCGAACGCGACGACGGCACCGCTGCCCATGCTGGCCAGCATCAAGGCGGAACCGGTGATGCCGGCTGCCTTCTTGGCAACGTTATTCATTGGGGCTCTCCTTTCTCAAGTCAAAGCCGTGCTAGGCGTTGTAGGTGAGGTCGCCCTCCTCGAGCACCACGTCGGGCTCGGGGATCTCGTCGACCACGGTGACCATGATCTCCAGCGGATCCTCGGTGGTCATGCCGATGTACTCGACATCGCCGTTGGGATGGATGGCATTGCCGGACACGCCGCGCACGTAGATGCAGTAGGAGCCGGCCTCCTCGGGCGTCCAGTCGTAGGTCCAGGTCATGAGGCGCTCGAGGTCGCTGTCAGGCGTGTCGAAGCGCTTCCAGGTCTTGCCGCGGTCCATGGAGATCTCCACGGCGGCGACCTCCTGGTTGTAGCACTCGGCGTAGCCGTGGAACTGGATGGGCTCGCCGGTCTTGAAGATCTGGCCGTCACGCAGGTCGAAGATGCCCACGTCCGGCTTGGTGAAGTGATGGTTGCCGTGCAGCTCGTGCGGGTCGACCTTGCGATCGGACACGCGGATCTCCACGATCTCGCGACGCTCATCGTTGGCACCGCGGGTCTCGCCCTTGTACACCACGGGGTAGCCGGTGGTCTGGCGCAGGCGCTCGCCGTTCAGCTCGTAGCAGATCATGCCCAGGCGCTCGGGATCCATGACCTCCTCGATGGGATAGTGGGACGAGGCGCCGTCGTTGGCCACCAGGGTGACGCAGGTGGCGCCATCCTGCACGCCGGCCTGCTCAAGGAACCAGGTGGTGGGGATGCCGGTCCACTCGCCCTGGTAGATCCAGGGGCCGTTGGTGGGGTTGTGGGCGCACAGCTTCTTCTGGATGCGGGTCTCGTGCGGGGCGTTGGCCACCAGGTCGGGCAGCTTCCACTCCATCTCGTTGTCCACCATGCCGGTGATACGGATGGTCCAGTTGTCGAAGATGGCGGGGTCGCCCTCCTCCTCGCCGGCCTTGATGGCGTCGGAGCGCTGCTCGTCGCGGGAGTTCTCATAGGGCTCGCCGTCGAACCACTGGACGGTCCAGTCCTTGGTGTTGTCCCACATCTCGTCGGTGCGGTAGGCGAACGCGCCGTCCATGTCATCGCTCTTGATGTCCTTGATGCCACGGAGCAGGTCGTACTTCACCAGGTCCCACACGGCCATGCCGCCGGTGGCGTCCGTCGCCGCGTGGCAGTTCCAGCAGTCGGCGATGGTGCCCTCGTGGATGCCGTGAATCAGGTTGCCGAACTCGCCCTCGACGGTCTGCGAGGGACGGCCGCGCAGCGCGTGGCAGCTCATGCACTGATCGACGTCGATGTTGTTGCCCAGCTTGGCGCGCATGTCATAGTGATCATAGCGGCCGCCCTCGAGCGACATGTTGTACACCAGCTCGCCCAGGTCGGGGTGGCAGGCGTTGCAGCCCTTGGTGTCGGCCTTCAGGTTGTACGTGTTGGAGGGCACGTACATGGCCGGCTTGTTGTAGTCAGGCGACTGCTGATCCTCGCTCGGCGTGCGCTGCACGAGGGTGCCGTCAGGGTACTGGTACACGATGGGTCGGTTCAGGTCCGACACCGGAGCCGGGTCAATGGCCGCAGCCTCGCCGGACACGTTCGACACCGTGTCGGACGTGGCGGCCTGCGGCGCACAAGCAGCCAGCACCAGCATGCCGGATACCAGCAGGCCCGCGCTCATCACTTTCAGTGCGTTCGTGCGCTTACTCATGCTTCCTCTCCTTTCCTCTCTTCTCTCCCGAACAGGGAATCCTTTCCCATTGCGATACACGCGCCCGGTCGGGCGCTCCCCGCATCGGATGCTACGAGGTGCCCTAAGGGCACAGGCAAGGCCTCGGGCGCAAGAAAATACACCGATTGGTGTAGGGCGACCGCGGCCCCGAATGCGGGTTGCCTCAACGGTGGCAATGTGCACTATCATGCGGATGACCTGCGGTTTCTCAGGGATCTTTCGATATCGTGAGCTCCCGAGGAGACCAGGAAGGCGACGATGGGGTATAAGCTTTAGGTTATAGGGGCGAAACAAATTGAGAGGCGCGAGGATCCGCAGGGGGCGAGCGGGGGGGCTATACTCCGAGATGGGAATGATCGACGCAAGGACCGTGCCGACGAGGGAGGGAGCATGGCACGAGACAAGGGGCTCAAGCGCCGTCTGACCTGCGGACAGATGGCCAAGGCCAACTGCGTCACCGAGAAGACGCTGAGGTTCTACCAGAAGAAGGGACTGCTCGAGCCGAGCGACGTGGACGAGGACACGGGGTTTCGGTACTACGACATCCTGCAATCCACCAAGCTGGACATGATCACCCACCTGCGCGCCATCGGGCTGTCACTCGACGCCATCCTGGCCATCGACGAGCGCAAGGACATCGGGTTCCTCATGGACTGCGTGGAGGGGCAGCTCACTGAGATCCGCCAGCAGCAGCGCGACCTGGCCGTCGCCGAGCAGATAGCCTCCGAGTTGCAGGATGACTGCGCCGCGTACCTGGCGCGCCCCCTGTGCGACACGCCCCTGCTGGAGGTGCTGCCGAGCCGGCGCGCCTTGGAGTTCAGGTTCCCCGAGCTGACGGCGACGCTGGAGCGATCCGAGGACCTCACCACGAGCGACCAGTGGGAATGGGCCCTGCGCCTGGTGAAGCAGCGCCTGGTGGATCGGGGCTGGCCGCTGTCGCTCTTCCGCAACGTGGGGTTCTCCACCACGCTCGAGCGCTGCCGTGAGCCCCTCGGCTGGGCGGAGTGCCTGTTCGTGCCGGTCGATCCGTCGTTCGGCCCCGCCTACGAGGAATCGCGCGCGCTGCCCGCGGGAAGCCACGCGGTGCTCTACATCACCGACGGCTACGACCAGGCGGGCGGCAGCCTCGACGCCGACCGCTTCGGCATGCTGCTGGACTTCGCCGAGCGCAGCGGCCTCGTGCCGGCCGGGGACCCGTACTGCGAGGCCATCTGCCGCTACCAGCGGTTCTTCAACCAGAGCCTGGAGTCGTTCTCGCGCTACGCGCTGCCCGTCGCGCGGCGATGATGCCGGCCCTTGCCGGACGGGGGCAGACGACCCGCGCCCGGCAAGGGCGGCGAACGGCCCAGCCGACGCCCGATGAGGGAAGGAGCGAACGCCGGCCCTCGCCGTTCGAGGGAGGTGGCACGCCGAACCCGAGGTGGGAATGATCGTGGGCCCGACGTGCCGTGCATCCGAGGATAGGCGCTGCCCCAAGGGCAAGGTCAAGACGCGATCGCGAGGTGGGGCAGCCCGGATGCGCGAGGTGCGCGAGGTGCGTGGGACGCGCGACGGCGCCGGCGCGTGGGGGCCGGCGCGACGACGGCGGCCAGCCTGCGCGGCCAGACAACCTGGACTAGAAGTCCCAGGGGCCGAAGGCGTCGAGAAACGCGTCCAGGTACGCCGGACGCGCCTCGAACATCGCCTGCAGCACCGCCAGCTCGCGGGGGCTGCGACGCGGCGCCTCGGCAGCGAGATCAGCCTCGTTCATGAGGCGGTTGGCGTCATTGGCGGCCAGGTAGTCGGCGCGAACCGCGTCCGAATCCACCCCGGCGCGCAGCTGGGCGAGCGCGCACACCACGCCGGCACGATCCTTACCGTTGACGCAGTGGACAACCACGGGGCGCGGAGATCGCTCGAGCGTGCGCACTGCCGCGATGAGGGCGTCACGGCGCGTGGCGAGGTCGCGGTACAGCCGCGTCATGCGCTCACCGGGCGCGCCGTAGGCGGCTACCGCGTCATCGGCGCGGGCATCGGGGGCGTTGCCGTCCTGCGGGCGAAACCGGAGGGGGCGGCTGACCACATCCAAAGCCGTCAGCGCCTCGGGGCGATAGGGCGAGCGAGCGCGCTCGTCGTCGGCGCGCAGGTCGATGATCGTCCGGATGCCCAGGGCCCGCAGGGCGGCTCGATCGGCGACGTCCGCGTCGGCCAGGCTGCGCGCGCGGTACACGGCGGCCCCGCCCAGCCCCGCGACGGGGCGCAGGCCGAAGCGCCGGTAGAGCCGCACTCGGGCCGCGGATAGCTCGCCAGGCATCGCGACAGACGATGCGACGCTTTCTCTCGGGACACAGCAGATCGCCACCAGGCCCACCTCCTCAAGGTGAGCCTACGCCCTCCCCCAAGGGCAGGGTCAAGGAGGGTACGCGTGACAGGGGGTCACAACAAATGTCACCCCAGCGCGTGTCATTTGATGTGACCCCCTGTCACGCGCCGCCACGCCATACGGCCTGCCAGCGCAGACGCTAGTGGGTGCCCTTCGAGCGGAAGGCCTTGGTGCGTTGGATGAGAATGGCGCCCACCAGGAACGGCAGCCAGAACACGATGCCGCGGTACACCATGATGACGGCGATGCCCGTGGCCTGGCTGATGCCGAACAGCGTGAAGGCCACCAGCACCGCCGCCTCCACCACGCCCACGCCCTGCGGCGTGAACGAGATCATGGCGAACAGGGTGGCCACCACATAGCCGCACACGAGCGGCTCGATGGCGTGCACGCCGAAGGCCACGCCCGTCAGCGCGAAGCAGCCCAGCTCGAACGTGCTGGCCAGGATGGAGAACCCGAAGGCGGCCGCCGTCTTCTTGGGGTTCTGCACGATGAGCCCCGACGCCTCGGAGAACGACCGCACCGTGCGGTCGGCCCAGCCGTCGATGGGGCCCTTCTTGAACTTGCGCAGGATGCGGTCGGCCAGGTGCTCGAAGGGGGTGAGCACGCGAATGACCAGGTCGGGGCGCACGCCGCCCACCACCATCACCGTCACGAGCGTCCCCACCAGCAGCACGGCCAGAAGCCCCACCAGAAGCCACCCGGGCTGCAATCCCACGGTGACGCTCAGCAGGCCGAACCCGATGAGCATGATGACGACGAAGCCCGTGTCGATGGTCACCTGCATGAGCAGCGCCGCGCTCGTGGCACGCCCCGCCGGGATGCCGCGCTTGGCGGCGTCGTCCACCACCAGCGTCATGCCCGCCAGGTTGAGCGAGGGCGCCACGGTGTTCATGAAGAACGTGCCGAACACCAGCTTGATGGACTCCCTGAAGCGGAAGCCCTCGCTCACCGCGTGGAAGCAGTAGATGTAGGCCCAGCCCTGCGAGAAGTACTTGCACAGCTGCGACGCCACGGCCAGCGCCAGGAACACCGGCGCGCCCTTGCGCACCGTTTCGGCCAGCTCCACCAGCTGGTCGCCGCGCAGGAAGATGACCGCCAGCACGATGACCACCACGCCGCCAGCGAGGATCTTGCTCAGGCTGCTGCGCGAGCTCTTCTTCACGTCCTGGTCGGGGGGCATCTTGAGCGAGCCCTCCCCCGCCCCGCCCTGCTTGTCCCCGCCGGTCGGGGCTGCGCCCGACTGAGCGGCACCCGTCGCGGCGGGGGCGGCGGACGCGGGCTGGCCGGAAGCGTCCTCCCCGCTCGCTCTCTTGTCAGGCTGTTCGCTCATACCATGCTCCTTAGGCCGTGAACTCGGCGAGGTCGGTGTGCAGCAGGAAGTCGCGCTCCGCGGCGGAGGCGTCGTCGGTCATCAGGAAGAGGAACCCGTAGGACCCCACCACCTGCGGATCGAAGGGCACGAGCGCCAGCACGTGGCTGAAGCGCGCCGCCAGGGCGTCGTAGTCAAAGGGGCGGCTCGTATCGGCGTCGGGCGCCGGGTTGAGCAGCGACATGGAGAACACCTCGCCCGGATGCGCCGCGTAGAGCGCGGCCACGTCCACCGGACGGTCCTCCAGGAAGGCCTCGTAGGTGCGCAGGCCCACGGCGTAGTACGCCACGTCCGTGCCGCCCAGGCCCGCGAAGCGCAGCGGGTTGAACTCGATGGGGACGATGGCGTCGCCGTCCACGCGCACCTCCACGTGCACGGGGATGGACCGGGCGCCCACCAGCGTGTTCACCTCGTCCAGCCACGCGGTGAAGCGTGGGGCCAAATCCGCGACGATGGCGGCGTCCGTGAGGTACATCCGGTCGCTCGTGTCCTCCGGGCCGGCGAAGTCGTGGCGCAGCACGTTGAGCACGTGGGCGCGCCCCTCCTCGTCGAAGTAGGCGTCCAGGGCGTACTCGGTTCCGGTGAGGTAGCCTTCCACCAGGTAGACGTCGGATCCCACGACGCTGTCAGGGTAGCGGGCGTGCCATTCGTCCTCGTGGCGGGCGATGTCGGCCACGGCGGCCGCCCAGTCATCGCGCTCTTCGATGACGTAGACCCCCATGGAGCAGAAGCCCACCGCGGGCTTGAGCACCACGGGCAGCGGCAGGTCATCGACGTTGACGGCGTCCAGGTCGCGCCGGGTGAGCGTGGCGAAGAACAGGCCCGGGGCCAGCGGGGCCAGCTTCTCGCGCAGGGCCGCCTTGTCCTTGAACAGGCGGATGGCGTCGGTGAGGCCGGCGTTGGACGAGTGATCCAGGATCCACGCCAGCGCGTTCTCGGAGTTGGTGTACACGCGCTCGCCCGCGTCGAGGCGGCGGGCGGCCTCATCCTCGCCCACCAGGTTGAGCGCGCCGGGAGCGGCTCCCTCAGGCAGCCCCTCGCCGGCTTGGGCGCGGGCGGAGAGAGCGCGGGAGTACGCGTTGGCCAACACGGGGTGCTGCGACTCGATGAGCCACTGCGCCAAGGGCGCCGAGGTGAAGGGTTCGTCAAGAATGATCATAGAAGGCGCCTCTCTTCAGCATAGGAACCCGCCTCCGGGCGGCCAACGGGCATAAGTATACCCCGCCCCTCAGGGAATCGCGTACCATCGGCGTGTTTTTCGGCATGACGTTCCCCAGCCGTTGCGCGGGCCTACGCGAAGAACTGCCACTCGACGGTGTCGCCGTTGGCCAGCACCAGGTCATCGCAGGCCTCCATGACCGACTCGCCGTTGACGGTGTACACCCAGCCGCTCTGCGCGCCCTGGGATCCGTTGGCGATGCCGTCGATGGACGTCACGAACATTGTGCCGTTGGACTCGTCGGTCTCGATGGGCCAGCCGGTGGCCACGAGCGCGTCATAGACGGTGCCGTCCGCCGCGATGCCCACCTCGGCCTCCTGCTGCGAGACTGCGGTGCCCTCGGGGACCGACAGCGTGACGGTGACCAGCGCGGCCGCGCCGTCAGGGTCGGGGTCGACGGCCCCGGTGCCCGCGGCGGCCGGCGCCGCGGAGCCCGAGCTGCTGCCCGAGTCGGACGCCGCCGGGGCGGCGCACCCGCCCAGGGCCAGCGCGGCGCACAGAACCACGGCCGCGAGGGCGGCCAGCCCGCACGCGCGGGAGGAGGCGCTGTCACGATATGCGTTGCTCAGCATGGGAACTTCCTTTCGCTATGAGAAGGCGCCCCGCCGGGTGACGGGGCGCCTTCTCATCATGGACCCGGGCGCGGCGCGCGCGCCACCCGGGATCGGGCCGTTACCGCCTAGTGGCGGAAGTGGCGATGCCCGGTGAACACCATGGCCACGCCCTGCTCGTCGGCCGCGGCGACCACCTCGTCGTCGCGGATGGAGCCGCCCGGCTGGATGACGGCGGTCACACCGGCCTGGGCCAGCACGTCGAAGCCGTCGCGGAACGGGAAGAACGCATCCGAGGCCGCCACGGCGCCGCGGGCCTTCTCGCCGGCCTGCTCCACGGCGATGCGCGCGGAGTTGACGCGGTTGGGCTGCCCGCCGCCCGCGCCCACGGACGCGTGGTCCTTGGCGATGAGGATGGCGTTGGACTTGACCGACTTGCACGCCTTCCACGCGAACACCAGCTCAGCCATCTCCTCGTCGGTGGGCTTGCGCTTGGTCGGGCACGTGAACGAGGCGACCTCCTCGGCCACCGAGTCGGTGTCCTGGCACAGCAGGCCGCCCTCGACGGAGCGGAACTCCAGCTCGTTGCCGGCTGGGTTGACGCCGCCCGTGGACAGCAGGCGCGCGTTCTTCTTGGCCTTGTACATCTCCAGCGCGTCACCCGAGAACTCCGGCGCGATGATGGCCTCGACGAACTGCTTGTTCTCGAAGATGGCCACCACGGTGTCGGACGTGACGGGACGGTTGAAGGCCATGACGCCGCCGTAGGCGCTCACCGGGTCGCACTCGTGGGCGCGCTTGTAGGCGGTGGTGACGTCGGCGTCCTCGCACACGCCGCAGGGCGTGAGGTGCTTGACGATGACGCAGGCCGGCTCGTCGTACTCGCGCACGGCGCTCCACGCGGCATCCAGGTCGAGGTAGTTGTTGTAGGACAGTTCCTTGCCCTGGTGCTGCGTGGCGTGGGCCAGCGAGTGCTCGGCGCCCTTGAAGTCGTCGCGCGCGTAGAAGGCCGCGCTCTGGTGGGGATTCTCGCCGTAGCGCAGATCCTGGCGCTTGGTCAGGCGCACGGTCAGGTCGGCGGGGAACTCCTCCGCGCCGTCCAGCTGCGCGCCCATCCACGCGGCGATGGCGCCGTCGTAGGCGCTGGTGGTCTGGAACACCTTGAGCGCCAGGCGGGCGCGGGTGTCACGGGTGGTGGCGCCGCCGTTGGCGCGCATCTCGTCCAGGATGGCGTCATAGCTGGCGGGGTCGGTGACCACGGCCACCGACTCGAAGTTCTTGGCGGCGGAGCGCAGCATAGAGGGGCCGCCGATGTCGATGTTCTCGATGCACGTGCCGAAGTCGGCGCCCGAGGCGACCGTCTTCTCGAAGGCGTACAGGTTGACGACCACCATGTCGATCATCTCGATGCCGTGCTCGGCCGCCTGGGCCATGTGGTCGGGGTTGTCGCGCTTGGCGAGCAGGCCGCCGTGCACCTTGGGGTGCAGCGTCTTGACGCGGCCGTCCATCATCTCGGGGAACTGGGTGACGTCGTCGATGGGGGTGACGGGCACGCCCGCCTCGGCGATGGCGCGGGCAGTGCCGCCAGTGGAGATGATCTCCGCGCCGAACTCGTCGACGAGGGCGCGCGCGAAGTCCACGATGCCGGCCTTGTCGGTCACCGACATCAGCACGCGCTTCACTTGAGGATCGCTCATATGGTCTTACATCCTTTCCTTGGGGATTCCCTACCCGCACAGCATAGCAGCCGCCAGCCGCGCCAGGCGACGCAGGCGGCGAAGCACCGGGAAATCCCGCAGATGGGGACGCGAGACGGGGGCGGGGCCGACCGGCCGTGGACACCTAGAGCACCCTGCCGCGCGAAAAACGCACGTTTGGTACACAGCCGTCACCGACGACGGCCCAGCGCGTGCCAGCCCGCCGCCGGCGACCAGGCCTTTTCGCGTCGCCCGGGCCCCAGCGACCTCGATCCGAGCGCTCCCGGGCACGTCGGCGTGTACCGAACGTCGATTTTCTTGCGGCGCGGGCCGTTGCGCCGTCCCAGCCCCTGCCCTGACCCGACGTGGGCCCGGGAGGCGATCGCCTCCTGGGCCCACGTCCCAGCGCGATCCGGGCGCGCTATCTC
>JAAWAY010000077.1 GCA_022792415.1 Eggerthellaceae bacterium | reverse complement strand
CTACCCACTCCACCAAGCCTGAGCTGAAGATCGACATCTGCAACGCGTGCCATCCGTTCTACACCGGCACCCAGAAGCTGATCGACACCGGCGGCCGCGTCCAGCGCTTCGCCGACCGCTTCGGCTCCGCCAAGGACGTCGTCGCCGAGCGCGAGGCCGCCAAGAAGGCCGAGCGCGCCGCTCAGATCGCCGAGCGCGAGGCCGCCAAGAAGGCCGAGCGCGAGGCCAAGGCCGCTGCCAAGGCCGAGCGCGCCGCCGCCTACGCCGCCCAGGCCGCCAAGGCCGCCGCGGAGGAGGAGAGCGCGGTCGAGGCCGAGCGCGGTGCCGAGGAGACCGCCGCTGAGGCCGAGGCCACCGAGGCCGCCGCTGCCGGCGATGCCGTCACTGAGGCCGAGGCCGCCGTGGCCGCCGTCGACGGCGCTCCTGCCGAGGACGCCGCCCCCGAGGCCGTCTAGCCTGATGCTCCGATAGGGGATGCACCCGCGTCCCGTTGCGACGACCCGCCGAGAGGCGGGTCGTCGTGCGTTCGGGGCGGCTGCGCCCGGTGCGCGGCCGGCGGCCCCGGCGCGCCGTGGATGGGATGCACATGCGGCACGTCCGGGCGCGGGCGATCCCGTTCTCGCCCGCTGTAACGCGCCGGCAACACCAACGGCTATAATCAGGGGCTGAACCGAGGGAAGGGAAGTCCATGGTCACGAACCCCGAGCAAGACTTCGTGCTGAAGACCATCAAGAGCCGCGACGTGCACTTCGTGCGCTTCTGGTTCACCGACGTGCTGGGCACGATGAAGTCGTTCGCCGTCATCCCCAGCGAGCTGGAGAACGCCTTCGCCGTGGGCATGGGGTTCGACGGCAGCTGCGTCGAGGGGTTCTCATCGGGCCTCGAGTCCGACATGCTGGCCTTCCCGGACGCTGACACGTTCCAGGTGCTGCCGTGGCGCCCCGCCACCAACGGCGTGGCGCGCATGTTCTGCTCTATCCGCACTCCCGACGGCGCGCCCTTCGAGGGCGACCCGCGCCATGTGCTGGCCAAGGTGGTGCGCCGGGCGGCCGACATGGGCTACGTGTTCAACGTAGGCCCCGAGCTGGAGTTCTACCTGTTCAAGGACGCCGAGGGCACCGAGGTGCTCGACAAGGGCGGCTTCTTCGACCTGACGTCGCTCGACTACGCCTCTGACCTGCGGCGCGACACGGTGCTCACGCTGGAGAAGATGGGCATCCCCGTGGAGTACTCCCACCACGAGGTGGGGCCGTCCCAGCACGAGATCGACCTGCGCTACGCTGACGCGCTGTCCATGGCCGACGCGGTGATGACCTACAAGCTGGTGGTCAAGGAGATCGCCATGAAGCACGGGGTATACGCCTCGTTCATGCCCAAGCCGATGGCCGACCAACCCGGCTCGAGCATGCACGTGCACCAGAGCCTGTCGGATCTGGACGGCACCAACGTGTTCTTCGACCCGGACGACCCCTCCGGGTGCAACCTGTCGCTGACGGCCAAGCGCTACCTGGCGGGCATCCTGCGCTACGCGCCCGAGTTCTGCCTGGTCACCAACCAGCATGTCAACTCCTACAAGCGCCTTGTCCCCGGCAGCGAGGGGCCGGCCTGTCTGGGCTGGTCGCGGCGCAACCGCGGCACGGCCGTGCGCGTGCCGGGCTATCGCCCCCAGAGCGAGGCGGGGTGCCGCATCGAGCTGCGCAGCCCCGACCCGGCCGCCAACCCCTACCTGGCCTTCGCCGTCATGCTGGCGGCGGGCCTCAAGGGCATCGAGGAGGAGCTGGAGCTGCCCGATCCCATCGAGGATGGGAGCCTGTGGGGGCTCACCACCCAGCAGCTGCGCGAGCGCGGCGTGCCCCTGCTGCCGCAGAGCCTGGGCGAGGCGGTGGAGCTGTTCGCCGGCAGCGACCTCATGCGCGAGACGCTGGGCGACCACATCCACGGCTACCTCGTGCGCGCCAAGCGCCGCGAGTGGGACGAGTACCAGCGCGTCGTGACTCCCTGGGAGCTCGAGCGCGGCCTGGCGGTGTTGTAGCCATGCAGCGCAAGACGGTCATCTTCGTGGCGGACAGCCTGGACAACGCCCACAAGTTCCAGCAGGTGCTCTCGGGCTTCGACGTGGAGGTCGCCGCGGGGTCATCGGTGCAGTTCAAGAAGCTGCTCAGCCAACATCCCAGCCACGATCTGGTCATCTACGAGGCGCGCGGCGACGCCCTGGCCAACGTGGCGTCGGTGGAGTCGACGCTCGTCGAGGACGGGTCGGCGTCGATGCTCGTCATCGTCAACGAGGACCAGCTGGGGGAGTTCCGCCTGCCCGTGCAGGTGAAGTCCGACTTCGTCGTGCACGGCGCGTCGGCCGACGAGTGCGCGGCGCGCATCCGCCAGCTGCTGTGGCCCGGCAACGAGGGCGGGTCGGGCGACTTCATCTCGGTGGACTCCATGACCATCAACCTGGCCACCTACCAGGTGCGCGTCGACGGCGAGCCGCTCGACCTGACGTATCTGGAGTACGCCCTGCTGTCGTTTCTGGTGACGCACCCCGGCCGCACGTACTCCCGCGACGCGCTGCTGCGGCGCGTGTGGGGCTTCGACTACTACGGCGGCAGCCGCACCGTCGACGTGCACGTGCGGCGCGTGCGGGCTAAGCTGGGCCCTGACCTGGCGCAACGCTTGGAGACCGTGCGTGGCGTGGGGTATCTCTGGACGGCGTAGGAGCTCGGGCGCCATGGCGGCCTCCACCTGGGTGGGGCCCTACCACGTGAGCGCCTCGGGCGCGTGGGACGCCACACGCTAGGCGGGGAGGGGAGCGCCTGCGCTATACTGGTCGACTGACCGAAACGCCGTCTCTCCCCGAAGGAGCCCCATGGCCAAGAAGATCGCCGTCATCGACGGCAACTCGCTCATGCACCGCGCCTACCACGCGGTCCCGCCCACCATGAACGCGCCGGACGGCACGCCCACCAACGCGGTGTTCGGCTTCCTGGCCATGCTGCTCAAGTTCATTGACATGGCCAAGCCCGACGCGCTCGTGTGCGCCTTCGACGCGGGCAAGCCGGCCTTCCGCATCGAGGCCCTCGAGCAGTACAAGGCCCAGCGGCCGCCCATGGACGACGAGCTGCGCGTGCAGTTCCCCATCATGGAGGAGCTCCTGGCGTCCATGAACGTGCCGGTGGTCAAGGTGAAGGGCTGGGAAGGCGACGACATCCTGGGCACCATCGCCGCCCGCGACGAGGCCCTGGGCTACGAGACGCTGCTGGTGACGGGCGACAAGGACGCCTACCAGCTGGCCACGGACGCCACGCGCATCGTCACGACGAAGAAGGGCGTCACCGACATCGCCATCTACGGCCCCGACCAGGTGGAGGAGCGCTACGGCGTCACGCCCGAGCAGTTCCCCGACTTCCTGGGCCTCATGGGCGACTCCTCCGACAACATCCCCGGCGTGCCGGGCATCGGCGCCAAGACGGCTGCCAAGCTGCTGCAGCGCTTCGGCACCATGCAGGGCATCTACGACAACCTCTCCGAGCTCAAGGGCAAGCAGCTCGAGCATCTGCGCGACAACGAGGAGGCCGCGTTCCTCAGCCGCGACATCGCCACCATCGTGCGCGACCTGGACTTCCCGCTGGACCTGGAGGACGCCGCCTTCCCGGACTTCTCGACGGAGGAGGTGGAGGCGTGCTTCGGCAAGTACCAGCTGACGAGCCACCTCGCGCGCGTGCTCAAGCTGGTGGGCGCCGAGGCGACCCGGGCCGAGGCCAAGCTGGTGTGGGAGCCCGTGGTGACGGGCGACGAGGCGCGCGAGCTGGTGGCGTCGGCCCTGGCGGCCGGCGAGAGGCTGGGCGTGGCCCTCATGGAGCCCGAGCAGGTGTCGCTGTTCGACGACGCCGTCACGGGCGCGTTCGCGACGTCGCGCGGCACCGGCGTCCTGGCCGGAGACGAGGCGCTCTCGCTGTTCGCCCGCGTGGTGCGCGAGGGGGCCTTCGCCGCGGTGGACGTCAAGGAGGCCGTCCACCGCGTGTACCCGGCGGACACGTCGGTGGCGGCCCTGGTGGACGACGGCGACCTTGACGCCATGGACGCCTTCGACGTGGGCCTGGCCGGCTACGTGCTCAACTCGTCGGGATCGGCCTACACCCTGGGCTCGCTCATGGAGGCCCACGGGGGAGGGGCCCTGCCGGAGGTCGAGGGCGATGAGGCCCGCGCCGCCGTGGCCGCGGCTGCCGCGCGCCACCTGGTCGAGCCGCTGACCCGCGCCCTGGAGGCCGAGGGGTCGCTGGGCGCCTACCGCGACATCGACCTGCCGCTCGTGGGCGTGCTGGCCGCCATGGAGCGCACCGGCGCGGCCCTGGACGTCGAGCGCCTGGCCGAGCTGGGGCGCAGCACCCAGGCCGAGTTGGACGAGCTGTCGGCGCGCATCTACGACCTGGCGGGCGAGCCGTTCAACCTGGACTCGCCCAAGCAGCTGGCCCACATCCTGTTCGAGGTGCTGGGCCTCAAGCCCCTCAAGAAGAACCAGCGCGGCTACTCCACCGACGCGAGCGTCCTCAAGGAGCTGGCCAAGGACAGCGAGCTGCCGGCGCTCGTGCTGCGCTACCGCGAGCTGGCCAAGATCAAGTCCACCTACATCGACGCGCTGCCGCGCATGCGCGCCGGAGACGGCCGGGTGCACACCCGCTTCAACGAGACGGTCACCACCACGGGGCGCCTGTCGTCGTCCGACCCCAACCTGCAGAACATCCCCGTGCGCACGGACTTCGGTCGCCAGATCCGCGCCTGCTTCGTGCCGCTGGAGCCCGGCGAGCTGTTCCTGTCGGCCGACTACTCCCAGATCGAGCTGCGCCTGCTGGCCCACCTGTCGGGCGATGAGCACCTGGTGGCGGCGTTCAACTCGGGCGCCGACTTCCACGCCTCCACCGCGGCGCGCGTGTTCGGCCTGCCGGTGGAGGAGGTCACCCCCCAGCTGCGCAGCCGCGCCAAGGCCGTGAACTTCGGCATCGTCTACGGCCAGCAGGCCTACGGGCTGTCCCAGAGCCTCGACATCCCCTTCGGCGAGGCCAAGGAGATGATCGACCGCTACTTCGAGGCCTACCCGGGCGTGCGGTCCTACCTGGACGACACGGTGGCGCGCGCCGCGCAGGAGGGCTTTGCCGAGACGATGTTCGGACGCAAGCGCCACATCCCCGAGCTCAAGGCGCGCAACGCCCAGCAGCGGGGCTTCGGCGAGCGCACGGCCATGAACCACCCCATGCAGGGCAGCGCCGCCGACATCATCAAGATGGCCATGAACGAGGTGCAGCGCCTCCTGCGCTCCGAGGGCCTGCGGGCGCGGCTCATGATCCAGGTGCACGACGAGCTGGACTTCTCGGTGCCCGCCGACGAGGTGGAGCGGCTGGCCGAGCTGGTGCGCGACGTCATGGAGAACGTGGTGTCGCTCTCGGTGCCCCTGGACGTGGACGTGTCATGGGGCGCCACCTGGGCGGAGGCCCACTAAAATTGCGGAATTTTCTGTTGACTGGGAAACTTTCCGCTGGTAGGATATTGCCTTGCGTTTAGTCACATTCAAGGAGATAACCACATGTACGCAATCGTGAAGACGGGCGGCAAGCAGTACAAGGTCGCCCCCGGAGACAAGATCAACATCGAGAAGCTCGACGTCGAGCCCGGCGACAAGGTGGAGCTCGAGGCCATCTGCGTCGTCGACGGCGACAAGGTGGAGGCCGACCCCGCGAAGGCCGCCAAGACCAAGGTCGTCGCCACCGTGCTTGAGCAGTTCAAGGGCGACAAGCAGTTGGTCTTCAAGTTCAAGAAGCGCAAGAACTACAAGAAGCTGCGCGGTCATCGTCAGAACCTGACCCGCGTGAAGATCGAATCCGTCGGTACGGCCAAGGCCGAGTAAACGGGTTAG
>JAAWAY010000076.1 GCA_022792415.1 Eggerthellaceae bacterium | reverse complement strand
GCGGGTGAGGTGGCCGCGGTCGAGCGCGATGACGCGACGGCGCATGTTGTCCACCATCTCGCGGTCGTGGGTGGCGATGAGCACGGTGGTGCCCGTGCGGTTGATGCGCTCGAGCAGGTCCATGATGCCGCGCGACGTCTGCGGGTCGAGGTTGCCGGTGGGCTCGTCGCAGATGAGCAGCGGCGGGCGGTTGACGATGGCGCGCGCGATGGACACGCGCTGCTGCTGGCCGCCGGAGAGCTGGTCGGGGTAGCTGTTGAGCTTCTCGGACAGGCCCACCAGGCGCAGCACCTCGGGAACCTGGGTGCGGATGACGTGGCGGCTCTTGCCGATCACCTCCAGCGCGAAGGCGACGTTCTCGAACACGGTCTTGTTCGGCAGCAGCTTGAAGTCCTGGAACACGCAGCCGATGTTGCGCCGCAAGTAGGGCACGCGCCAGTTGCGCATGGTGGTGAGGTCCTCGTCGGCCACGAAGATCTTGCCCTCGGTGGGCTTGATCTCGCGGGTGAGCAGGCGGATGAACGTCGACTTGCCCGATCCGGAGTGGCCCACCAGGAAGATGAACTCGCCGGCGTAGATCTGCAGCGACACGTCGTGGAGGGCGGGCTTGTTGGGCTGGGCCGGGTAGACCTTGGTCACATGATCGAAGGTGATGACGGGCGCGCCCAGGGGGGCGGCGAGGTCGTCAGCGTCGAGCATGGGCAGGGATTGCGACAGCTGCGAGGCCATCTGGGCCCGGCGGGAGTGCGCCCCCGAGCCAGCGTGGCGAGCGCGCGGCGGCCTGCCTTGGCTCGTGTCATTGGTCACAGTTTGCTCCGTTCAAAGGGTCGTTCACTGCTTGGACCGTCCAATTCTAGCAGACGGCCCCAAACGCAAGGACGCTCTTCACAGCTTCAACAACGGCCGCGGAGTCCAGCCCGAAGTAGCTCAGCAGCTCCTCGAACTCGCCCGACTTGCCGAAGCGGTCGCGCACGCCGACGAAGGCCACGGGCGCCGGGCGGCGGGCCGCCAGCAGCTCGGCCACGGCCGATCCCAGGCCGCCGATGACGCTGTGCTCCTCGGCCACCACGACGCGCCCGGTCTTGGCAACCGAGGCCAAGATGGTCTCCTCGTCGAGCGGCTTGACGGAGAAGGCGTCGATGACCTCGGCCGACACGCCCTCAGCTGCCAGCGCCTCAGCTGCGGCCAGCGCCTCGCGGATCTCCACGCCGCAGGCGATGATGGTGACGTCGGAGCCCTCGCGCAGCACGTAGGCGCGCCCGATGTCCAGCTCGACGTCGTCATCGTAGACGCAGGGCACCGACGCGCGGCCCATGCGCACGTAGACGGGGCCGGGCGTGGCGGCGGCCAGGCGGATGGCCGCGCGGGCCGCGGCGTAGTCGGCCGGCACGAGCACGCGCATGCCGGGCAGCCCGCGCATGAGCGACACGTCCTCGAGCATCTGGTGCGAGCCGCCGTCGGGCCCCACCGACACGCCCGCGTGGGTGGGGGCGATCTTCACGTCGAGGTTGGAGTAGCACACCGTGTTGCGGATCTGGTCGTAGGCGCGCCCGGTGCCGAACACGGCGAACGAGCCGGTGAAGGCCACGTGGCCCGTGAGTGCCAGGCCGGCCGCCACGTCCACCATGTTCTGCTCGGCGATGCCGCAGTTGAACAGGCGGTCGGCGAAGCCCGCGTCGGCCAGCTTCTTCGTGGTGGTCGAGCCCGTCAGGTCGGCGTCGACGGCCACGACCGGGACGCCCTCGGCCGCCAGCTCGGCCAGGGTGGCGCCGAAGGCGGCGCGGGTGGCCTTCTTCTGGGAGGCCTGCTCGGGAGATGCCAGCTTAACCATGGGTGCCTCCTTTACTCGCCGGCCGCTTGCAGGTCGGCGAGCGCGATCGTGAGCTCCTCGGCGTTGGGGGCCTTGCCGTGCCAGCCGGCCTGGTTCTCCATGAACGAGACCCCCTTGCCCTTGACGGTGCGGGCGATGACGGCGTGCGGCCGATCGCCTCCCGCGGCCTTCAGCGCGCCGAGCGCGTCCACGAGGGCCGCGACGTCGTGGCCGTCCACCTCGGTGACGTCCCACCCGAAAGCGGCGAACTTGGCGCCCAGGTCCTCGGGGTTGCACACGTCGGTGATGGCGCCGTCGATCTGCAGGCCGTTGTGGTCGACGATGGCCACCAGGTTGCCCAGGTGCCGGTGCGCCGCGAACATGGCGGCCTCCCACACCTGGCCCTCCTCGCACTCACCGTCGCCCAGCAGCGCGAACACGCAGCCCGGCTTTCCGTCGAGCGCCAGGCCCGCGGCGGTGCCGGCGGCGATGGAGAGCCCCTGGCCGAGCGAGCCGGTGGACACCTCCACGCCCGGGCACAGGCGGCAGTCGGGGTGGCCCTGCAGGCGCGAGCCCAGCTTGCGCAGGGTCTTGAGCTCCTCGCGGGGCAGGTAGCCGGCATGGGCCAGCGTGGCGTAGAGCGCCGGCGCGGCGTGGCCCTTGGCCAGGATGAACCGGTCGCGGCCCTCCTTGCGGGGCTCGGCCGGGTCATGATCCATCACGCCGCCCAGGTACAGGGCGGTCAGGATGTCGGCGCAGGAGAGCGAGCCCCCGGGGTGTCCGCTCCCCGCCTCCGCGATCATCTCGACGATGTCGGTGCGGATGGCGCGGGCCTGCTCTTCCAACGGGCGTGCGTCCACGGCGTTGTCCTTTCCCTCGAGAAAAAGCGTTGGGGACATTCTAGCGAAAAGCGCGGGGAACGGACGGCACGGCCTGCGGCTTCGGCGCGATCGGACGCGGCCGCCCAGTAGGGGGACCCGGCGCCGCCCGGCCCGTCGCGCCGGCGTATCTGAACACTGGCATGCCCTTATCTGAATGCATGAGGTAGCGCAGCGCACGAGAAGGGGGCGCGGGCCATGTGGCCCGCGCCCCCTTCGAGCAGCGGAGCGTTAGCCGGCGCGACGGGCCGGGCGGCGCCGGGTCCCCCTACTGGGCGGC
>JAAWAY010000075.1 GCA_022792415.1 Eggerthellaceae bacterium | reverse complement strand
GTGGTGGGCTACTGCAACGTGGACGGCGAGGGCATCACCGGCCTGGAGCTGCAGTACAACGACATCCTCAAGGGCACGCCCGGCACGTACTCGGCCGAGCGCGGCAACGCCCAAAAGGGCTCCACCCCCATCCCCGGCGGCGTCCACGAGGAGACGCCCGCGGTGGACGGCACCGACATCATGATCTCGCTCGACATCAAGCTGCAGAACGTGGTGGAGCAGTCCGTGGCGACGGGGGTCGAGAAGCTGGGCACCGAGGAGGGCAGCGCCGTCGTCATGGACGCGGCCACCGGCGAGATCTACGCCATGTGCTCGCTGCCCTACATGGACCCCTCCGACATGGCCAACTCCAAGGTGGGCTCCGACCAGCTCAAGCCCATCACCCAGCCCTTCGAGCCGGGGTCGGTGTTCAAGACGGTGTCCATCCTTTCCATCCTGGAGGAGGGCACCATGGGCCCGGAGGACACGCTGTTCTGCCCCGCCACCATCGAGGCCGACAACTACACCATCTCCGACTCCCACGAGCGCGACGACGCCACCTACACCCTGCGCCAGATCCTCGACCACTCGTCCAACATCGGCGTGTCGCTGGCCGTGCAGAACATGGGCTTCGACAAGCTCTACGACAACATCCTGCAGTACAACCTCAACGAGCGCACCGGCGTCGACTACCCCGGCGAGGCCTCCGGCACGCTGCAGCCCTTCGAGAACTGGGCGCGCATCACCGGCTACAACGTCAGCTTCGGCCAGGGCGTGTCGGTGACGCCGCTGCAGATGGTGCGGTTCTACGGCGCCATCATCAACGACGGCGTGGAGGTGACGCCGCACTTCCTCATCAGCAAGCCGCAGACCGGCGAGGTGCCCGAGTACCCCGAGGAGAACGTCGTCGACAACCCCGCGGCGCTCGAGGACATGAAGTCGATGCTGCGCACCGTGGTCACGGACGGCACGGGCAAGGCGGCCGGCATCGAGGGCTTCGAGGTGGCGGGCAAGACGTCCACGGCCGAGATCGCCGAGGGCGGCGTGTACAAGAAGGGCATCTACAACCTGTGCTTCACCGGCTTCATCGAGAACTCGTCGAGCGATTTGGTTTGTTTTGTGGGAGCCAACGAGGTTTCGGGCATGGCCCAGGTGACCCAGATATTTCACGATATAATGGCCAACGCCATCGAGCAGTACAACATCACCCCGAAATAAGGATTCACGCTATGGGCACGCCATGTTCAGAGCTTTTCTCAGGTGCTGACTGCACCGTCATCGGAGACGGGTCCGTGGAGGTCGAGGGGCTCGCCTACCGCAGCGACCGCGTGCGCCCCGGCGACGCCTTCTTCTGCATCGTGGGCCTGACGGCGGACGGCCACGCCTTCGCGCAGGACGCCATCGACCGCGGCGCGCGCGTGCTCGTCGCCGAGCGCAAGGTCTACCTGGCCGACGCCACCGACGTCACCGAGGTCATCGTCCCGGACAGCCGCAAGGCCATGGCCGACGCCGCCGTCCGCTTCTACGGCCATCCCTCGTCATCGTTCCAGCTGGCGGGCGTGACGGGCACCAACGGCAAGACCACCACCACCTACCTGGTCGAGCACATCGCCCGCGTGACGGGGCGCAAGACCGGCGTCATCGGCACCGTGGGCAACGTCATCGGCGACGTCCACGAGAAGGCCGAGCACACCACGCCGGAGTCCCCCGACCTGCAGGCGCTCTTCGCCCGCATGCGCGACGCGGGCTGCGAGGTGGTGGCCATGGAGGTCAGCTCGCACGCGCTCGACCTCATGCGCACGTGGGGCACTGACTTCGCCGTCACCGCCTTCACCAACCTCACCCAGGACCACCTGGACTACCACCACACCTTCGACGCCTACTTCGAGGCCAAGGCGCTGCTGTTCTCGGGCGACTACCCGGCCAAGCGCGTCATCGGCATCGGCGACAAGTGGGGCCGCGAGCTGTGGCGCCGCTGCTCGGAGCGCGGCGACGCGGTCATCACCACCGGCTTCGACGCCGAGGCCCTCATCCACCCCGTGTCCGTGGACTACGGCGCGGCCGACACCACCGTCACGCTGGACGTGCGCGGACGCGAGGTGACGTTCACCTACCCGCTCGTGGGCCGCTTCAACGTGGAGAACGTCATGACCGCCTTCGGCATCGGGCTGTCCCTGGGCATCGCGGCCGACGACATCGCCCGCGCCCTGGCCGACGTGCCGGCCCCTCCGGGCCGCCTGCAGCGCGTGCGCGCCGCCCACGACGGCGGCGTGTCGGTGTACGTGGACTACGCCCACACCCCCGACGCCCTGGCCAAGGCCGTCGCCACCGTCGACGCGGTGGGGGAGGGGCGCACCATCGTCGTGTTCGGCTGCGGCGGCGACCGCGACGCCACCAAGCGCCCCATCATGGGCGCCAAGGCGCTCGCGGCCGACCTGGCCGTCGTCACGAGCGACAACCCGCGCCACGAGGACCCGCTCGCCATCATCGACGACATCGTGGCGGGCATGGACGACCCGGACCGCTTCGAGGTGGTCCCCGACCGCCGCGCGGCCATCGCGCGCGCCATCGAGCTGGCGCGCCCCGGCGACGCCGTGCTCGTGGCCGGCAAGGGGCACGAGGACTACCAGCTGGTGGGCGATGAGGTGCTGCCCTTCGACGACCGCCTGGTGGCCGCCGAGGAGCTCGAGCGCGCCTTCGGCCCCGCGGACGAGGACGGCGATCAGCCTTGCGCCTGAACGCGAAGCAGGTAGCCGACTGCACCGGGGGCACCATCCTCGTCGAGCCCCTGGGGACGCGCTCACTCATGACGGGCGTCACCTGGGATTCCCGCGAGGTGCAGGAGGGGTGGCTCTACGTGGCGCTGCCCGGCGAGCGCGTGGACGGGCACGACTTCGTGGCCCAGGCCCTGCGCGCCGGCGCCGCGGGCGCGCTCGTGATGCAGGCCCCCGACGCCCCCACCCTGCTGCTCGCCCGTGAGATGGGCGCCGCCGTCATCGAGGTGGCCGCCACGGCCGCCGCCATCACCGACCTGGCGCGCGCCTGGCGCGGGCACCTGCGCGGGCGCGTCATCGGCGTCACCGGATCGACGGGCAAGACCACCACCAAGAACCTCGTGCGCGACGTGGCGGCCGCCGGCCGCAGCGTCGTGGCCACGGCGGGCAACCAGAACAACGAGCTGGGCGTCCCGCGCACGCTCCTGGCCGCTGACCCCGAGACCGAGGTCGTCGTCGTGGAGATGGGCATGCGCGGCGCGGGCCAGATCGCCGAGCTGTGCGACTTCGTGCGCCCCGACTGGGGGCTCGTCACCAACGTGGGGGAGAGCCACATCGAGCTTCTGGGCAGCCGCGACGCCATCGCCGCCGCCAAGGCCGAGCTGCTCGAGGCCCTGCCCTCCGGGACGGGCCGCGCCTTCGTCAACGGCGCCGACGGCTACGCCGGCTTCCTGGCCGAGCGGGCCGGGCTGGCCGCGCGCTCGGTGGCCTGCGTCGCCTTCGACGGCGCGGGGCGCCCCGACGGCGTGGCGGCCGGCGCGCGCGTGTGGGCCGAGGACGTCGCCCTCGACGCCGAGGGCCGCCCGCGCTTCACGCTGCGCGCGGAGGGCCTGGGCGACGATCCCGTCAGCGTCCCCGTGGCGCTCGCGCTGCGCGGGCTGCACAACGTGTCCAACGCCTGCGCGGCCGCGGCCGTGGGGCTCTCGTTCGGCATCGCGCCCGACGCGGTGGCCGCGGCGCTCGCGTCCTCGGTGCCCGAGGCGGGCCGCCAGGAGGTCATCGCCGCCCGGGGAGGCTTCACCATCGTCAACGACGCCTACAACGCCAACCCCGACTCCATGCGCGCCTCGCTGGCCACGTTCTGCTCGCTGGCCGTGCCCGGGTCGCGCTACGCGGTGCTCGGGGACATGGGCGAGCTGGGCGAGTTCGCCGAGGAGTGCCACCGCGGCGTGGGCCGCACGGCCGCCTCGCTGCCGCTCGACGGCCTCATCTGCGTGGGCGAGCTGGCCTCGCTCATCGCCGAGGGCGCCGCCCAGGGCGGCATGGATGAACGCAGGATAACGCGCGCGGCCGGCGTGGCCGACGTGCTGGAGGAGCTCGACGTGCTGCTTGAGCCCGGGGACGCGGTGCTGGTCAAGGCATCGCACTTCATGGGCCTGGAGCGCGTCGTCGAAGGGTTGGTCAGCTAGCCATGTTCTCGACATTCGCCGCGTACCCGACGTTTCTGGTGTTTTTGGCCGTGGTCATCTCCATGGTCGTCACCATGGCGCTCATGCCCGTGTGGATACGCTTCCTCAAGTCCAGCCACATCGGCCAGCAGGTGCGCGCCGACGGGCCGCAGAGCCACCTGGTCAAGCAGGGCACGCCCACCATGGGCGGCGTCATCATGCTCGTGGCCGTCATCGCCTGCACGCTGCTCATCGGCGCCCCCACGCCCGAGATCTGGCTGCTCCTGGGCGCCACGGTGCTCACCGGCCTGCTCGGTCTCATCGACGACGGGTCGAAGGTGGCCCACGAGCGCTCGCTGGGGCTCACGCCCACGGCCAAGCTCATCGGGCAGTTCGCCATCGCGACGGCCTTCATCCTGTGCGCCGTCAACGTCGTCGGCATCGAGCCGACGGTGTCCATCCCGTTCGTCTACACGTTCGACCTGGGCGTGCTGACCACGGTGCTGCCCATCGGCGAGGGCATCGCCATCCCGTGGCTGTACCTGCTGTTCGTGAACATCCTGCTCGTGGGCATGTGCAACGCCGTCAACCTCACCGACGGCCTGGACGGCCTGGCCGCCGGCTCGGTCATGATCGTCATGCTGGTGATGGCCGCCATCGCCTACCGCTCCGACCTGCTGGCGCCCGCCATCTTCGCGGCCACGCTGGCCGGCGCGTGCGTGGGCTTTCTGTGGTTCAACTCCTACCCGGCCGACATCTTCATGGGCGACACCGGCTCGTTGGCGCTCGGCATGGCGCTGGGCTGTTTGGCGGTGGTCACCAAGACCGAGATCGTGTCGCTCGTCATCGGCGGCCTGTTCGTGGCCGAGGCGCTGTCGGTCATGATCCAGGTGTTCTACTACAAGAAGACGAAGAAGCGCATCTTCCTCATGGCGCCCCTGCACCACCACTTCGAGAAGAAGGGCTGGAGCGAGACGAAGGTGGTCGTGAGGTTCTGGATCGTGTCGGGCGTGCTGGCGGCGCTGGGGTTCAGCCTGTACTTCGCCGGGTCGCTCCTGGCGGGGTAGGGAGGCCGACGTGGCTGATCGCGAGATGATGGAGGGGCGCAAGGCCGCCCCCGCGCGCCTGGGGCGCGTGCTGGTGCTGGGTCTGGGCAAGTCCGGGAGGGCCTGCGCCGACTACCTGCGCCCGCTCATCGGCACGCGCGTCGACGAGCTGGCCGTGGCCGCGGGCGCGCCGGGCGAGGAGGCCCTGGCCTGGGCCGAGGCCGCCCGCGCGGACGGCGCCGACGTGCGCTTCGACCACGAGGACATCGAGGGCTCCTACGACCTGTGCATCGCCAGCCCCGGCATCTCGCAGTTCTCCGACTTCTACCGAAGCGCCCAGGCGGCCAGCGCCGAGGTGGTGAGCGAGGTGGAGTTCGCCTGGCGCGAGAGCGCCGCGACCTCGCGCTGGGTGGCCGTCACGGGCACCAACGGCAAGACCACCACCACGGCGATGGCGGCGCACCTGCTGCGCGCCGCGGGGCTGGCCGCCGACGCGGTGGGCAACATCGGCGACACGTGCATCGAGGCCGTGGCCGCCGGCGCCACCGACGTCTACGTGGCCGAGACGTCGTCCTACCAGCTGGCCTCCACGCGCGACTTCGCGCCCGACGTGGCCGTCGTGCTCAACATCACCCCCGACCACCTGGCGTGGCACCGCAGCCACCAGGCCTACGCCGACGCCAAGTGGAAGGTGCTGGCCAACCTGGGCCGCACGCCGGGCGCTGTGGCGGTGCTGTGCGCCACCGACGACGCCGTGCGCGAGCGCGTCCGCGCCCTCAAGGCCATGCCGCCTGCCGAGCGCGGGTTCGCCTACGTGCCCCTGGGCACCGCCCGCGGCCTGGGCTTCGACATGCGCGCCGCCTGCGGGGCGGACAACGCCGCCTTCGTGGACGACACGGGCGAGATGGTGGTGGCGCTGGGCGGCGCCGAGCACCGCCTGGGCCCGGCCTCGGCGCTGCAGGTGCGCGGCGAGCACAACGTGGCCAACGCCCTGGCCGCCGCCGCGGCCGCCGTCGCGCTCGGCGCGCCGGACGCCGCCGTGGCCGCGGGGCTTGCGTCGTTCGCCCCGCTGGCGCACCGCATCGAGCCCTGCGGATCGGTGGCGGGCGTGGCCTGCTACAACGACTCCAAGGCCACCAACGTGGACGCCACGCTCGTGGCGCTCGCGGCCTTCGGCGAGACGCGCCCGGTCGTCCTGCTGGGCGGCCGCGACAAGGGAACCGACCTGGCGCCGCTCGCCCAGGCCTGCGCCGCCCACGCCAAGGCGGCCGTGTGCTTCGGCGAGGCGGGGGAGCGGTTCGCCTGCGCGCTCGCGCCCGCCGGCGTGGCCGTGGAGCGCGCCCCCGGCCTCGAGCAGGCCCTCGACGCCGCGCTCTCGCTGGCCGAGCCGGGCGACGTGGTGCTGCTGTCGCCGGCATGCGCGTCGTTCGACGAGTTCTCGTGCTTCGAGGAGCGCGGCGACGTGTTCAAGGAGCTCGTCGCCGACCGCGCCCGCGGGGCCCGGGAGGGCAGCTAGGTGGCCTCCCGAAGACGCGAGCTGCCCCTGGACGTGGTGGGCCCGCGCGCGGTGCTTCTGCTGTGCGTGCTGTCGCTTCTGCTCATCGGGCTCGTCATGGTGTACTCGGCGGGCTCCATCACCGACGTCAAGGCGGGCAACTCCGTCATCAGCAGCGTGCGCTCCCAGGCGCTCTACGCCGTCCTCGGCGCGGCCTGCGCCGTCGTCCTGTGGAAGGCCGTGCCCTACCGCGTGTGGGCCGGGCCGGCCATCTGGGTGGTGTGGGGCGCGGCGGCGGTCACGCTCGTGCTGACGGCCGTCATCGGCACCAAGGTGTACGGCGCGCAGCGCTGGCTGGGCATCACCGACACCATCGGCATCCAGCCGGCCGAGTTCGCCAAGATCGCCTTCCTCCTCATGGGGGCTCGCATCCTCTACCTGCTGCGCCAGGGCTCCATCGAGCCGCGCGCCGCCATGACCCAGGCGATCCTGCTCGTCATCATCCCCCTGCTGTTCCTGTACAAGACCCAGTCCGACCTGGGCACCACCCTCATCTGCTTCGTGGGCATCTACGCCGTCATGTGGGTGGGCGGCGTGCCCGGCAAGGTGATGGGGGCGCTGCTGGTCGCCGGGGGGCTGTTCGCCTTCATCGCCATCTTCGGCGTGGGCTACCGCTCGTCGCGCCTGGTCTACCTCAACCCGTGGGACGACGGGCAGGGCGGCTACGGCGACGGCTTCAACATCATCCGCTCCTACTACGCCCTGGCCGAGGGCGGCCTGTTCGGCGTGGGGCTGGGCAACTCCCGCGAGAAGTTCGGCTACCTGTTCGCGTCTGACAGCGACTTCATCTTCGCCATCATCGGCGAGGAGCTGGGCCTGGTGGGCGCGCTCGTCGTCATCGGGCTGTTCGTGGCGTTCCTCGTGTCGGGCCTGCGCATCGCCCAGGGCTGCCCCGACGAGTTCGGCCGCATGATCGCGGGCGGCTGCACCATCATGCTCGTGTTCCAGGCGTTCCTCAACATCGGGTGCACCATCGGCGTGCTGCCCACCACCGGAAAGCCGCTGCCCTTCATCTCGTCGGGCGGCTCGTCCATCATCGCCACCATGATCATGGTGGGCCTCATCCTCTCCGTGTCCCGGGCCCAGGAGGAGCCCACCGTCTACGAGCAGCGCCGCGCCGACCTGCGCGTCGTCCGGGCCGAGGGGCCCGGGCGCGCCCCGCGCGGAACCAGGAGGTAGCCATGCGCGTCATCCTCACCGGCGGCGGGACCGCCGGCCACATCAACCCGGCCCTCGCCCTGGCCGACGAGCTCGCCGAGCGCGGCTGCGAGGTGCGCTACGCCGGCACGCCCCAGGGCGTGGAGGCGCGCCTCGTGCCCCAGGCCGGCCTGGAGTTCAAGGCGTTCGAGGCCGCCGGGTTCGACCGCAGCCACCCGGCGTCCATCGTGCGGGGCGTGGCCAAGATCGCCCGCTCCACCGGCCAGGCCAAGCGCTGGTTCGCCGAGGCGCGCCCCGACGTGGTGGTGGGCTTCGGCGGCTACGTGTCCATCCCCGTGGCCCGCGCCGCCGAGTCGCTGGGCATCCCCGTGGTGGTGCACGAGCAGAACTCGGTCATGGGCATGGCCAACCGCTACCTGGCCAAGCGCGCCGCCGCGGTGTGCCTCACCTACGCCCAGTCGGCGCCCGAGGGCGTCGAGGCGTCCCGCGTCACCGTGACGGGCAACCCCGTGCGCCGCTCGGTCATCGCGTCCGACCGCGCCGCGGGCCGCGCGATGCTCGGCGTGCCCGACGACGCGCTCATGCTGCTCGTGTTCGGCGGCAGCCTGGGCGCGCGCCACATCAACGAGGGCATCGTCGCGATGAGAGACGAGCTGCTGGCCCGCGACGACGTGCGCGTCGTCCACATCACGGGCCCCAAGGAGCTCGACGCGGTGCGCGAGGCGCTCGCGCTCACCCCCGAGCAGGAGGAGCGCTGGACGGTCATGGGCTACCAGGACCGCATGGGCGACACGCTGGCCGCCGCCGACGCCATCGTGTCGCGCGCCGGCGCCACGTCGCTCGCCGAGATATCGGCGCTCGGCGTCCCCGCGCTGCTCGTGCCGTTCCCGCACGCCACCGAGGACCACCAGACCACCAACGCGCGCGCCTGGGTCGACGCCGGCTGCGCGCTCATGATGCCCGACGCGGAGGTGGGCACCGAGGCCTTCCGCGACCAGGTGCGGCGCCTGCTCGACGAGCCCGAGCTGCGCGCGTCCATGCGCGCGGCCGCCCAGGCCCAGGAGACGGCCGACGCCGCCGCCAAATTGGCAGATGTTGTGATGGGCGCGGCGGGGTCCGGGGGGCCTGCGCTACAATAGCCGTTCGCCCATCCCCATCAGGCCGCGAGCGGAGGGAGCACCATGGACCAGAGGGACATCGACGCGCTGCACTTCATCGGCATCGGCGGCGTCGGCATGAGCGGCATCGCCAGCGTGGCCCATGATCAGGGCATCTCGGTGACGGGGTCGGACCTCAAGGAGAGCCGCTACACCAAGCGCCTCGCCTCCGAGGGCATCCCCGTGGCCATCGGCCAGGACGCCGCCAACATCCCGGCGGGCGACCCGGTCGTCGTCGTGTCCACGGCCATCCTGGACAACAACCCCGAGCTCATCGAGGCGCGCCGCCGCGGCCTGCGCATCGTGCACCGCGCGCAGATGCTGGCGCACCTGGGCCGCAGCCTCGACACCCTGGCCGTCGCCGGCACCCACGGCAAGACCACCACGTCGTCCATGCTCGCGAGCACGCTGGAGGCCATGGGCGCCGACCCCACGTTCCTCATCGGCGGCATCGTGCGCGCCTTCGGCACCAACGCCCACTCCGGGCGCGGGCCGTGGTACGTGGTGGAGGCCGACGAGAGCGACAAGTCGTTCACGTACCTCTCGCCGCGCGCCGTCATCGTCACCAACATCGAGGCCGACCACCTGGACCACTACGAGGGCCTCGACGAGATCTACGACCAGTTCCGCGCGTTCATCGCGTCGGTTCCCGACGACGGCGTGGCCGTGGTGTGCGGCGACGACGCGGCGCTCGTGGACGTGGCGCGCTCGACGGGGCGCCGCGTCATCACCTACGGCTTCGGCGAGGGCTGCGACGCGCGCATCACCCAGGCCGCGCCGCGCGGCGTGGGCTCCACGTTCACGCTGCGCCTGCCCGACGGGCGCGAGGTGGCCGGGTCGGTGCGCCAGAACCCGGGCCTGCACAACGTGGCCAACGCCGCCGGCGTGCTCACGCTCATCGACGCGCTGGGGATGGACGTGGCCGAGGCCGCGGCCAAGCTCGGCGAGTTCGCCGGCGTGCGGCGCCGCTTCGACCTGGTGGGGGAGGCCGCGGGCGTCACCGTGGTGGACGACTACGCGCACCATCCCACCGAGATCGCCGCCACCATCGAGGCCGCCAAGGCCCTCGACTTCAACCGCGTCCACGTGCTGTTCCAGCCGCATCGCTACTCGCGCGCCCCGCTGTTCACCGAGGTGCTGCGCGACGAGTTCGGCCGCGCCTTCGACGCCGCCGACACCGTCACGTTCATGGACGTCTACCCCGCCGGAGAGGCGCCGGTGCCCGGCGTCAACGGCAAGACGTTCCTCAACGTGGTGCTCGACCACCCCGGCCACCCCCAGGCCGCCTACGTGCCGCGCCGCATCGACGTGGTGCCCGCGCTCATGGACACGGCGGCCGAAGGCGATTTGGTCATCACCATGGGCGCCGGCGACGTGACCGCCATCGGCCCGCAGCTCGTCGACGAGCTGCGCCGCCGCTAGGAGGCCGCCCGCCCCATGGCCCGCCACGCATCCCCCCTCCAGTCGCTGCTCGTCGACGACCGCTTCGACGGCGACGTCTACCCCCGCGAGCCCATGGCCCGCCACACCACCTACCGCATCGGCGGCCCGGCGCGCTTCTTCGTGCGCGTGGGCTCGGTGGGCGCGCTCGCGCGCCTGGTCGAGGTGTGCGAGGAGCAGGGCGTGCCCTGGGTGGTGGTGGGGCGCGGCTCCAACCTGCTCGTGGCCGACGAGGGCTTCCCGGGCGTCGTCGTGTCGCTCGGGCGCGACTTCCGCACCCTCAAGGTGGACGAGGAGGCCGGCCGGCTCTACGCCGGCGGCGGCGTCATGCTGTCGGCGGTGGTGCAGGAGGCGTTCCAGCGGTCGCTCGCCGGCTTCGAGTTCGCCGTGGGCACGCCGGGCACCGTCGGGGGCGCCATCGCCATGAACGCGGGGGCCCGCGACGAGTGGATAGGGGAGCGCGTCGTGTCCGTCACCACGCTCGCCCCCGGCCGCGGCCTCGAGCGCATCCCCGGCGACGCCGTCACGTGGGGCTACCGGTCGTCGTCGCTGCCCTCTGACGCGGTGGTGGTGGAATGCGAGCTGGCTGCCGAGAAGGGCGACCCGTTCTACATCCGCGGCAAGATGGAGGCCAACCTCTCGCGTCGCAAGCGCACCCAGCCCCTCACCGAGGCGTCGTGCGGCAGCGTGTTCCGCAACCCCGAGGGCGCCTCGGCGGCGGCCCTCATCGAGGGGCTCGGCCTGAAGGGTGCCAACGTCGGCGGCGCGCGCGTGTCGGACGCCCACGCCAACTTCATCGTGAACGAGGGCGGCGCCACGGCAGCCGACGTGCGCGCCCTCATCGGGCGCATCCAGACGGAGGTGAGGCAGGCCCATGGCATCACGCTCACGCCAGAAGTCCGCTTCCTCGGGTTCGAGTAGGCCCGGCGCCTCCCGGCGGGTGCCCATGCCGCGCTCGTCGGGGCGCCCCGCCCCCTCCCGCGGCCCGGCCCCGTCCCGCTCTGGCGCCCCCCGATCCTCGTCGCGCCCGTCGCAGCGCCCCGCGCCCGCGCGCGGCAGCTCGCGGCCCTCGTCGCGCGTGTCGTCGGTGCGCATCGGCGACATCGACCGCGCCGCGCGCGCCCAGCGCGCCCAGCAGGCCGCGCGCCGCTCGCTCATCCGCGTCGCGGCCGTCGTGGGCGTCATCGTCGCGCTCGTCGTGGGCGCGGGCGCCCTCTACCTGTCGCCCGCCTTCACCATCGAGAAGGTGGACGTCGTGGGCGCCGAGCACCTCACATCCCAGGACATGGCCGCGCTCGCGTCGGTACCGCAGGGCACCACGCTGCTCACCGTGGACACGGGCGCCATCGAGCGCTCCATCGACCGCGACGCCTGGGTGAAGGACGTCACCGTCAACCGCGTGTTCCCCTCCACGCTGCAGATCGTCGTCACCGAGCGCGAGATCGCCGCCGTGGTGGAGGTGACCACCGACGACGCGTCCACCGTCCAGCCCTGGGCCATCGCGTCGGACGGCATGTGGCTCATGCCCATCCCCGACCGCGACTCGTCGGTGGGCCAGGCCATCGCGCCCCAGATCTACGAGGACGCCGACCGCGTGCTGCACATCAACGACGTGCCCTACGGCCTCGTGCCCGAGATCGGGTCGTACTGCGCCGACGGCAACGTCAACAACGCGCTGGCCATCGTGGACGGCATGACCACCGACCTGGCCGACCAGGTGCGCATGGTGTCGGCCAAGGAGGCCGAGTCCACGCTGCTCACGCTCGACAACGGCGTGGAGATCGCCTTCGGCACGGCGGACAACATCCGCGAGAAGGAGCGCATCTGCCTGGAGATCATGGCGCAGAACCCGGGTAAGGTGGCCTACATCAACGTGCGCGTGCCCGACCGCCCCACCTGGCGCGCCCTGTAGCGTGCGCGACGCATGTTGCGTGACATTTGATGTGACCCCCTGTCACGCCATGCTGCTCGCACTGCCGTGCGCTTGCCCTTCGAGTGCGCTCCGTATCTGTGGGTATCGTGGCCAATCAGGGCCTTTGCCCGCCGTTGTCGTTGCATTCACCGGGTCATCGTGTAAAATTACCCCACATGTATCGCGCGCGTGCGCGATAAGGTAGCCGGATGCCCGCGGGCGCGCGGGCGTTTTTCTGAAAACGCAGCAGACAAAACGCAGCAGGTGCGGAGGACACAATGCCAAACAACATAGGCTGGGATCACTTGGCGGTCATCAAGGTCGTCGGCGTAGGCGGCGGCGGCACGAACGCCGTGAACCGCATGGTCGAGGCCGGCGTGAAGGGCGTGGAGTTCATCGCGGTCAACACCGACCGCCAGGCGCTCCTCATCTCGGACGCCGACAAGACCATCCACATCGGCGAGGAGCTCACGCGCGGCCTGGGCGCCGGCGCCAACCCCGAGGTGGGCTGCCAGGCGGCCGAGGAGAGCCGCAACGAGATCCGCGAGGCCCTG
>JAAWAY010000074.1 GCA_022792415.1 Eggerthellaceae bacterium | reverse complement strand
GGCCGCAGTCGGGTCTTGATTTCCTTTGCCTGTGTCTTGGCCTGCGAGGGCCATTCTCATGCTTAACGATACATGTCCAGCTAAGTGTGGGGCGATCCCTGGGTTTGAGGAAAGTGTTCAGCTAACTTCGCAAATTTACTCCTGCTGAACACCGACACCATCGTGGCCCTGGGCTCGGAGGGCAAGCTGGCCGACCTGTCGTCGCTCGACTGCGCGGCCAACCTGCGCGAGGTGGTGAGAACCGCCAACACGATCGACGGCAAGCTCGTGGCCATCCCCCAGGAGGTCGTGGCCTACGGCCTGTTCGTCAACAAGGACATCTTCGACGACTGCGAGCTCGCGCTGCCCAACACGCCCGAGGAGTTCCTCGAGTGCTGCCGCGTGCTCAAAGAGCACGGCTACGACACCCCCGTCGGCGCCAACCGCTGGTGGCTCGAGACCTTCGTGTTCGCCCAAGCCTACGCCGACCTGTACAACGGCGGCGACGTGGAGGCCGAGGTGGCCGCGCTGAACTGTGGTGAGGCGCGCTACAGCGATTACATGCGCGAGGGCTTCGAGTTCCTGAAGGCGCTGATGGACGCCGGCTACATCGACGCCGAGAATGCGCTGGTGAGCGAGGCCTTCGAGGGCAAGGGCGAGGGTGATGACTTCCTGGCGGGAGAGTGCCCCATCGTGATGGCCTACTGGGGCGCCGCCAACACCGACACGGCCTACGGCAACCCCGGCTTCGACCTGGAGGTCATCGGGTTCCCCAGCACCCACGGCCAGATGCCCGTGCTGTCCATGACCGGCTTCGCCGTGGGCGAGGAGTCCAAGAACAAGGAGGAGGCCCTCGAGGTCATGGACGTGATCCTGTCCGACGAGGCGCTGCAGCTCTACACCGAGACCAACCGCGTCATCTCGCCGTCCAAGAACATCAAGGTGGACTGCATCGACGCGCTCAAGCCGCTCAACGACAAGGTGGAGGCCGAGGTGTACGTGCTGGCCTCCAACGCGAGCATGGACGTCGAGCAGTGGGGCAACGTGTGCCTCATCGTGCGCGACCTCCTGGCCGGCGCCTCCGTCGATGAGTGCATGGCCGCCCTCGACGCCCTGCAGGACGAGGCCATCGCCGCCCACGCGTGACAAAGGGTCACATCAAATGTCACGCGCATGGGCTGCGTGACGGAAGGGCGCATCGAGGGGCGGGTCATGGCCCGCACGTGTAACTAGCGGTAAACAATCGTCCTACTCCTGGAAGGGCGCGGCCTGCGCGGGGCCGCGCCCTTCCTACCATGGGAGGCACTGCCCACCCCCTCATCGAAGAAGGCGATACCTTGAGCGGCGAAACCCTGCGCGAAGGCATGACCGCATCACGACCCGACGTCGCGGCGGCCGCGGCCGACGACGTGGCCCGCATCCCCACGGGACGAGCGATGTGGGCCATGATGGCCATGATGCTCGCGAGCAACCTCTTGGCCTCGTTCAACCAATCGCTCATGAACATCGCGCTCGACCAGGTCTCGGCCGACTTCCACGTGAGCCTCTCCGTCGCGAACTGGATGGTGCTCGGCTTCACCGTCGTGGCCGCCACCGTCATCACCATGGCCGCGTCGCTGCTGAAGCGCTACGGCATCCGCAAGGTGATGATGTTCGGCTACGCCGCCTCGCTGGCCGGGTCGGCGCTGGGCCTCCTCGCCGTCGACTTCCCCATGATGCTGGCGGCGCGCCTTGTCCAGGCGCTCACCGTGGGCCTGTTCTTCCCCGTGGTGACCAGCGTCATCCTCACCATATCCCCCGCTGACCGCAAGGGAACCATGCTGGCCGTCAATAGCGGCGTCATCGGCGTCGGCCTGGCCTTCGCTCCCCTGCTCGCCGGGGCGATGCTCACCTACCTCGGCCTGCGCTCGCTCTTCCTCATCCCCCTGGTGATGTCGGCGGTGCTGCTCGTGCTCGGGTTCTTCCTGCTCCATGACGTCTACCGCCGCGAGAACCGCGCGATCGACGCGCTCAGCGTGGCGCTGAGCTTCCTGGGGCTGGGGGCCGTCATCTACGGTCTAAACGAGGTGTCCCGCGACTGGCTGCCCTCGATCGGCGCCATGCTGGCCGGGTCGGCCGTGCTGGCGGCCTTCGCGTGGCGCCAGCTCCACATCGAGACGCCGCTGCTCAACCTGTCGCCGCTGCGCCACCCGCGGTTCGTGGTGGGCGAGGCGCTCATGATGCTGGGCTACATGGGATCCATCTACATGAGCCTGCTGGTGCCGCTGTACCTGGAGGGCACGGCCGGCTACAGCGCGTTTCTCACGGGCTGCCTGATGGCGGGGCCCATCCTCTGCTACGCCGTGAGCTGCTTCGTCGGGGGCCGCATCGAGGACAAGCACGGCGTGTGGCCCCTGGTGCCGGCGGGCTTCTTGCTGATGCTGCTGGGGTTCGTAGGGATGGAGGTCACCTCGTCGGCCCTGCTCGCCCTCGCCATGATGGCGTGCGCGGCCGTCTCGTACGCCGGCGTCGGCCTGGTGTTCCCCACGCTGAAGGCCGTGGACCTCGGCTCGCTGCCGAAGGAGATCTACGCGCACGGGTCGTCCATCCACTCCACCCTGGTGCAGATCGCCGGGTCGGTGGGATCGGCCCTGTTCGTCGGCGTCCTTTCGGCCGACGCCGACCGCCTGATGGCAGCCGGCGCCTCAAAGGCCCAGGCCTACGCCGCCGGGTTCTCGCACACGCTCTACATCGACCTGGGCATCCTGGCCGTCGCCCTCATCGTCTCCGTCGCGTTCGCGCGCGCCATGCGCCGGCGCTAGCCGACACGGCAGGGCATGGCACCTGATGTGACCCTTTGTCACACGCCTTTCGCGGGCGAAACGGCGCCGGTAGGCCCACGGCGGCAGCGACGCGCGCGGAGGAGCGTATAGTGGCCCGGTCAGTATTTCTGTGATGCCCCAGGGACGCGTGCGCGAACCGGGGGCGGAGAAGACTCTGGAGAACTCTTAAGTGAGTGCCGAAGGTGCAAGGCGTTCCACGGACGCCGAATCTCTCAGGCAAACGGACAGAGCAGACGCGGCCCTCCCTTAAGGGCACGTTCTCCCGAGCCTTCGCGAGCAAAGAAGGGGAGAACGTGGAACAGGCGCTTCTCGGTATCGTTACCACCATCAACAACTACTTGTCCAACTACATCCTGATCGTCCTGCTGCTGGGCATGGGCATCTGGTTCACCATCAGGACCAAGGCCATCCAGTTCCGCTGCTTCGGCGAGGGCTGGCGCCGCCTGTTCGGCGACTTCTCGCTGCGCGGCGGCAACCAGGGCGGCGGCATGACGTCGTTCCAGGCGCTGTCCACGGCCGTGGCCGCCCAGGTGGGCACCGGCAACATCGTGGGCGCGTGCGGCGCCATCATCGTGGGCGGCCCGGGCGCCATCTTCTGGATGTGGATCATCGCGCTTCTGGGCATGGCCACCAACTACGCCGAGGCCGTCATGGCGCAGAAGACCCGCGTCGTGGACGAGGACGGCACCGTGCACGGCGGCCCGGTGTACTACATCACCACGGCCTTCAAGGGCGGT
>JAAWAY010000073.1 GCA_022792415.1 Eggerthellaceae bacterium | reverse complement strand
CTGGTGACTACCATCTCAAAGGGGCGCAGATAGAGCTCCCTTGCCGCCCGTGCCCCCGCGCCGAGAAGAAGGAGACCGCCCCGCGCATCGACACCATCAAGATCCCCGTGGACAAGATCCGCGACGACATCGGCTCGGGCGGCAAGGTCGTCCGCGGCATCCAGGAGGAGACGGGCGCGTCCATCGACATCCAGGAGGACGGCACCATCCACGTGGTCGCCGTGTCCGGCACCGCTATGCAGGCGGCCAAGGACATGATCCTGGGCATCGTCAAGGAGCCCGAGGTGGGCGAGGTCTACGAGGGCGAGGTCGTCGGCATCAAGGACTTCGGCGCCTTCATCAAGCTCACGCCGGGCAAGGACGGCCTGCTGCACATCTCCCGCGTCGCCAACGGCCGCGTGGGCAAGGTGGAGGACGTCCTCAACCTGGGCGACATCGTGAAGGTCGAGGTACTGGAGGTGGACCCGAAGACGGGCAAGATCTCCCTGGATCGCCTGGACAAGCCGGACGCCCCGGCCGGCTCGGCTGACCGCGGTGATCGCGACCGCGGCGAGCGCCGTGACCGTGACCGCGATCGTGGCGCGCGCTCCGACAACCGCCCCGGCCGCTCGGGTCGCGAGAGCCGCACCCCGCGCCGTCGCCACGAGGCGAACTAGCGGCGCATCCGCAGACCGTACGAAAGGGAGCCGCCTTCGGGCGGCTCCTTTTTTACGGCCATTGTCCATCCGAAAACGACGAATTGTTCTCCCTCGCACATTCATGGAAGGGGTGGCTTTCCGCGCGACCTGGTCGTATGCCGGGCCTCTGCGATCGCTGCCTGCGCCAGTCGTCGGAAAGGGAGCGCGCGACCCGCACAAGCCGTTGATTCTGGATGGAACGGGGTGAAAGAACTGCGTTCCGAAGGACTCCCTTGCCTCAGTCTCCGAACCGAACTGTGTGCGCGAGCGTCCCCGGCTCGGCGGTCGTCCCGAGCAGCTGACCCTGGAGTGTACGCTGCCGGTCGGGGTAGTCCTTGCAGCGAGGGCGGCGCTGGACGCCGAGAAGGCGATGAAGCGTCTCATCGAGTCGCCGCAGGTCGGAGGGACGGCGGATCTGCTCGCGTGTGACCGTCACCGTTGTCACCCCGAGCCCCTGGAGTGCCGCCCGACGTCGTGCGTCGCGGCTCAGACGATCAGCGCCCACATGGAACGCGTCGCTGTCGTACTCGAGGCCGATGCGTGCCTGCGGCCAGTAGAGGTCGCAGACGTAGTAGGAGCGGTCGGCGACGACGCCTCCCCGCCGACCTGGGTTGATCGTGTGGTTGAGCAGCGGAGGCGGAAGCGCGAGACCTCCCATGCGATGGGGGAGGCGCACTAGCAGCGCGAGGGCGCTCTCCATGGGAGACGCTGATCCGGCGCTGACGTGCGGGAGGATGCGTCGCAGCCTCTTCGATCCGCCGACGCCGGGGTTCGCGGCGACGACCTGCGCGATGCGCCTCGGGGTGGTGAGGGGTCCACGCGCCCTGAAGCCGGCGTCGGCGTCGGGGTCGATCGCGTACGTGCCGCAGAACTCGTAGGCGAGCATGAGCAGGCTCACGTCGTCGAGGGAGCGGCTCAGGTCGAGGAGGCACAGCTCCGGCCCAAGAGACCACGTGTCGTGCCGGATGCGGATGAGCCTGCTCGCCGGCAGCGCCGCGTTCCAGCCGTGCAAGACGAGCCCGGCATGGCGCCCTCGTCGCGCCTCGGGAGGGACGATGATGTGCGCCTCGGAGCCGACGGAGGGGATGGCGGCTGAGAGCTCAGCTGCCTGTCGCCGCAGTTCGGCGAGGGTGCCGGCGCCTTTCCTTTGCGCGCGCTTCGAGGAGGGCGCCGTCGTCTGGGAGCGGTGCGCCGGCGCGGGGGAGGCTGTCGCGACCGCGCGGTCGCGCTCTCCCTCATAGGGGATGAGGGGAGCATGCGAGGCTTGAGCGCCGGGGTCGCAGAGCGCCGATCGGAGCACAAAGAGTGCCGTGTTTTTACAGAAGACGGTTTTCACGGATGGATTCTAGCGGATGGCGGACGGATTGAGGCCGCCGCACGCTGCTCGTCCTATCCATTTCTGACGCTTTGTGCGCTCAAGGGGGCCGCATGAGGGCGAAGGCGAGGGGTGGCCTCAGGATGGTGAAGAGGTTTCCCCAGATGAGAAACGCGTCAGAGGGCGATGTGGGCCCGAGGCGGCACAAGACGTCCGACGGGAGCGCTAAAAGACGCGACAAACCGTCGATTTCGGATAGATCGCTCGTCGATGGCGTGCCCCGCCGCCCTTGGCTGGCCCCTCGCGCCACCCGTTCCGGTCAAGCTGCGCGCCTGCCCCCAGCTGTGGACCGAGCCGCCTGTCTCTTGCCCTCGATGGGCTCCGCGCGCCTGCCTTCTGCCCTCGGCCGGCCGCGCGTGCCGGCCACGTGCCGCCCGGATGCGCTAGGATGCTCGCAGGATAAAAGCGACGCGAAGGAGCGCAGGATGATCAGAGTCGCCGTGGCCGGATGCGCCGGCCGCATGGGCGCCACCGTGGTGGACGCCGTCACCGCCGCCGATGACATGGAGGTGACCTGCGGCATCGACCCGCATGCCGCCGCCTCCGCGGGCGGCTACCCCGTGTACGCGAGCGTGGCGGATGCCGTGGCGGCGGGCGGGTTCGACGTGCTGGTTGACTTCACCCAGCCCGATGTCGTGGCCGCCAACCTGGCCGCCGCCCTCCCCGCGGGCGTGGACTGCGTCGTGGGCACCACCGGGCTGTCCAACGACGTCCTCGCCGAGCTCGCGGCGCAGGCCGCGCCCGGCACGTGCCTGTTCTACGCGCCCAACTTCACCACCGGCGCGGTGCTCATGATGGAGTTCGCCAAGGCCGCCGCCCCCTACTTCCCCGAGGCCGAGGTGCTGGAGTTCCACCACTGCAACAAGAAGGATGCGCCGTCGGGCACCGCGGTGCGCACGGCCCAGATCATCGCCGAGGCGCGGGGCGGGCGCGTGAGCGAGGCGCCGGGCCGCGAGACGGAGATCGCCGGGGCCGAGGGCGCGCGCGGCGCGCTGGTCGACGGCGTGCCGGTGCACTCGGTGCGCTCCATGGGCTACGTCGCCAGCCAGGAGGTGGTGTTCGGCTCGCTCGGGCAGACGCTGACCATCCGCCACGACTCGTGGGATCGTGCCTCCTACATGCCCGGCGTGCTGCTGGGCATCCGCAGCGTGGGCGCGTGCGAGGGGCTCATCGTCGGCCTCGAGGAGTTCATGTCCTAAGCCCTGTGGCCCGGCCCGCTGCTCGCGCCGAGCGCGGGCGGCGGCCGGAGCCGCGGCGGGCCCGTCACCTGCCGGTCACCTGCGCCCCGACCCCCAACCCCGCGTCCCGGCTCCCGCGGCCGGCCCGCTCGCTTGGAGGTTTGGCGAACTTGCGCCGGCGGGCGCCGGCTTACCGTACATTCGTGGCATAATGGCACTTCAGCGAGCACCCGCGTCGCATCCAGGCGCGCCACGATACCGTAAGGAGATGCCCCCATGGCAGATGCCACCCCCCGCTTCGGCCGCATGATCCCGGCCATGGTCACGCCCTTCGACGACGACCTCGAGCTCGACCTCGACCGCGCTCAGGCCCTGGCGGACCGCCTCGTGCGGGGCGGCAGCGACGCCCTCATCATCAACGGCACGACGGGGGAGAGCCCCACGGTGTTCTACCCGCAGAAGATGGACCTGTTCCGCGCCGTCGTCGCGGCGGTGGACGGGCGCGTGCCCGTCATCGCCAACGTGGGCGACAACTGCACGGCCGACACGGTGGACTTCGCGGGCAAGGTGGCGCCGCTGGGCGTGGACGGCTTCATGTGCGTCGTGCCCTACTACAACAAGCCGCCGCAGGAGGGCATGTACCGCCACTTCCGCACCATCGCCGACGCGGTGGAGCTGCCGGTGATCCTGTACAACATCCCCGGCCGCTGCGTCGTCAACATGGAGGCCGAGACCACGCTGCGCCTAGCGCACGACTGCGCCAACGTCGTGGCCGTCAAGGAGGCCTCGGGCCGCATGGACCAGATCGAGCGCATCATCGCCGAGGCCCCCGAGGGCTTCGCGGTGTACTCGGGGGACGACTCCGCCACCTTCGACATCATGCGCGCGGGCGGCGCCGGGGTCATCTCCACCATCGGCAACGTGGCGCCCGATCGCATGAAGGAGATCGTCGATCTGTGCGCGGCGGGCGACTGGGACGCCGCCGCCGAGGCCAACGCTCGGCTGCTTCCCCTGATGGAGGGCCTGTTCGCCACCTCCAACCCCATCCTCGTCAAGGAGGCGCTCAAGCTGGTGGGCTTCCCCGTGGGCGGCGTGAGGCTGCCGCTGGTGGACGCCACGCCCGAGCAGGCGCGCGACCTTGCGGCCATCATGCGCGAGGTGGGCGTGCTCGCCTAGCGAACGTGCGCGTCCGCGCCGGAGCCCCGCGGGGGCCTAGCGGACGCGCCAAGCAGGACTGACCGTCGGCCCGCCGCCACGCGCGGGCCGGCGATTTTTTGGAACCAGAGAAAGAAAAGGAACCCAATGACCAACGAAAAGAAGGAAACCAAGGACCAGGCGGCCGACGCCGCGCAGGGCGGGCGCGAGGGCGCCAAGCGCCGCACGCGCAGCTTCCGCCACGAGAACCTCAAGCGCGAGCG
>JAAWAY010000072.1 GCA_022792415.1 Eggerthellaceae bacterium | reverse complement strand
TGAAGGCCGGAAAGGTGGAGCGCGCCTAGCTCCTCCCCTCCCCGGCGCACCGCGCTGAACGCAAGAGCCCGCTTCCGCGGGCTTTTTTGCGTTTGGGTACAAAACGGGGGCGCCTGCGGCCCCGCATGTCAAAGGCACGGGAGCCACGCCCGATACGCCGCAGCCAGCAGAGATGTTTCACGTGAAACATTCGTTCGCCACTGCAGAGCCGGGTTGCGGCCGGGTGCTAGGCGATGATGAGCAGGCGCTTGCAGGCCGGGCAGGTGCCCAGGGGGGCCTGCGCCTTCAGGTCGATGAGGCGGCCGCCCTCGATGGGGGCGCGGCACGCGCCGCAGCGGGTGCCGTCCAGGCGCGCCACGGCCACGCCGCCCGAGCGGGCCGCGGCCTTGTCGTACAGGTCGAGCACGGCGGCGTCGACGCCGGACGCCGCGCCGGCGCGCTGGGCCTGGAGCTGCGCGATGCCGTTCTTGAGGGCGCCCCCCTCGCGCTGGAACGACTCGACGGCCTCCTGCTCCTGCGCGGCCAGGGCGTCGAGCGCGGCCGCCACCTGGCGTCCGAGGGCCTCGATCTTGCCCAGCTCGTCGCCGGCCGCGTCGTGGTCGGCCGCCAGGGACGCGCGGCGCTTGGCGATGCCGGCCAGCTCCTTGGTGCGCGCCTCGGCGTTGCGGAAGTCGCCGTGCGCGGCCTCGATGGCCGCCTGCACGCCGGCCTCCTTCTTGGCGAGCGACGCGTCCTCGTCGGCTATGCGCGACAGCTTGTGGGCCGCCTCCTTGCGCAGGGACTCCACCTGGGCGCGCTTGGCCTCGATGGCATCCCGCTTCTGACGGATGGACAGGATGGCCTCGCGCTGGGGCAGCTCGTCGAGCTGCTTGGTCTGGCGCATGATCTCGAGGTCGATCTGCTGGATCTGGAGCAAGGCGGCCAGGTCATCGCGTTCCACTTGCATGGGTGCCTTCCCTTCCCTGGGGCGGCCGCCGGGGCGGCGCGATTGTCGGATCGCCCTCCATGATACCGCCCGACCTCGCGTATCGGCGGGATCGGGCGGATGTTTTTTCACTCATTTAACGTTTGCGCGCGACGCGGCCGGGACGACGCGGGAACATCGGCTCCGACGCGCCATGCGCGACACATCCGGGACGCAGCCGAGCAGCTACAGGCGGATGGCCTCGGGGTAGGCCCAGTTGGCGCCCTGGTCGATGACGGTCACGCGGTCCTCGGGCACGCCGGCGCGCAGCAGCGCCTCGGCCAGCACGGCCACCAGCGGCAGCTCGCTCACGTCGTGGCCCAGCTCGATGACGGCCAGCCCGGCGCCGGCCAGCTCGAGCGCCTCGTGGTACTTCACCTCGCCGCAGATGAGGCAGTCCACCCCCTGCGCCAGGCACGCCCGGCCCAGCGTCCCGGCCGAGCCGGTGGCCGTGGCAACGGTGCGCACCGGCGCGTCGAAGTCGCCCCACACGCGCGGCTGGCGGCCGAACACCGACGTGCAGCGCGCGGCCAGGCGCCCGAGCGTCTCGGGGGCGTCGCCGGCGCGCACCTCGCACACCGCGCCGTAGCCCTTGCGCTTGGTGGAGGCCAGTGGCTCGAGGAAGGCGCCCTTCGGGGCCAGCCCCAGCATGCGCGGGATGACGCGCGAGGCGCGGGGGCTCACGTCGAGCGCGGTGTGGAAGTCCATGAGCGCCACCTGGTTCTGGATGGCGGCCCACACGCCGGCGCCGGGGCACAGCGCGTCAGACGCCTCGGGGGCGAACGCGTCGGGGGCCTGCAGGAACGCGGGGTGGTGCGTCAGCAGCACGTTGCAGCCGCCCTCGGCGGCCTCGCGGATGGCGGCGACCGTCGGGTCGAGCGCCACGGCCACCTTGCGCACGGGCAGCGCGCGTTCCCCCACCAGCACGCCGGTGCGGTCCCACGGCTCCGCGTCCTCGGCCGGGAACTCCTTGAGCAGCGCCGCCTCCAGGCCGCCCACCGTCAGGGAGAACGCCTGGCGCGCCAGCGCGCCGGAGGGCCGCTCGGCCAGGGCCTCGGTCTCGGCCGCCTTGGCCTGGCCGTCCTTGGGATCCTTGTCTCTTCTCGTGAAGAACGCCATGTCCATCAACCTCTTCCCTATCGCTTGGGGTGGCCGCCCGCCGCCTGCGCGGGAGGGGCCTCCGCCGTCTCATCGCATCGGGGCCGCGCCCCATCCCCACCACCTTACGCGCGCTCGCGCGTCACGCCAGGGGGATCTCCCTTCGGTCGCCTGACCTGGTGGGAACCGTTACGCAGCGGTAACCGGCGCGTGCCATGAGCTCGTAGCCGCGCTCGATGTCGCGCGCGACGTTGGCCGGGTCGTGCGCGTCGCTGCCCACCGTGCAGGGCACGCCGGCGCGCCGGAACGCCGCGAGCAGCGCCGGCGCCGGGAACATCTCGGCGCACGCGTAGTACGAGCCCGACGTGTTCACCTCGATCATGCGGCCGGTCGACGCGCAGGCCTCGGCCATGGCCTCGTAGAGCGGGGCCAGGTCGTAGGAGGGGTAGTACGCGAACTTCTTGGCCAGGTCGGGGTGGCTCATCACGTGGAACGGCTGGGACGCGTCGGCGGCGGCGGCGCACCACAGCTCGGTGTAGCGGCGCCAGATGCGCTCGGGGGCGCCCGGCTCCTCCCAGGCGCCGCGCTGGGCCGGGTCGTCGAAGGCCCAGGCGTCCACGAAGTGCACCGAGCCGAGCACCAGCTCGTAGGGCGCCAGGTCGGCGGCGGTGATCGCGCGGTCCTCGTCCGCGCCCAGGTAGTCCATCTCGCAGCCCAGGATGATGTCGAGGGACGGGTGCGCCTCCCGGGCGCGCTCCACCGCCTCGCGGTAGGCCGCCATCTGATCCCAGGGAACCGACAGGTAGCCGTCCGGGTCGAAGGACGCCGACAGCGGGAAGTGCTCGGTGAAGGCGAGGGTGGTCAGGCCGGCGGCCTCGGCCGCGGCGGCGTAGTCCTCCACCTCGCCGGCCCCGTGGCCGCAGTAGCGCGAGTGGCAGTGGGTGTTGACGAGCTCCACTTCTCTCCCTTTCCTCATCGTGGCCCGGGCGGGGCGCCTACCAGTCCAGCGCGCGGGCCATGGCCGCCAGGAACGCCTCCACGTCGTCGGCCGTGGTGTAGCGGCCCATCGACACGCGCAGCGCCCCCTGGGCCCGGTCGGCGGACACGCCCATGGCCCGCAGCACGTGGCTGGGCTCAAGCGAGTGCGACGAGCAGGCCGACCCGCCCGACACGCCGAAGCCCAGCATGTCCAGGCGCAGGATGAGCGTCTGGCTCTCCAGGCCGTCCACCAGCACGTGGACGATGTTGGGCAGAAAGTCGCGGCTGCCCGGCTCGACGTCCACCGTGGCCTCGACGGGCCCGAGCTCGGCGAGCCCAGCGTAGAGCCGGTCGCGCAGGGCGCCCAGGCGCACGGCCTCGTCGGGCTGGCCGGCCTGGGCCGCGGCGGCCGCAGCGGCGAACCCGACCGCGCCGGCGACGTTCTGCGTGCCGCTGCGCAGCCCCGATTCCTGGCCGCCGCCCAGCAGGAACGGGTCGAACGGCGTGCGGGCCCGCAGGTACAGGGCGCCCACGCCCTTGGGGCCGCCCACCTTGTGGGCCGAGAACGAGGCGGCGTCCACGTCGAGCTCCTGCACGTCGAGCGGCGCCTTGCCCAGCGCCTGCACCGCGTCGGTGTGGAACAGCGCGCCCGCGTCGTGGGCCGTGCGCGCGAGCTGGGCGATGGGCTGGATGCTGCCCACCTCGGAGTTGGCCATCTGCACCGACACGAGCACCGTGTCCGCGTCGAGGGCCGCCTCCAGGGCGCGCACCTCGATGAAGCCCGAGGCGTCGGGGCGCAGCCGCGTCACGCGGAAGCCCAACGCCTCGAGGCGGCGCGCGGGGGCCAGCACCGCGTCGTGCTCGATCTCGGTCACGATGACGTGCGGCGTGACATCGCCCCGGCCCGCCCGGCGGTACAGCTCGCGCGCCGCGCCGGCCATGCCCAGGAGCGCCGCGTTGTCGGCCTCGGTGGCGCCCGACGTCAGGATGACCTCGGAGGGGCGACGCGCGCCCAGCGACGCGGCCAGCGACTTGCGCGCGGCCTCGAGCGCCTCGAAGGCCGCCCGGCCCGGGCCGTGCAGCGAGTTGGCGTTGCCGCCCACGGCCAGGTTGGCGCGGCCCGGCGCCTGGTAGGGCTCCAGGGCGAGCGCGGCCTCCTCGCACAGGGGCGCCGTGGCGGCGTAGTCCAGGTAGACGTAGTCCTCGGGAACCTTGGCGGCCACGGGCCTCACTCCCCCGCCGCGGCGAGCGCGGCCAGGCGGGCGGCCTCGGCCGCGGCCTCGATGGAGCGAAGCGCCGCCGCGGGGTCGTCGGCGGCGAACACGGCGTTGCCGCACACGAGCACGTCGGCGCCGGCCGCGGCCACCAGCGGCGCCGTCTCGAGCCCGATGCCGCCGTCCACCTGGATGAGCGGCGCCGCGCCCAGGGCGCGGGACGCCTCGGCCACCTGCGCCACCTTGCGCTCGCTACCCTGGATGTAGCGCTGGCCCGAGAACCCGGGCTCCACGCTCATGACCAGCACCATGTCCACGTCGCCCAGCACGGGCAGGGCCGCCTCCACGGGCGTGCCCGGCTTGAGCGACACGGCCGCACGGCAGCCGCCCTGGCGGATGAGCGCCACGGCGCGCACCAGGTCCTCGACGCCCAGCGCCTCGGCGTGCACGGTGATGGAGTCCGCGCCGGCGTCCACGAACCAGGGGATCTGCTCGAGCGGGTTGGCGATCATGAGGTGCACGTCCAGCGGCAGGTCAGTGGCGCGGGACAGCTGCTTGACCAGGGGCACGCCCATGGTCAGGTTGGGCACGAAGTGGCCGTCCATGACGTCCACGTGCACGTAGCCGGCGCCCGCCTCCTCGATGGCGGCGATGTCGGCCTTGAGGTCCATGAAGTTGGCTGACAGGATGGACGGCGCGATCTTGACTGGCTGGAACATGGGGCTCCCCCGTTCAGGGCTCGGCCGGCTCCCGCCGGCTGCGCGGCTCGCTTGTCGGTGTCCCATTCTAGCGCAACGCCCGGCGCCGTTGCCCGGGGCGCGGGCCGAGGCGGCGCGGCGCGCCCGGACGGGGCGCGTATATAATGCAGGCAGCCCTCCCGCCGTGCGACGCGGCGGGCACGCCCATGGAAGGAGCGCCCGTGGCCGACGCAGGCCCCACCTACTACGTCTACCGCACCCCCTACGGCCCCATCAGCATCGGCGCCACCCGCAAGGCGGTCACGGCCGTCGTGCTGGGCGAGGCGGCGCTGCCCGGGGAGGAGCGCCCCACCGCCCTGACGAACCGCTGCGCCACCGAGCTCATGGAGTACCTGGCCGGGAAGCGGCGCGCGTTCACGGTAGCCGCCGCGCCCGCCGGGACCGACTTTCAGCAGCGCGTGTGGCGCGTCCTGCGCGACGTGCCCTACGGGCGCACCGTGACCACGGCCGAGGTGGCCGCGGCCATCGGCTCGCCGGATTCGTACCGGATGGTGGGGGCGGCGGTGCGCGCCAACCCCGTGGCCGTGCTGGTGCCGTGCCACCGCGTGGTGGGCGCCAACGGCCGCACGCCGGGCGCCGGGCGCGCCGCCCGCATGCGCGAGGCCTGCCTCAAGCTGGAGCGCCGCGCCGCGGCACGCCCCTGACGCGGGGCCCGCGGCGCGGCACGCCCCGCCCGGCGGCCCGCGCTAGCCGCGGCGCGCGAGGCGTCGGCGCGACTGCACCAGCATGGCCACCGCCAAGGACAGGCACCCGAGCACCGCCAGCATGAGGCCCATGGTGGCGTCGCCGGTCTGGGCGAGCGCCAGCAGCGTGCGCTTGCCGGCCGCGCCCTTGCCCGCGCCGTCGCCCGAGCCCGATCCGTCGCCGTCGGCGGCCGCCGACCCGTCACCCGATCCGTCTCCCGACCCGTCGCCCTGGGGGCGCGGCTCGGCGATGACGCCGCCCTTGGCGTCGGTGCCGGCCGGGTACGCGGGCGCGGCGTTCTCCGTGCCGGGGTGGTCGCGCTCGTAGTCGGGCCAGCCGCCCTCCGGCGTGAAGGGCGTCCCGCCGCCGGGGCGCTGGACCCCCTCGCCCACCTTGCCCGCGTCCACGCCCGCCGGGGTGGTGCCGAAGGCCGCCGCCACGTTGCCGACGTCGCCCTCGACGGCCTCCTCGGTGACGAGCGCGTCGAACGTGAGCTCGATCGACCCGACGCCGCGCAGATCGCCCGCCGCCACGGCGAGCAGCCGCCCGAACGGGTCGTACGCCGCGTCGGGCACCGCGACGGTGTGGCCGTCGCGCGTCCTCAGGCTGAGGGTGCCCTCCAGGATCTCCAGGCCCTCGGGCACCTCGTCGCGGATGACCACGTCGTACCACATGGTGTTGGCCTTGGAGTTGGCCACCGTGATGGTGTAGCGCACCGTGTCGCCCACGTGCGTGGTGCCGTCGTCGCCGCTCAGGTTGCGCGCCGCCTTGGTGACGGTGATGTCCGCCTTGCCGTCGCGGTCGTCCTCGGCCTTGGGGCTGGCGGGCAGCACCGGAGGCAGCCCCTCGGGGCCGGAGGGAGGCGTGGTCACCACGTCCTCCTCGTACTCAGGCCAGCCGCCCTCGGGGACGAACGGCGTGCCCGGGGCCGGGTCGCCGTCGGTGCCGCCGCCCTCCTCCCACTCGTCGGTGGGCGTCTTGCCGGACGTGCCGCCGCTGACGGTGCCGCTGGTGGGCCGCTCGGGGCCCTCCCCGCCCGGGGTGCCCGGGGTGCCGGGGTCGCTCGGGTCACCGCCTGGGGTGCTGGGGTTGTCCGGGTCATCCGGGTCGCCCGAGCCGTTCGGGTCGTCGGGGTCGGGCACCGACGTGATCTCCACGTCGAACACGAGCGAGGCGGAGTCGCCGCCGTACAGGTCGCCCGCGTTGACGGCGATGATGCCGGTCTTGGGGTCGTAGGCGCCGTCAGGCACGGGGTGCTCCACCCCGTCCGGGCCGATGAGCTTGATGGTGCCGGGCTTGGGCTCGTAGCCCACCGGCAGCGTCGCCTTGATGACGGCGTCGGCCAGCTTGCTGTCGGGCGCGACGTTCTCCGACGTCACCGTCACCTGCAGCGTGTCGCCCACCAGGATGCGGTCGTCGTCGTGGTCCTCGGCCTTGTCCTTGGGGTCCACCGTGACGGTGGTGCGGATGTCGGCGGCCGTCGGGTCCTTCGGCAGCACGGGGACGGGGTCGACCGACCCGGTGCCGGGCACCACATCCACCACCTCGATGTTGGAGGGGGGCAAAGGCGTCGGGTTGGTCGGAGCGGCCCCGGGAGGCAGGTCCTTCTCGTCGGTGCCGTAGCCGCCCTCGCCGCCGGGGGTGTTGCCCAGCGTCGGCGTCTCGCCCGGCGTATCCGGCCTGTCGCCCAGCCCGTCGTCGGGCTCCTCGGGCACGGTGGCGCGGAAGCGCACCGAGCTGGACTGGCCGCCGTAGACGCTGCCCACCATCTTGGACACGGTGGAGCCGGTGAGGGTGTAGTCCTTGGCGTCCAGGTCCTGCCAGTCCAAGCCGTCCCAGTCGAAGCCGGCGTAGAAGGCCGGCGAGGGCAGCGTGGTGTCGCCCTCGGGCGTGGCGTAGTTGGCCGCCAGCTGCACGCTGTCCGGATCGATGTCCAGGCGCCCGTCCACGGTGTCGCTGAGCGTGGCGCCCTGCCACGACGAGCCGGGCGTCAGGTTGAGGCCGCTCACCGTGTACTCGATGACGTCCCCGGGGCGCGCGGTCTGGCGTACCTCCCCGGCGCGGGCCGCGGCGCGCGGGGTGCCGCCGGCGTCGGCCAGGGCCTCGAGCGTGGCCGCCATGGGCGAGGCCGCCTCGGCCAGCGCCGTGAGGTTGCGCGTGGTCAGGCGGATCTGCACCTGCGGCCTCAGGCTCGGGTCGGGCAGCACGTGCACCGTCAGCTCGCGGTGCTGGCCCGAGTAGAAGGCGTTGGCGCCCTGGTCGAGCGTGATGACGCTCGTGCCGCAGGAGAACACCTGCACCTTCACGTTGCCGTCCTCGTCGAAGACGGGGTTGCCCTCCGCGTCGCGCACGAGGTCGGCCACGGCGGGGTTGGACACCGAGTAGGTGACCTTGGCCGCCGACGTGGAGTCGTAGCGCATCTCGAAGAAGTCGCTCAGGTCGTCGTTGCCCGACTGGTGGAACTGCGAGTAGTACTTGGTGACGGCGAGCTTGTCGTCGGTGAAGTCGAGCTCCTCGCCGTCGACGGTGGGCTTGTCGGTGGGCTGCACCGGCACGATGACGGTCTCCTCGGTGGCCGTGTTGTCCGGGTTCTCGTCAGCCGGGACGTAGTTCTTGTCGGGGTGGTACTTCACGGTGATCTCGTGGGTGAGGTTGCCGTCGGCGTCCTGGAGCGCGCCGTCGAGCTGCGTCGGGTCCAGGTAGTACGTCACCTGGGTGGCCCAGCGCTCGGTGCTCGCGTCCGCCTTGTCCTTCTTGCCCTCCTTGACGGTGACCGTCGAGTGCTGCGACCCCGAGGCGGCCTTCACGGCCTCGTCGGTGAGCGTGATGCGCTTGCCCACCTCCTCGCCGTCCACCAGCACCTGGAACTCGCCGGTGGGCTCGCGGCACGTGAGCGCCTCGTCGTTGGCGCTCTGGATGGTGAAGGACAGCCGCAGGTGCGTGCCGGGCTCCTTGTCGTCGGGTCCCACGGCCACGTAGGTGCCGCTGTCCTCGTCCAGGCGCACCCACTCCGGCGTGGCCAGCTTCGTCGTGGCCTTGGCCGGCGTGATGACGCAGTCTCCCGACGTCTCATGGCCCCAGTACGTCACCGAGAGGTCCTTGTCCTGGGCGAACTGGGTGGAGTGCAGCGTGAAGAACATGCGGCCCGTGTCGGCCGGCATCTCGGTGGACTCCTCGGAGGCCGCGCCGAGCGTACCGTCCTCGTTGTACACCTGGTACTTGTAGGTGACGTACGGCGTGCCGTCGGGCGCGGTGTCCGCGTCGAGCTTGCGGGTGATGCCCGTGGAGCTGGTCACCTCGATGGGCGTGTCGGCGAGCGACCACTTGGACAGCGGCAGACCGTCGTAGCGCTTGGTCAGGCCATCGGGGAAGGCGTCCTCGTTCAGATTGAACTTGACCCAGCGCTTGGCCGTGGACCCCTGGTCGGGGCGCGTCTCGATGGGCTCGAGCGTCTTGATGGAGCCGTCGTCGGCGCGGTAGCTCAGCTGCACGGAGATGGGCAGCTTGGCGTCCTCGGACGACAGCCACAGGTAGAGCAGGCCGTCATCCAGGTACGACGGGGCGCCGTAGGTGCGCTTCTCGGAGTTGACGTAGAGCTCCCAGCTCACCACCTCGCAGTTCTTGTCGCCCACGATGTCGGGCGACAAGTCGATGGTGACCTTCTGCACCTTCTGCTCGTCGGGCAGCTTGCCATCGGGCAGCGCCATGATCTGGTCCCACTGGGTGATGCCCGGCGCGTTGTAGGCGGTGTCCCCGATGCCCTGGAACTTGTTGTCACCCTTCTTGACGTCGGTCGGCGGATAGGTGTTGACCGTGCGGTTGGCGTCCCACTCATGGCAGTTGACCGAGCCGCCCGTGATGATGAGGTAGCCGTAGTTGCCGCCGATGTCGAAGCGGTCGTCGGTGCCGTAGGGCAGCAGCGTGCCGCCCGTGATGCGCATGATGTGGTCGCGGTTGGAGCTGTAGGTGCCGCCGCAGGCCTGGCCGAACGCGTTGCCGTGGCCGCCGCCGCGCGCCACCACGTAGCCGCCGTTGATGGTGATGTCACCGGCGACGTTGATGTAGTAGGTGCCGTTCCAATAGGTGTAGCCGTTCATGTTGGCCTCGCCCGTGGGGATGACGAGCGCGTCAGGCTGGCGCGTGCCGCGACTCAGCCACGACCACCCGGCGCCGATGCCCGCGCCGTGGTAGGGCGCCTGGGCGTCGATCTTGCCGCCGTTGATGATGATGGTGGTGCCCGATCCGCCGTTGCCGCCGCCGATGCCGGCGCCGGTGTTGTCGTCGCTGTTGGCGATGTTGCCCTTGGCGTTGACGACACCGCCGTTGATGATGATGGTGCCCGCGTCCTCCTGGGCGCCGCCGCCGATGCAGGCGGAGTTGGAGCCGTTCCACGCATTGAGCGTGCCGGGGTTGGCCGAGTCCATGGTCGCGAGCGGGTCGCCGGCCTTGAGCTGCTTGCCGCCCACCAGCGTGACGTCGGCGCCCACCACGCCGTTCACGGGCGTGACGATGTGGTTGGACGCGTCGAGGTTGCGCACCTCGTCGTCGATGACGAGCACCGACCCGAACCCGCAGCGCAGTCCGGGAGAGTTGGTGCCGCCGCGAAGGTTGTTCACCGTGCCATCGGCCAGCGTCAGGTGCAGCTTGGTCTTGTTGATGATCTGATCGGCGCGCACGGCCACCGATCCGTCGGCCGTACCCGTGTTGTTCGTGATGATGTTGATGGGCGGAGCGGCGCTGGAGATGTCGACGCCCGCGAGCGTCAGGTCGGCCTGCTTGCCCGCGTCGATCTGGATGGACGCGCTCACCTGGGTGGGGGCGCCCGTCGTCTCGTTGGGCGGGGTGCGCACCCACAGCGGCGTGGACGAGCGGATGTGCAGGATGCCGTTGGCGTCCACGTAATAGTCTCCGGATGAGGCGTCGCCCTCGGTGCCGCCGCTCACCTGGAAGGCGCCTGCGGTCTTCCACATGCGGCCGTCGTCGTGCACGACGACATCATCCGCCTGCGGAGCCGGGGCCGCTGCTGCTGGCTCGGCTGTGGGCGCGGCGGACGCGATTTCAGGCTCGGCGGCCGCCTCATCGAGCGTGCCATCAGCCGGCGCGGTCACCTCGGTCGCGCCGTCGTCAGCCGCGACCTGGGCCACGTCCTCGGCCTGCTGCGGCTCGGCGGCACCGGCGAACCCGATGGCGGGCACCATCAGGCCCACGGCCAGCACCGCGGCCAGCGCTCCCCGCGCGAAGCGGGCGAGCGCGGTTTCCCCTGAAATCGCCTGGTGAGCGATGCGTCCCTGTGCGCGGGCCGCGCGCCTGCGCGTCGGTTGGTTGCTCATGGGGACTCCTTAACGATCAAGGCGAGACAACCCCCTCATCCCCCGTCGCCCCGCATCCGCATCGCTGCCCCCGCAGCTCGACCCGGCGCCTTTAGGCGATTTGTAACGAAAGGGCCATCTCCGTGTTACCAAATCGTTAGAAATATAGCGGTTTCGGCAGCACGATTCAAGGATGAGCGACCCGCTCAGGAAGTCCCCGCGGCACCCGCCGCGCCCCGGCGCGCAACCGGGCAAAAAAAGGCCTCCCCGGATGGGGGGTCCGGGGAGGCAGACAGTACGCACGGAGGAGAAGGGGGAAACGTGCGCATGCATGAGCTTCGCCGCAGGATTGAGAGAGAGGAGGGTTCACGCAGGAGACGAGCGGCGTTGCTCTGGGATTGTCAAGGGCCTCGGGTCGGCCGGCCGCTCGGCCGCCTCCCCTTTGGCTGACGCCATCATAGACCGCGCAAAACGCCCCCGTCGGCGAGGCGGGGGCGTTTTCATGGTCGCGTATGCTTTTCGTTGCTGCGGCGAAACCTGCTGCCAGGCCGGGTGCTACATCCCGTAGAACTCCGTGGTCAGCGGGCGCTCGAACAGCTGCAGGGCCGCCGTGCGGGCGTCGGCGCCCTCCCACACCACGGCGCGCACCGTGTCGGTGATGGGCAGCTCCACGCCGTGCTCGCGCGCCAGCACGGCCAGCGTCTTGCACGCGGCCGCCCCCTCCACCACCATGTGGTGGTCGGCCTCGAAGTTGGCGAGCGTCTTGCCCTGGGCCACGTAGTCCTCGCCGAAGCGGCGGTTGCGCGAGTGGCGCGACATGCACGTCACCACCATGTCGCCCGCGCCGGCCAGGCCCATGCACGTGAGCGCATCCCCGCCGCAGGTCACCACCATGCGGCTCATCTCGGCCAAACCGCGCGTCATGAGCAGCGCCGCGGTGTTGTCGCCGTAGCCCAGCCCGTAGCTGATGCCCACGGCGATGGCGATGACGTTCTTGAACGCCGCGCACAGCTCCACGCCGACGGGGTCGCCCGACGTGTACGCGCGGAACGTCTCGTTGGCCAGCAGGTCGCGGAAGAACAGCGCCGTCTCCTCCGACGAGCACGCCACCACGGTGGCCGACGGCTGGCCCTTGATGACCTCCTCAGCGTGGTTGGGCCCCGCCAGCACGGCGATACGATCGCGGTTGCCCAGCTCCTGCTCCATGACGTCCACGGGCAGCATCCCCGTCTCGGGCTCGGCGCCCTTCGAGCAGATGAGGACGGGCAGCTCGGCATCCACCGCGTCGGCCAGCGAGCGGGCCACCCCCCGCAGAAGCGACGAGGGCGTCACCACCAGCACGCCCCGGGCGCGCAGCAGCGTGTCGCGGTACGACGTGGTGGCCACGATGCCCGGCGAGAGCTCGGCGTCGCTGAGGTAGCGCGGGTTGCGGTGGTCGGCGTTGATGGCCTTGACCACCTCGGGCTTGCGGGCCCACAGCCCCACGTTGTGGCCGTTCGTGGCCAGCACCTGGGCGAGCGCGGTGCCCCACGACCCCGCGCCGATGACGGCTATCTTCATGAGCGTGCCCCCTCCTCGGCGGCCTGGGCCTTCTTGGCGCCGATGCGGCGCTCGGTGCCGTGGCGCAGCCGGTCGATGTTGCCGCGGTGCGCCCACACCACCGTGAGGGCCACCGCCGTGATGATCGCCCAGCACGGCCAGTCGCCCCAGTAGTAGTACAGCGCGAAGAACGGGCACGCCACGGCTGCGGCCAGCGAGCCGGCCGACACGTAGCGCGTGGCCAGCACGATCACGGCGAAGAGGGCGATCTCGAGCAGCGCGCCGGCGGGGCTGAACACGAAGAACAGCGCGCCCACGGCCACGGCGATGCCCTTGCCGCCCTTGAACCCGAGCCACGGGCTGAAGATGTGCCCCCACGTGCAGCCGGCGAAGGCGACGGCCATCGACACGGCGCGCGCCAGGTGCGCGGCCGACGTCACCGCGTCGGCCTTGTCCAGGCCGGCCATCATGAGCAGCGGCGTGACGTGCGGCAGGCCGGTCGCGGCGTTGTCGGAGGCCAGGAACGCGGCCGCGGCCAGCGCGAGCGCGCCCGAGAGCAGCCCCTTGCCGAAGTCGAGCACGAACACCGCCGCGCCGCCCTTCTTGCCCAGCGCGCGCATGGCGTTGGTGGTGCCGATGTTGCCCGACCCCTCGTCGCGGATGTCCTTGTGGTAGACCAGGCGGGATATGACGACGCCCCACGGGACGGACCCGAGCAGGAACGTGACGGCGAACAGCAGGCAGAGCAGCCCGAGGGCGGTGAGCATGGGGGTTCGGTTCCCTTCCCTAGAAGCGGCGAGCCGCTAGTCCTTCTTCTTGAACTTGAGCCGCACGGGCGTGCCCGTCAGGTCGAACGCCTGGCGCAGGCGGTTCTCCAGGTAGCGCTCGTAGTTGTCGTCCACGATGTCGGGGCGGTTGCAGAAGAACGTGAGCTGCGGCGGGCACGTGGCCGTCTGGGTGACGTACTTCATGCGCAGGATGGCCTTGCCCTTCGATATGGTGTGGCCGCTCTCGCGGATGCCCGCCAGGAAGTTGTTGAGCTGGGCGGTGGGGATGGTCTTGGAGTAGTTGGCGTACGCCTCGTCGATGAGCGCCCAGATGCGGTCGACTTTCTTGCCCGTGAGCGCGCACACGGCCGTGACCGGGGCGTAGCCCACGAACGTCATGCGGTCCTCGATGCGCTCGCGGATGTCGGCCTTGGCCTCGGGGCCGTCCACGAGGTCCCACTTGTTGAGCACGATGACCATGGCGCACCCGCGCTCGGCGGCGTAGCCGGCCACGCGCTGGTCCTCGTTGGTCAGCCCGATGGAGGCGTCCACCACCAGCAGCGCCACGTCGGCGCGGTCGATGGCGCGCATGGCGCGGACGAAGCCGTAGTACTCCACGTCCTGGTCGATCTGGCTCTTGCGGCGCAGGCCCGCCGTGTCGACGATGCGGTAGAGCGTGCCGTCGTGCTCCACCAGGGTGTCCACGGCGTCGCGCGTGGTTCCGGCCACGTCCGACACGATGGAGCGGTCGTTGTTCGTCAGCCTGTTGGTGAGCGAGGACTTGCCGGCGTTGGGGCGCCCGATGATGGCCACGTTGATGGCGGGCTCCTCCTCGTGGGGTTCCAGGTCGAGCTTGCGCAGCTCGGCCACGATGTCGTCGAGCAGGTCGCCCGTGCCGTGGCCGTGCATGGCGCTGACCGGCCACGGGTCGCCCAGGCCCAGCTGGTAGAACTCCCACAGCTGGTCCTCGCGCGAGGGGTTGTCCATCTTGTTGACGGCCACGAACACCGGCTTGGACGAGCGGCGCAGGATGCGCGCCACCTCCTCGTCGTCGGCGTTGATGCCCGTCTGGCCGTCCACGAGGAACACGATGACGTCGGCCTCGCGGGTGGCCTCGAAGGCCTGGGCGGTGATGGATCCCTGGAAGGCGTCGTCGCCTCCCATCTCGATGCCGCCCGTGTCGATGAGCGTGAAGTCCACGCCGTTCCAGTCGGCGGTGTGGTACGAGCGGTCGCGGGTGACGCCGCGCATCTCGTGGACGATGGCCTCGTCCACCTGGGCTATGCGGTTGACGAACGTGGACTTCCCCACGTTGGGGCGCCCCACGACGGCGACGATGGGCAGTGCCATGGCGTGTACTCCTCTGCTGCGGCCCCGCGAGGGGCGGCGTGACGGGCCGCGCGGGCGGCTGGGTCGGGTCGGCGCCGACGTGGCGCCGCCGTCCGGCGGATGATGCGCCCGAAGCGCGCGGCGGGAGGCCGCGGCGCCGGGACGTAGGCTCAGCGGCCCCGCTCCCCCGCTATCCTGATGATCTCGGTGAGGTATTCCGAGGGGTTACAGGATACCACGGCCACCGGCGCGCCCGCCGCCTTTTCGATATCCTGCACCGTCATGTCATCGAGCGTGACCCCCTGGTCGTTGAGGATGACGCGCGGCAGGAGGAACAGCGGGCGGCGCGGGGCGCCGGGCGCCGGGCGCGGGGCGGCGGCGTCGGGGCCCGCGACGGGGCCGCCCAAAGCCGGGGACGCGGCGTCGGCGGCGGCGCGCACGGCCGGCGCGATGTCGCAGCCGCACAGCAGGCCCGTGACGTTGACGTTGCCCCCGTAGTAGGCGTTGGGCACGGTCAGCGGCACGAGTCGGCCCTCCAGGGCGCTGCCGGCCAGCAGCGCGTCGAGCCAGGGCTGCATGGCCTCCCCCACCACGTAGCG
>JAAWAY010000225.1 GCA_022792415.1 Eggerthellaceae bacterium | reverse complement strand
CGCCTTCGGCCAGCGCGACCCGCTGGTGGAGTACAAGAACGAGGCCTACAGCGCCTTCGAGCGCCTGACGGCGTCCATGTACGACGACTACCTGCGCACGCTGCTGCGCCTGCAGATAGCCGCCAAGCCCGACGCCGGCGCCGCGCCCCTGCCCGAGCAGGCCGACCCGCTCGAGCGCAAGATGAGCTACTCGAGCCCCGAGGAGGCCCTGGGCACGTCCGGCACCGCCGCCGCCCGCCGCGCGGCCTCGTCGGCCGCCGGGGCCGCCGGCGCTCCGCCGCGCCCCGCGCCTGCCAAGCCGCAGACCTACGTGAAGGACAAGGACGACCCGTTCGCCAACGTCGGGCGCAACGACCCGTGCCCCTGCGGCAGCGGCAAGAAGTACAAGAAGTGCCACGGGGCCGACCAGTAGCGCCCCGCTGAGGGCCTGCGGCGCAGCCGGGCACGCGCCCCCGCCGCCGGCCCGCCCCGCGGCGCCGCCGCACCCACGCCCCGTCCCCGCCGCCACGAAGAAGAGCACGCCATGGAACTCAAGGAACTAGCCAAGGAGCTGGACGCCGCCGCCGGCCGCATCGCCGACGCCCGCGGCTTCCTGCACATCGACGACAAGGCCGCCGAGCTGGCGACGCTGGACGCGCGCATCGCCGAGCCCGGCTTCTGGGACGACGCCGCCAAGGCGCAGCAGGTGTCCAAGCAGGCGTCCGACCTGCGCGCCGTCATCGCCGCCTACGACGATGCGGCGGCGCTGCTCGACGACGCGCAGGCCGCCCGCGAGCTGGCGGGGGAGGACCCCTCGTTCGCCGATGAGTGCGAGGGGTGCCTCACGCGCCTGTCGGCCATGCTCGACAACCTGGAGGTGGAGTCGTGGTTCTCGGGCCGCTTCGACGGCGGCGACGCCATCCTCACGGTCAACCCGGGCCAGGGCGGCCTGGAGGCCCAGGACTGGACGGACATGCTCTACCGCATGTACACGCGCTACGCCGACGCCAAGGGCTGGAAGGTGACGGCGCTCGACGTCGTGCCGGGCGAGGGCATCGGGCTCGACCGGGCGGTCGTCCAGGTGGAGGGCCGCAACGCCTACGGCATGCTGCGCAGCGAGGCCGGCGTCCACCGGCTCGTGCGCATCTCGCCCACCGACGACAAGAAGCGCCGCCAGACGACGTTCGCGTCGGTGGAGGTGCTGCCGGTGATGACCGACGACATAGAGGTGGACCTCAACCCCGCCGACGTGCGCGTGGACGTGTACCGCTCGAGCGGGCCGGGCGGCCAGTGCGTCAACACCACCGACTCCGCCGTGCGCCTGACGCACCTGCCCACCGGCATCGTCGTCACGTGCCAGAACGAGAAGTCCCAGATCCAGAACAAGGAGGCGGCCTTCCGCGTGCTGCGCGCCCGCCTCTACGAGCTGGAGGAGCGCAAGCGCGCCGAGGAGATCGACGCCCTGCGCGGCGAGCGCATGGACAACTCGTTCGGGTCGCAGATCCGCAACTACGTGCTCGACCCCTACCCGATGGTCCCGGACCTGCGCAGCGGCGTGGAGACGGGCTACGTCGACGCGGTGCTCGGAGGCGACCTGGAGGACTTCGTCATCGGCTACCCCAAGTGGCATGCCGCCCAGTAGG
>JAAWAY010000071.1 GCA_022792415.1 Eggerthellaceae bacterium | reverse complement strand
TCGCAGGTTCGAATCCTGTCATCCCGACCACCGTCATCACCGGGCCGGCTTTGAGCCGGCCCTTCTCGTTGAGGAGGCCCGTGACTCGAAACGCGGAAGAGGGCACCAACGCGGCGGCCGAGGCCTCCGGATCCGGTCTTGCGCGGCTGTGGCTGCTCGCGCCGGGCGCGGTGGCGCTGCTGCTCATGGCGGCGGCGCGCGCCAACCCGGATGTGATCGAGGCGCTGTTCAGTCGTGGCGTCTACCCGTGGCTGTCGTCGGCGGTGGCCCTCGTGCCGTCGCTCGTCGGGTTCTCCGTGGCCGAGTGGGCGGCACTGGCGTTCGTCGTGGCCCTCGTCGCCTACGTCGGCCGCGGCGCCAGGCGCCTCGTGCGCGCCCACGGCGGCCGCAGCCGCAGGTGGCAGGCGTACCGGCTGGCCACGGGCCTGATCGGCATCGTGGGCGCCGTCTGGCTGGCCTTCATGCTGCTGTGCGGGCTCAACTACTACCGGCACACCTTCGCCGAGGACGCGGGCTTCGACGTGCGCCCCTCGAGCACCGAGGAGCTCATCGCGCTCTGCGACGAGCTGGCGGCCGAGGCCGACGAGCGGCGCGCCCAGCTGGGCGGCGTCGACCCGGGCGCCTACGCCGCGTCCCGGGGCGGGTTCGAGGCCTACGCCCGGCGCGCCGTGGAGGCCGTGGGGGCGTTGGCGGACGACTACCCGGTGCTGGCCCGCCCGCTCTACTCGCCGCCCAAGCCCGTGCTGGCCTCCGAGCTCATGTCCTACGCCGACATCGCGGGGATGTTCTTCCCCTGGACCGTGGAGTCCAACGTCAACGTCGACCCGCCCTTCCACGCGCAGCCGGCCACGATGGCCCACGAGCTGGCGCATCAGTGCGGCTTCATGCGCGAGGACGAGGCCAACTTCATCGCCTATCTGGCCTGCGGGCGCTCCGACGACGAGCTCGTGCGCTACAGCGGCACGATGCTCGCGCTCGACTACGCGCTGGGCGCCCTCGCGCGCGAGGACCCGCAGGCCGCGGCGGCCGTGCGCGAGGGGCTCTCGGAGGAGGTGCGCGCCGACCGCCGGGCGAGCGCCGCGTTCTGGGCGGCCTACGAGGGGCCCGTGGCCCAGGTGTCGCACGCGGCCAACAACGCCTACCTGCGCGCCAACGACCAGTCGGACGGCACGCGCAGCTACGGGCGCATGGTGGACCTGCTGCTGGCCGAGCGCCGCGGGCGCGCGCAGGGGTAGGGGAACGCGCCGCCGCTCGCGGATTCGTCGGCCCGCGCCTCCGCCGCTCGCGAACCTGCGGGATCGTGGCGGGGCGGGATGGCGCGCGGGTCGCCCGCGCTACTGATCCTGGGCGACGCGCGGACCCTCCACGCCGACGACGTCGGCCACGGCCTCCAGCAGCGTGCGCACGTGCTCGGCGGGCCGCGGGGCGTGGAAGATGCCGAACGGGAGCGCGTAGTCCCAGGCCACGGGCCGTGACACCAGCAGGGGGTGCACGTCCTTCCACGGGTCGATGGCCACCAGCAGGGCATCGCTCTCCTCGCAGCGGTTGAACACGTCCACGTTGATGAACGGGTACTCCTCTATCTCCATCGGCACCCCGCTGGCGCGCAGGTCGTCGGCCAGCTGGTCGGTCACGTGGTTCCACCCGCGCTGGATGACGAGCACGCGCTGGCCGCCCAGGTCGTCCACCGTGAGCTCGTCGCGGGACGCCAGGGGGTGGGTGGCCGCCATCAGGACGCGCAGCGGCTCCTGCGTCAGGGTCATGGCCGCGCACTCGCGGCTGGCCAGGTACGCGTCGTCGAAGGCGCCGGCCACGATGTCGATGTCCTCCCCTAGGTTGGCGAGGATGTGCCGCGCGTTCTCGGGGGTGTTCTCGAAGGTCACGAGCTTGATGGACGCGCCGGGGCAGCGCTCGAGCACGCTGGGCCACAGTGCCGTGAGGAACGTGCTGGGCGTCATGGGCGACGATCCCACGCGCACGATGGAGCGGCTGGCGGCGTGCGCGCGGCGGGCGCGGTCGGCGGCCTCGTTGCAGAACCGGATGATGTGGCGGGCGTCCTTCTGCAGTGACAGGCCCGCCTCCGTGAGCGTGAGGCCGCGGTGGGTGCGGTTGAACAGCGTGACGCCCAGGCTGGCCTCCAGCAGGTTCATCTGCTTGATGACCGCGGTCGGGGATATGTAGAGCTCCGAGGCGGCGGCCGAGAAGCTCCCCTTCTCGGCGACGCGCATGAAGGTGTCGAGCTGGTGGTTGTACATGGGTCCTCCTCGGATGGGCTGTGCGTCCGCCCCCATTGTATCCCGATGGTTATAACCCGAGGCTTGAGACTAGGTGAAGGATGGAGACTTCCGCTCGGCGGCCCGGGGACGCATGATGGCGGAAGGATCTGACCTAGACCTCTCACTTGAAAGGACGCAGCATGCAGTACGTGACCCTCAACAACGGCGTGCAGATGCCCCAGCTGGGCTTCGGCGTGTTCCAGATGACCGATCAGGCGGAGTGCGAGCGCGCCGTGCGCGATGCCGTGGAGGTGGGCTACCGCTCCTTCGACACGGCGGCGTCCTATGGCAACGAGGAGGCGGTGGGGCGGGCGCTCGCGTCCTGCGGCGTGCACCGCGACGAGCTGTTCGTCACCACGAAGCTGTGGATCAGCGACGCCAGCTACGAGGGCGCCAAGCGGGCGTTCGCGCGCTCGCTGGAGCGGCTGGGGATGGACTACGTCGACCTGTACCTCATCCACCAGCCCCTGGGCGACTACTACGGGGCCTGGCGCGCCATGGAGGAGCTGTACCGCGAGGGCGTGGTGCGCGCCATCGGCACGGCCAACTTCTACCCCGACCGCCTGGCCGACCTCATGGCCTTCAATGAGGTGGCGCCGGCCGTCAACCAGGTGGAGGCCAACGTGTTCTTCCAGCAGTGGGACGCCCAGGCGTTCATGGAGTCGAAGGACGTGCAGATGGAGGGGTGGGCGCCCTTCGCCGAGGGGCACAACGACCTGTTCCACAACCCGGTGCTGGCCGCCATCGGCCAGGCCCACGGAAAGTCGGTGGCGCAGGTGGTGCTGCGCTGGCTTCTGCAGCGCGGCATCGTGTGCATCCCCAAGTCGGCGTCGCGCGAGCGCATGGCGCAGAACTTCGACGTGTTCGACTTCGAGCTGACGCCCGAGGACATGGACGCCATCCGCGCCCTGGACGAGAACGAGAGCAGCTTCTTCGACCATCGCGATCCGGCGGCCGTGGAGCGCCTGGTCAACCTGGTCCGCACCGTGTAGCGCACCCGGACCGACGGCGGGGCCGCCTCCATGGCCGCCCCGCCCCGACCCGACCGCGAGAGCGACCGTTCCCTGCGACGAGGGACGCCCGGGGCGTCCCGGAAGGAGCCATCATGAACATCCTCTTCATCAACGGCGGCGAGAAGGGCGGCAACACCGCCCGCATGGGCCGCGAGCTCATCGGAGACCGTCCCTTCACCCAGATCGACTTGGCCGACACCAAGGTGTACGACTACGGCCAGTCGTTCGCGGGCGGTGCTGACGACCAATTCGACGAGGTGCTGGCCGCCGTGCGCGCAGCCGACGTCATCGTCATGGGCTCGCCGGTGTACTGGCACAACCTCTCGGGCATGCTGCGCAACCTGCTCGACCGCTTCTACGGGCCCGTCCCTGAGGGAAGCCTCGCCGGACGCCGCCTGTTCTTCGTGTTCCAGGGCGCCGCGCCGACCCCCGAGATGCTCAACTGGGGCGAGTACACCCTGCGTCGCTTCGCCGGCTTGTACGGCATGGACTACGTGGGCATGGCCTCGACCGACGCCGAGGCCCGCGAGCTCGGCGCGCGCCTGTAGGGGGCGCCATGAGGCAGCAGCTGCTGGGCCGGGGCCTGTCCGTGTCCGCGGTGGGGCTGGGGTGCATGGGGCTGTCCCACGCCTACGGCCAGCCCGTCGACGAGGCCGAGGCCGTGTCCCTCATCCGCGAGGCGGCCGACCTCGGCTGCACCTTCTTCGACACGGCGGAGTGCTACGGCACGCCGGATGCGCCCCACGACAACGAGGTGCTGGTGGGCAAGGCGCTCGCGCCCATCCGCGATCAGGTGGTCATCGGCACGAAGTTCGGCCTGTCCTTCGACCTGGGTGACGGCAAGGTGAACCACGACCTGGTGCCCGACGCGCGGCCCGAGGTCATCCGCCGCTCGCTCGAGGGCTCGCTGCTCCGCCTGGGCACCGACCACGTCGACCTGTACTACCAGCACCGTCAGGACCCGGCCGTGCCAGTGGAGGTGGTGGCCGAGGTGATGGCCGACCTCATCCGCGAGGGCAAGGTGCTCCACTGGGGCCTGTCCGAGGTGGGGGAGGACGTCATCCGCCGCGCCCACGCCGCGTGCCCCGTGACGGCGGTCCAGAACCGCTACTCCATGATGGCGCGCTGGTACGAGGGGCTCTTCCCCGTGCTCGAGGAGCTGGGCATCGGGTTGGTTGCCTTCAGTCCGCTGGCCAACGGCCTGCTCTCGGGCGCGTACGGAGACCAGTCGTCCTTCGCGACGGACGGCAGCGACTACCGCACGGTGATGCCGCAGTTCGCGCCCGAGGCGCTGAGGGAGAACCAGGGGCTGCTCGACCTGGTGGGCGATGTGGCCCGCGACCACGGCGCGACGCCGGCCCAGGTGTCGCTGGCCTGGATGATGTGCAAGAAGCCCTGGATCGTGCCCATTCCCGGCACCCGCCGTCCCGATCGGCTGCGCGAGAACCTGGGCGCGGCCGCCGTCGAGCTCTCCGCCGACGAGGTGACCGCCCTCGACGAGGCGCTCGAGTCCGTGGGCATGTCGGCCGTGTTCGGCGGCTCGGCCGTGAAGGCGGCCTCGTGACGACGCGTGCCTGGCGAGGCGCTGCCGCCCTGGCGCTGGCGGCCTCCCTCGCCCTGGCGGGATGCGCGCCAGCGGTCGAGCGCCCGGCGCCCGCCCCGGAGGCTGATGTGGAAGCGGGCGGTCAGAGCGCTCTTCCAGAGGAAGGATCAGATGCCCCCGACACCGCCGACGAAGAGACGCGGGGTAGTGTGCGAGAGGAAGGTGGTGCGGCCATGCGGGTGACGGAGGGCACGTTGCTCGAGGACCTGGCATCCAACCCCGCGTTCGGGGGATGGGGCAACGCGCTCCTTCCCTGGCACGGCGCGCGCGAGGCGGGCCTGGCCATCGCCGACGAGCAGGCGGTGCTGCCCTACCACTCCAACGTCATCCCCTCTCAGGCGGTCGAGGCCCTCAACCGCCTCGTCGATGACGCGGCGGCGGGCCAGACGGTCGCCTACCCCGTTTACGACGACGCGGCCATCGCCGCGGACCCCGCCAAGGCCGACGTGGTGCTGTTCTACTTCCGCGGCGATCCGGGCGCTCCCTTCGCCGTCGTCAACCCAGGCGGGGGATTCAGCTACGTGGGATCGCTCCACGAGAGCCTGCCCCATGCCCTGTGGCTGAGCGAGCAGGGCGTCAACGCCTTCTCGCTGTCCTACCGCGGGGGATCGGGGCAGTGGGCCGTCGAGGACCTGGCCCAGGCGCTCACGTTCATCTTCGCTCACGACGATGAGCTGGGGCTTGATCTGTCGGGCTACTCGCTGTGGGGGTCGTCGGCGGGGGCCCGCATGGCCGCGGCCATCGGATCCTACGGCCCGGCGGCCTTCGGGGGCGCGAGCCTGCCCCGGCCGGCCGCGGTCATCATGGCCTACACGGGCCAGTCGGACTACACGGCATCCGACCCCGCCACCTACGCGGTGGTGGGGGATCGCGACGGCATCGCCGACGCGCGCGTGATGGAGCGCCGCATCCGTGGCCTGCAGGCTGCCGGTGTCGCAGCGGACATCGTGGTGTACCCGGGGCTGGGCCACGGGTTCGGGACGGGCGAGGGGACGGCGGCCGAGGGCTGGATGCGCGGCGCCCTCGACTTCTGGATGGATCACCGCTGATTCGACGGCGCTCGCGCGCGGCGACGGACATAGATGGGAGGAGAGCAATGAACGACTTCACCTTCTCGAACCCCGTGACGGCGGTCATGGGGGAGGTCGCCCTGGAGCGGCTCGCCGAGGTGGAGGCCGCCACCCGTCGGGTGAGCAGCCGGGAGTTCTCCGTCGGGGAGTACTACGACCTGGTGCGTGCCTGCGCCACGGACGACTACCCCGGCGTGGGAGGTGCTCGCTAGAAGCCCAGGCCCCGCACCCAGGCGACGATGTCGGGCTCGCTGTCGGCCACGACGGTGCGGGAAATGACGAGGTTGTCGCCCGAGACGTCGGAGTCTGCCAGGATACGGGCTATCTCGCGCTCGGTGCCGGCGCTGCCGCTGCCGCCGTGCGTGTTGAACAGGTACACCCGCTTGCCCGCCAGGTCGGCCTGGTCGAGGAAGCTGCGCACCACGGGCGGTAGGTCGGCCCACCAGATGGGGTAGCCGATGAACACCGCGTCGTACGCCGACAGGTCCGGGACGGGCTCGGCCAGCGCCGGGCGGTCGTCGGCATTGATCTCGTCCTGCGCCTGGGCGATGAGGCCGGCATGGTCGGCGGGGTAGGTGCGCGTGGTGAGGATGCGGAAGACGTCCGCTCCGGTCTCGCGGGCGATGATGGCCGCCACGAACTCGTTGTTGCCGAGGATGCGGCCGTCCTTGACCACGGTGCTGTTGTCCTCCTCGGCGGTGAGGTGGTCGGGGTCGGACGCCGCGGTGGTCTCGGGGTAGGAGAAGTAGGCTACCAGCACGTTGCCGGCGGCCGGGCTCGGATCCTGCGGGGTGGGGGCCGGCTCGGGTGCGGGCGCGGGCTCGGCGGCGGGCGCGGGCTCGGCGGCGGCCTCCTCGGCCTCCTCGGCGGCAGACGCGCAGCCTCCCAGGGCCCCGGCGCCCGCAAGGCTGGCGCACAGGACGCCGGCGGTCTTCAGGAAGCGGCGGCGTGAGAGGATCGTCTTGGTCATGGCGTGCTCCTTCGGTGACGCGGGTGGTGCGTGTCGTCGGCCTGGCCGACGATCTCATCCTAGGGAACGCGGCACCGAGGCGGAAGTTCCATCTCGTTCGCCAGTTTGAACGTCCGGGTTCTGGCGGCCCGCTAGCGGGTCGTGCGGTAGCGAAGCCACAGCGTCCCCCCGCCCAGGTCCTCCGAGGAGGAGAGCGCCAGGGCCGCGGGAGGGCCGCCTGCCGCGTCCAGGCGCTCGAAGGTGGTGGCGGCCTCGGGGGAGCCGTCGACGACGGGTGCCACGACGAGGCTCACCTCATCGAGGGCACCGGCGGACAGGAAGCTCCAGTCCACCCGGCCCCCGCCGGCGAGCAGGGCCCGATCGACGTCGAGCAGCTCGCCGAGCTTGTCGAGCAGAAGCGCGCAGTCGATGTCCTCATCGCCCGCGAACACATAGGAGACGCCCGTGCGTCGCAGGTAGGCGAGGTAGCCCGACGAGACGCGCCTCGTGAGGGCGGCGACGAGGTGGGAGGTTCTGCCGCGCCTGGTCATCGTGGCGCCGGGGTACTCGATGATCCCGCGGCGATCCAGGGCGACGATGTAGCTGCCCGCATCGGGGTCGGCCACGAAGTCGTCCGCCGTGCGCGGGTCGATGTCGCCGGGCTCCGCGAGGGGGTCGTCGTAGACGCCGGGGCAGAAGTCGAGCATGGTGGTGGTGCCGTAGATCGTGGCCTGGCACGCGAGGTCGGCGGCGATGCGGCCGTAGGCCTGCAGGGCGCCCGCGGCCGCGGGGCTGCCCATGAACGGCCCTGAGATCCGGCCGTCGACGGAGCAGAGCAGGTGGCAGATGGTGTAGGGGCGGGGCATGGGTGTCCTCCCGGTTCGATGGACGGGGCGTCGGTCGCCCCGCAAGGCAGGCGGGGCGGGGCGGCCTCAGACGAGGATACCCCGTTCCCGCCGGATCGGTCCTCCCCATAAGTGGGCGACCGTGAACGTCTGGGTTAAGAGCCTCCGCGTCCGCGCCCGTCGTGGGCGCGCTTAGAACCCCAGGGTTCTGTCCCGCGAACGAACCGAGACTTCCGCCGGCGCGCCGCCGCGCCCATCATGGGCCTCGGCACGTAAGCGACGAAAGGAAGCACAGCATGACTGATCGAGCATTCACCGAGCGAGAGTTCATCCCCTTCAACGACAACCCCTTCGGCCTCGTCTACGACGAGGCGCTGACCGAGAACGTGGAGGGTGCCGTCAACATCCGCGCCATCCAGTACCCCTACCGCGACTTCACGGCCGTGGCCAACGTGTACGTGCCGGCCGGCTACGACGAGGCGGGGTCCTATCCCGCCGTGGTGGTGGCCCACCCCAACGGGGGAGTGAAGGAGCAGGTGGCCGGCACCTATGCCCAGAAGCTGGCCGAGAACGGCTACGTCGCGCTCGCGTTCGACGCCGCCTACCAGGGCGAGAGCGGCGGCGAGCCTCGCAGCACCGACTGGCCTGAGAACCGCGTGGAGGACATCCACCGCGCGGCTGACATCCTGCTGCAGTACCCCGGCGTCGACCCTGGCCGCGTGGCCGTGCTGGGCATCTGCGGGGGCGGTGGCTACACGTTCAAGGCCGCCCAGACCGACAAGCGCTTCAAGGCGGTGGCCACGCTGTCGCTGTTCAACTCCGGCGAGGTGAGGCGCGAGGGCTTCCGTGGCAGCCAGGTGGACACCATCCAGGAGCGCCTGGCGGCGGCCTGCGAGGCGCGCCAGGCCGAGGCGGCGGGCCAGCCCGCAGCGCTCACGCCCAACATGTGCGAGACGGCCACGCCCGCCCAGGCCGACGCGATGCCCTACGACCTGTATCGCGAGGGCTACTACTATTACGGCCGCGACTGCGCGCATCCGGGCAGCACGTTCAGCTACACGGTGTCGAGCCTCATCGAGCTGGCGGCGTTCGATGCCCGTGACGGCGCCCAGCTCATCGACGTGCCGCTGCTCATGATGATGGGCAGCCGCGCCGACACCGGCTACATGACCATCGACTGCTACGAGCGCGCCGTGAACGCCCCGGTCCGCGAGCTGCTCGAGATTCCCGGCGCCACGCACATCCAGACCTACTGGAAGCCCGAGTACGTCGAGCAGGCCACGGCCAAGCTCGTCGCGTTTCTGGGGGAGCACCTGTAGGACGCCCGGCCGCGCCGCCGCTCGCGGATTCGTCGGCCCGCGGCGGCGCGGGGCCGGTGCTAGAATGCATCGGCAACAACATACCAGGTACTGCAAACGACACATGTGGCGCCCGACGGCGCGTAAATCTGATCACGGCACAGGAGGGCGCGCGCCGTGATCCGTCGTGTCGTGCGCCCTTCTGCCGTGGCCGCCGTCTCGCGCCGCGGAACAGGAGGAACCCTTGTCTCACGACGCCACCGTCCCCGCCGCGCCCGCGGCTGACCGGCTGCAGGGCCGCAAGCCCGCCAGCATCCTGGCCGTGGCGGCCTTCGCCGCCTTCCTGGCCACCTTCAACGAGACGTTTTTGAACGTCGGCTTCGCGCCCATCATGGAGGCGCTCTCAGTGGACGTGTCCACGGTCCAGTGGCTGGCCACCGCCTACATGCTGGGCGCGGCCGTCATGGTGCCCGTCTCGGCGTTCGCCTACCGCTCGTTCCCCACGCGCCCGCTGTTCTGCGCCACGACGGCCCTGCTCGTCATCGGCTCGGTCATCGGCGGCCTGGCGCCCAACTTCGCCGTGCTGCTGGTGGGACGCGTGGTGCAGGCGCTCGGCACCGGCATGCTCATCCCCATCGGCATGAACATCACGCTGGAGGTGGCCCCGCGCGAGAAGCTGGGCTCCTACATGGGCATCATGGGCGCCATGACCACGCTCGGCCCCTCGTCCAGCGTCATCCTGGCGGGCCTCATCTTGGCCGTGGCCGACTGGTCCATGCTGCTGTGGGTGTTCGCCGGCCTGTCGCTTCTGTGCCTGATCGCCGGCGCCGTGGTGCTGCGCGACATCGCGCACCTCACGCACCCGCGCCTCGACGCGCCGTCGGTCGCCCTCATCGGCATCGCCCTCATCGGCATCCTCTACGGCGTGTCCACCGTCTTCGGCGGCAGCCTGCCCGTCGCGGCCGGCGCCGCGGTGGTGGGCGTCATCGCGCTCGCGCTGTTCGTGCGCCGCCAGGGGACGCTGGCCGAGCCCCTCATCGACCTGCGCCCGCTGGCCATCCCGCCCTTCGCCGTGGGCGTGGTGGCCAACATGCTCTCGCTCGTGACCATCTTCGCCATGAACATCATCGTCCCGACGTTCATGCAGTCGGCGCTGGGGACGCCTCCGCTGGTGGCCTCCCTCACGCTGTTCCCGGCCATCCTGTGCTCCTGCGTGGCGTCGCCTCTGGCGGGCCGCGTGTACGACAAGCACGGCCCGGGCGTGCTGCTCCCGCTGGGCTTCGCGTGCATCGCCGTGTTCTCGGTGCTGACGGCCGTGCTCATCGCCACCGCCTCGCCGGTGGTGCTGGCGCTCGTCTACGTGCCGGTCATCTGCGGCTCGGCCCTCATCATCGGGCCGGTGCAGAGCTTCGCGCTGTCCAAGCTGCCCCCCGAGCTCAACCCGCACGGCGTCACCGTCATGTCCACGGGCTTCCAGATCGCCGGCTGCTTCGGCTCGTCGGTGTTCACGGGCGTCTACGCGGTGGTGGGCGCCGGCGCCGCGGCGGCCGGCGCGCTGCCGGCGGCGGCCGCGGCTGACGGCATGCTGGCCGCCGGCGTGCTGGTGGGCGTGTTCGCGCTGATCGGCTTCTTCCTGGCCCTGTGGATCCGCGCGGCCGCCCGCAAGCCGGTGGTGGCCGCGACGGCGGCCGACGGCGCCCCTGCCAGCGCCGAGCCCCCGCGTTTGGCCTCCATCATGAAGACCGACGTGTACACGCTGCCCACCGACGCCACCGTGCTCGACGCGATGGAGCTGTTCTCCCAGCTGGGCGTGTCGGGCGTGCCGGTGGTGGACGACGCGGGCCGGGTGGCCGGCTTCGTGTCCGACGGCGACGTCATGCGCGCCCTGGCCGACCAGGTGCCCGCCTTCAAGACGGCCTGGTCGTTCATCGTCGAGCGCGAGAACGACGACTTCGACCGCACCCTGCGCGAGACGCTCTCGCTTCCCGTGACGGCGCTGGCCACCAAGCGGGTCATGGCGGTGGACATTAACGACGACCTGGGCGAGGTCACGCGCGTGCTGGCCGAGAACCACCTGAAGAAGGCCCCCGTGCTGGACGGCGGCCGCATGGTGGGCATCATCAACCGCTCCAACATCACCCGCTACGCCATCGCCCGCTACCTGGGCGACACCGAGGGCGCGCCGGCCGAGGAGCCGGCGCAGGCCTGGGACTAGCGCGTTCTGCCGGCACGGCCCCGACCTCGGAGCCGTGCCGGCGCGCCTCGCGCTGGGGAGCGATCCGCCCGCGCTACCCCTCGATCTCGATGGGATTGCCGGGCGCGATGCGGCCGCCCTCGAGCACACGGCAGAAGACGCCCTCGCGGGGCATGATGCAGTCGCCCATCTTGTGGTAGATGGCGCAGTGGGCGTGGCATTCCTTACCGATCTGGGTGAGCTCCAGCAGTACGTCGCCCGACCGCAGGCGCGTGCCCACGGGCAGGGACTTGAGGTCGAAGCCCTCGACGATGAGGTTTTCGCCGAACGCGCCGTTGGCCACGCCCGCGCCGCGCTCGTTGAACTCCCGGATGCGCTCGAAGCTGAGCAGGCTCACCTGGCGGTGCCACGGGCCGGCGTGGGCGTCGTCCTCGATGCCCCACGCGGGACGCAGGTCGACGTAGGGGGCCTCCTCCTTCTGGACGCCCTTGACGGTGCTGGTGCAAACGGCTCTGACGGTGCCCATGTTGCACGCTCCTCCCTGGAAGGCGATGCATCGCGCGCCACCTCGATGCACCCGGTGCAACGGCAGATGTGGCCCCGCTGCCGCTGCACGACGGACGGGCGGGGGAGAGCCTCGGCGTGCCGTGATTATAGCACGATAAGGATAATATGAGAGCAGGGGAGCGTGGTGTTCGCCGGTCTCCGGGGTGACCGCCCGGCGGCGTGATGCCTAGCGGGGCAGCGCGGGCCGCGCCTCGGGTATGGCGGCGCTCGCCACGCCGGCCGCCAGGCACAGGGCGGCATCGAGCAGCCAGAGGGATGTGTAGCTCCCGGTTGCCGAGAAGAGGGCGCCCCCGAGCCACGCGCTCGCGAAGGCACCCACCTGGTGGCAGAAGAACAGCACGCCTATGAGCGTCGCTACCTTCGAGAAGCTGAACTCGCGGCTCACGAGGCCCGAGGTGGGGGACACCGTCGCGTCCCCGGTCATGCCGAGGCCCGCGGAGAACAGCGCGGCGAAGAGCGCCGTCTTCGGGGAGAGGAAGATGAACGCGAGCACCCACAGGGCGCGGAAGACGTAGTAGAACGCGAGCAGGCGCCCCTTCGCCACGCGCGTGCTGAGCCAGCCCGACAGCAGCGCGCCGAAGATGGTGAACACTCCGTAGAGGGAGAACACCCAGCTGGCCACCTGCGCGTCGATCCCATAGGAGACGTACTGGGAGAAGAGGTGCGACTCGATGATGACCATGTGGAAGCCGCAGGTGGTGAAGCCCGCCACGAGCAGGAGGAAGGTGCGGTTGCCGAGCGCCTCGCGCATGAGGGGCCCCAGCTCCAGGCGCTCCTCCGACCCCGATTCCCCCTGCTCTGCCCGCTTGTCGCGCGAGGTGACGACCAGCGCGATGGGGATGAGCGCGAGCACGGGAGCGAGCATCGCCGCCACCGCGAGGCCGAGGCCGCCGCTTTGGACGAGCGCGCCCAGGAGAGGGGAGAGGGCGAACGACCCCATGCCGGCCGCGGCGTTCAGCATGCCCGAGATGGCCATGGCGCGCGACTTCCCCACGAAGTTGACGGACGAGGTCAGGATGAGGCCGAACGACACGGCGCCCGCTCCGAGTCCGAACAGCCCGCTGAGCGACAGGAAGAGCGAGGCGAAGCCGACCGACGCCCTCATGCCAAGAAGGCTGGCGGCGAAGAGGAGGGCCCCCAGCACCAGGACGAGCCGGGACGACGTTCGGTTGGCGAGGATGCCGAAGGCGGGCTGGCTCGCCCCGAAGACGAGCTGCATGGCGGCGACGCAGAAGCTCACGCTCTCGTAGGAGAGGCCCGTCTGCTGGGACAGCGGGTTCAGCAGGATGCCGACATCGCCGCGAAGCCCGGCTCCCACGCCGTAGAGGCAGCAGGAGATGAGGCCGAACGCGATGAACGGCAGCCAGCCCATGGGGGCGCTTCGACGACCGGACACGGCGCTCCTTTCAAAGACCGAGGACGGAGCCGGGTTCTCGCATGCGAGATCGCGGCGAAGGCCGAATGGCCTCGCCTCAACCATAATCGCGCGGTTACAATAAGTAAAACAAATGTTGCTTACACTGACATTAGGAGAACTGATATGGAGACCGATCGCTACCGCGTGCTGGCAAAGGTCGTCGAGCTCGGCAGCTTCTCGAAGGCCGCGGCCGCGCTCGGCTACACGCAGTCGGCCATAAGCCAGTCGGTCGCGGCGACGGAGGCCGCGCTGGGCTTCCGGCTTGTCGTGCGGGATCGCGGCGGCGTGCGCCTCACCCCGGAGGGACGCGCCGTGTTCCCCTCCATCGAGTCGGTCGTCAACGCGCAGCGCATCGTCGAGGAGAAGGCCTCGGAGGTGCTGGGGCTCGAGCGGGGCACCGTGCGCATGGGCACCATCGCCAGCGTCTCCGAGCACTGGCTGCCCGCCGTCATAGCCGAGTTCCAGAAGAAGTGGCCCCAGGTCGAGTTCATCATCCACCAGGGCGACTACGATTCCATACCCGAGTGGATACGCACCGGCAAGGTGGACTTCGGCTTCGTGAACCCCGCATCCGTGTCCGGCCTCAAGACGGAGCCCATCGCCCACGGGGAGATGCTCGCGATCCTCCCCGCGTCGCATCGCCTCGCCGACTCTGAGAAGGTGTCGCTCGGCGAGCTGGTCGGCGAGCCCTTCATCCTGCTCGAGGAGGGCGGTTACTACGAGCCCCTCGAGGCCTTTCGCGCCGAGGGGCTCGAGCCCGACATTCGATTCACCATCCACGACGACTTCACCATCATGGCCATGGTGGAGCAGGGCCTCGGCGTGAGCATCCTGGCCGAGCTGGTCATGAGGAAGTGCCCTTGGGAGGTGGTCGCACGCCCCTGCGACCCGCCTGTCGTGCGCGCCATAGCCCTGGCATGGCGAGACGACGCGAGCGTCCCGATCGCGAGCCGGCGCTTCATGGACGCCGTCCTCGCCTCCCGCGCCGGGGCGGATGCATGACGCCGCCCTGCGGCGCCGAGAGCCCGAGGGGGCCGGGTGGGGCGTCGCCGGCGCGCGGGGCGATCGCCTGCGCTATAATGGGCGGGCTACGCGCCCATGGCTCAACGGATAGAGCAACGGACTTCTAATCCGTAGGTTGCAGGTTCGAATCCTGCTGGGCGCGCCAAGAAACCGCAGGTCAGAAGGCAATTCTGGCCTGCTTTTTTGTTTTCGTGATAGGAGAACATATATTCGGTTTTTACCTGAAATGAGGGTAAAAACGGTTATGAATCGTCAGAGATCGCACACGGTTAGCACATGGCGTTACCCCTCGTCTCAACGCAAAAAACCGCCCCGCCCCCGACTCACGCCCCCGTCTTTTCGACGAGAGCCTTGATCGATCCGCCACCCACGCGTTCCAGCCGAAATTCCGCGCATTTTAACCAATTTCGGAGCGCAGACAACACTTCGGCGCCCCTCACGAACCCAACGGATCCCTCGCGCAGATTACCGAGTCGTTCGCTCAACAAATGCGACCTCCCTGACCAGGCAAAACACGAAACGGAGAGTAATACGCTAGAAAGAAGCGCTGGGACGATGTCGTCCGCGCCCCGAAATTGGTTAAAATGCGCGAAATTTCCGAACCGTAGGCCGAGGGGAGGGCGAATCGCCAGGCACCGTAAGGTCGCTCGTGGCGAGCATCCAGCGCGAGACCCTGAGGCGGGCGCGCGGCGAGCACGTGAGGCGAACCCTCGGGGCGGGTCCTGCCGACCCTGCCAACCCTGCCAGCTCTGCCGACCCCGCCGACCTTGCCGGTGTATCCCCGTCGGCGGCCCCCTTAAGGATCGGCAACCGTTGCGAAACAAGCTGACCGGGGGAATCCGCGTTTCGCCGGTGCGCCGATAGACTGGTTCCACGTTTGTTCGCCCCCGCGCCATGACCCACGCCGCGCACGGGCCCCGCCGCCCAAAAGGGAGATGGCCGGCGCCCCGCGCGACGCGTCGGGCACTCGCGCCCGGCAGAGGAGGAGAGCCGATGAGCTACCTGAACGACCACACGCTGTACTACAAGAAGACCTGCCCCTTCTGCGTGAAGGTGATGCGCTTCATGGACGCCAACCACATCACCATGGACACGCGCGACACCCTGCAGCCGGGCAACGAGGACGACCTCGTGCGCATCGGCGGCAAGAAGCAGGTGCCGTGCCTGGTGGTGGACGGCCGCGCGCTCTACGAGTCCGACGACATCATCGCGTACCTGAGGGAGAAGACCTCGGCGGCCTAGCGGCCGCGTCCGTCCTAAGGAGGACATCATGAAGACGAAGAAGCTGATCGCCGCCGCGCTCGCGGCTTGCTGTGCGCTGTGCCTGGCCGCCTGCGCGCCCGGGGGCGACCAGAAGGCGGCGACCGACCAGGGCGGCAGCGCCCAGGAGGCGCCCATGGCCCCCAGCCAGCAGCTCGACGACCCCGTGCTCGAGACGGGCTACAGCCAGCTGGCGGACGGATCCGTGAACTTCGGCGTCATCGTGTCCAACCCCAACGACGGGGCCGTGTTCCCCGCGTTCACGGTCGACGTGCGGGCCCTCGACAAGAACGGTGCCACGGTGGCCGAGGAGAGCTACGACCTGCAGGTGCTGCTGGCCGGTGAGGCCTTCGGGTTCGGCGCCACGCTGCCCGTGGGGGGCAATGCTGAGGTGGCCGACGTGCAGGCCACCTGCGTGTACGACGCGCCCTCCCTCAGCAACAACGCCAACCCCCTGCAGGTCAGCGCGCCGCAGCAGGACGGGACGGACGGCGTGATGTGGCGCGGCGGGTTCTTCAACGAGACCGAGGACACGCTGGCCCACGTGGCCGTGGGAGCGGTGGCCTACGACAGCCACGAGCAGATCATCGGCGGCGGCTGGGAGGCCCTGTCCCAGGTGGGCGCCGGCACCACCGGCTACGACGTGCGAGTGCCCGTGCAGGCGACGCACGTGGAGGCCTATGCGCACCTGAGCGACCGGGCGCTGGGCCAGTAGGCGCCGCGCCACGGGCGCGTACCGCCTGCCCGCGGCGCCCGGCGCGCCGAACAAGATACGCCACGCACGCCATGAGGGGCGGCCTGGTCACCTGACCCGGCCGCCCCTCTCGTGCCCACGGCACGCCTGCGCCCGGGGTCGCGCCCGGCCGGGCAGGCCGATGCCCGGCCTCGGTGCCCAAAGCGCATGAAGTGTATTCCCTTTTGACGAGGCTGCTTCCAAAACAGTATTTTCTCCCTTCCGCGGCCCGCTGATACCATGGGCGCCGAGGGGCACGCATCGAGGGATCCCAGAGACGCTTCTCGAGAGAAATCATCCAGGTCAGATCGAAGAGACCACCACGGCGCCATGCCGGGGACGGCCCGCTGCGCTCTGACCGATGACGAGGAGGTTGTCTAATGGACAGCAGCGATTTCAACGAACAAGTCTATAAGAAGGAGTGGCAGTGGAAGGAGGGGGACCTCACCGTCACCCGCTCCACCCAGTGGTCCGCGCCCGGCTGCCACTGCGGCTGCAGCATCCTGTTCTACACGGATAAGGACGGCAAGCTGGTGAAGGTCGAGGGCGACCCGCAGAGCCCCGTCACCAACGGCCGCCTGTGCATGCGCTGCTTTGCGCTGCCGGAGGCCATGTACCACAAGGACCGCGTCACCACGCCGCTCAAGCGCGCTCGCGAGGACCGCGGTCTCGACAAGTGGGAGCCCATCACCTGGGATGAGGCCTATGACCTCATCGAGCAGAACGTCCGCCAGATCTGGGAAGAGGACGGCAACGGCCGCGCCATCAGCGTCCACGGTGGCACGGGCCGCAACATGATGTGGCACAAGGTCGTGGCCGCCTACGCGTGCTTCGACTCCCCCAACGTGATGTGCGGCTTCCAGAGCGGCGACGCCTGCTACATCCCCCGCATCCACGCCATGCAGATGCTGTGCGGCGGCACGGTCGACGCCGACGTCAGCCAGTTCTTCCCGGATCACTTCGACAACCCGGCCTACAAGATCCCCGACATCATCGTCGTGTGGGGCCACGAGCCCTTCCAGGCCATGTCGGACGGCTTCTACCCGCCGCTGATGTCCGACTGCATCAAGCGCGGCTCCAAGCTCATGGTGGTCGACCACCGCGTCACGTGGCTGGGCGCCAAGGCCGAGGTGTTCCTGCAGCCCCGCCCCGGCACCGACGGCGCCCTGGCCCTGGGCATCATCAACGTGATGATCCAGGAGGACCTCTACGACCACGATTTCGTTGAGCGCTGGACCTACGGCTTCGACGAGCTCAAGGCCCGCGCGGCTGAGTACCCGCTCGAGCGCGTCGAGGAGATCACCTGGGTGCCCGCCGAGAAGATCGCGCGCGCTGCCCGCTTCTGGGCCACGGGCGGCACCTCCGCCCTGAAGTGGGGCCTCGTGCTCGACGAGCAGCAGTGCGGCGTCGGCGCGGCCCACGCGGTGCTCGCCGCCGAGGTGCTCACGGGCTCCATCGAGAAGCCGGGCGGCACCATCGTCGCGGCCCGCGGCTACCACGTCGACCTGCCCTACGACATCGACGACTGGTGCTATAAGATCGACAACATCGACCCCGACCTCTACAAGGACCGCGTCGGCTTCGGCGTGTACCCCTTCCGCAGCGGCCCGAACGGCGGCTACGCGTCCCCCGACGAGATGGTGAAGTGCCTGGAGACCAACGAGCCGTTCCAGATGAAGATGATGTGGTTCCAGGCCACCAACTTCCTCGCCTGCATGGCCGACGAGCAGAACCGCATGCTCAAGCTGTTCGACAACGTGCGGTTCATCATGGTCTCCGACGTCTACATGCAGCCCACGGCCATGGCCTTCGCCGACCTGTTCCTGCCGGCGGCCTTCGGCCCCGAGCGCTTCGGCCTGCGCGACTGGTTCGGCCCGACCCGCTCCATGACCCAGGCCTGCGAGCCGTACGGCGACTGCCGCTCCGACGAGCAGCAGGTGTTCGAGATCGGCAAGCGCCTGCACCCCGAGCGCTTCCCCTGGAAGGACACGTACGAGTTCATGGACTTCCTGGCGCATGACGTCAACACCGAGGAGTTCCCCAACGGCAAGCGCTACCACCTCGACGAGCTGCGCGAGAAGGTGATCGTCTACCCCGAGCGCCACTACAACCGCCACGAGACCGGCGAGCTACGCCCCGACGGCCAGCCCGGCTTCGACACCAACACCGGCCGCATCGAGTTCTTCAGCACGATGTACTACGGCGTGGGCCTGGAGCCGCTGCCGTGGTACGAGGAGCCCCCGACGAGCCCCGTGTCCACCCCCGAGCTGTTCGCCGAGATGCCCTACATCCTGTCAACCGGCCGCCGCAGCTGGGAGTTCTTCCACTCCGAGCACCGCAACCTCGCCTCCATGCGCGAGTTCCACCCCGACCCGCTGGTAGACATGAACTCGGAGGACGCCGCCCGCGAGGGCATCGAGCAGGGCGACTGGATCTGGCTCGAGAACCAGTACGGCAAGGCGAAGTTCCGCGCCAACCTCTCCGATGGCGTGCTGAAGGGCACGCTCAACGCCGAGCATGCGTGGTGGTTCCCGGAGAAGGATCCCAACGCCCCGTCGCTCTACGGCGTGTGCGAGTCCAACGCGAACCAGCTGACGTCACAGTGCCAGTGCGGCCCCTCCAGCTACGCGTCGCCCAAGAAGACCCAGCTCTGCAAGATCTACAAGGCCGAGTAGCGAAGGGATGCGATACCAATGAACGGACTTCTGATCGATTACGAGTACTGCTACGGCTGCCACGTCTGCGAGATGTCCTGCAAGACGGAGCACGGTTTCAAGAAGGGCCAGTGGGGCATCGAGCTGCACACCATGGGCCCGCGCGAGATCGCGCCGGACGTGTGGGAGTACACGCACGTGCCCATCCCCACCGCGCTGTGCGACCTGTGCGCCGAGCGCACGGCCGAGGGCAAGCTGCCCACCTGCGTGCACCACTGCAACGCGAAGGTGATCGAGTACGGCCCGGTCGACGAGCTCGCCGAGCGTGCTGCCGGCAAGGCAAAGATGGTGCTGTTCACCATCGAGTAGACAAGGGCGGGCGCCCGACGGCGCCCGTCAAGAGAGAAAGGAACCATCATGTGTTTTAGGCCAGCTGCCGCCGTCTCCAAGTGCCCCGAGTGCGGCGCGCTCCACGAGCCTGAGGCGACCGTGTGCCCCGAGTGCGGCAAGAAGCTCCCCGAGCGCATGGCCATGCCCAGCATGCCCGCCGCCCCCGGCGCCCCGGCTGCCCCCGGCGCCCCCAACGCTCCCAAGGCGCCCGGCGCCCCGAAGGGCGAGTAGCGCACGATAGCGAGATCGAGGGCCCGTGCCGTTTCGGCACGGGCCCGCTCATAGGGGAAGGAAGAGAGGGGAAACCTATGGAATGGATTGGGGTCATCGGCATCTTCGCCGGACTCATCTTCTTCGTCATCGCGGCGATGAAGGGCTACAACGTCCTCGTCACGTCCATCATCACCGCCGTCATCATCATTCTCACCAACGGCATGGACCTCGCGTCCTCCATCTTGGGGACCGAGAGCTCCTACTCGTCGGGGTTGGCGAGCTTCATCCGGAGCAACATGCTCATCTTCTTGTTCTCGGCCATCCTCGGCCAGTACCTGGACGACTCGGGTGCCGCCAAGTCCATCGCCCAGGCGATCATGAGCAAGATCGGCACCAAGAGCCCCTACCTCATGCTCCTGGGCGTGGCGGCCGTGGCGGCGCTGCTCACCTACGGCGGCGTGTCCATGTTCGTCGCCATGTTCGCGGTCATCCCGCTGGCGCGCGTGATGTTCCGCGAGTGCGTCGTCCCCTGGCACCTGTTCAACGCCTCGTGGACCCTGGGCGCCGGTGCCTTCACCATGGCCATGATCCCCGGCGTCCCGTCGGTGGCCAACATCAACGCGACCAACATGTGCGGTGTGTCCCTGGCCTCCGCGCCCATCATGGGCATCGTCGGGTCGCTCGTCTGCATCGCGCTGTCCTGCGTCTACATCAAGTTCGCGCTGAAGCGCTGCGAGGCGCGCGGCGAGGTGTACGAGGTGTCCGGCGATGCCGCCGCCGTCCGGGACGAGAGCAAGCCCACTCCCGGCCTCCTCGCCTCGCTGGCCCCGCTGGTGGCGATGATCGCCATCATCCTCATCGGGTCGGCCCTCGGCGTCAAGAACGTCGTCTACGTGGGCATGGTGGTGGCCGTGGTGCTGTGCATGGTGCTGTTCAACCGGTTCATCGACTCCCAGCGCGAGGTCCTCGGCGTGGGCGCCAAGAACTCGCTCGGCCCGGCCGTGTTCACCTCCGCCGCCGTCGGCGTGGGCGCTGTCGCCTCCGCGGCCATCGGCTTCTCGGTCATCCAGGACGCCATCTTCAACATGCCGGGCGGCACCTACGTATCCGCCGCCACCCTCGCCGCCATGCTCGGCGGCATCATGGGGTCGGGCTCGGGCGCGGTCGGCATCATCGCCCAGAACTTCATCGACCCCTACCTGGCGAGCGGGGTCGATCCGGCCGCCCTAGCCAAGATCGTGGCGACCGCCGCCGGCATCGGCGGGGCGCTGCCCAACTCGGGCGCCATGTTCGGCATGTTCGCCGCCATGGGCCTCACCCATCGCAACGCCTACAAGCACAACCTCGCGATATCCATTGGCGCCTGCACCGCCGGTCTCGTGGTCATGATCCTGATGGCCAACGTCGGCATCATCTAGCACGCCGACGACGGGGCGCGGGCGGGATGTCACCCTGCCCGCGCCTACCCTCTTCCACGCCCGCCTCCCGGGCGGGCAGAAAGGAACCATCATGACGCCTCCACGCTCCACGGGCTCCTCCACCGAGCAGGTCTCCCTGTTCGAGAGGGTGCCCGAGAACAAGAAGCTGGGCTGGTCGGGAATCGCCGCCATCCTCTCGGGGGTCGTGTCCAGCTTGACCAAGCTCATGGGCGGCGGCATCGTCGCGTTCTACGCCGGATGCACCCTCGGCCTGGGGGCCGCCCTCATCATGTTCGTGCTCAGCATCGTGCTGACCAACCTCGTGGGAAGGATCGCCTATCGTGAGGGACTTCCGAGCAACGTCACATCCCGCCTCTACGTCTTCGGGACGAAGGGCTCCGCGCTCGACTCGATCATATGGATATTTCTCCTAGTGGGCGTGCTGGCCATCGGCACGGTGCAGCTGGGAAATGCCATCCTCTACTACCTGGGGTGGACTGACCCGGTGCTGCGCGACGCGCTGTTCGTGGGCATATCGCTGTGCTGGATCCTCATATCCCTGTTCGGCATGAAGATCATCGCGCGGTTCAACCTGGTGTTCGTGGCCCTGCTGTTCGTCGCGCTGCTGTTCGTCGCCGGCAGCATCGCCGTGGCCGGCGATCTGGGCGACGCCTTCACGCACGGGCCGCTCATGCCCGGCGTCAGCCCGATGGAGGGCTTCTTCTACGCCGTCAACTACTCCATCATGACCTCGGGGCTCATGGCCCTGTTCTCCTCCGACTTCACGCGCTTCGCCCGCAAGGAGAGCGACGTCACCGTCATCTCCGTGGTCGGGAGCGTCTTCGCCGTGCTCACCTACGTGTTCGGCGCGCTGCTTGCCTACTACGGGTTCGATGTGTCGTTCGACTACTTCCTGGGACTGGGCTACGATGCCGCGGGCGCGGCCAACGCCGCCATCACCAACCCCGGCATCACCTTCGTGCTCTCCCTCGGCCTGGCCGGTCTCATCATCATCTGCCTGTCGCAGCTCAAGGTTGAGGCCTCAAACTCCATCAGCAGCTCCAACGCCATCTCCAACCTGTTCGACTCGCTGTTCGGCATCCAGCTGCCCTGGCCCGTGGCCGTGGTGGCCGTCAACGTCATCGGGCTCGCCTTCATCTTCGGCAACATCCTCGACCAGGTGAACGCCTTCATGAGCTTCGGGAGCATCCTCACCATGTCATGGTGCTTCCTGCTCATCACCGACTACTACATCGTGCGCGGAAAGCTGCACATCGGCTCCCAGGGCATCGTGTCGCTCAAGTACATCGAGGCCGTCAACTGGCGCGGCCTCATCACCATCACGGTGTCGACCGCCGTGTCCACGGTCCTGTACGCGAACGGCGTCCTGCCCGTCCCCTGCGCGCTGGCCGCGCCCCTCACCATCGCCATCTACGTGTCGCTCAGCCTCATCATGCGCAAGAAGGTGCGCGAGAACGACCGGATCATGCGCGAGCGCGAGCGGGAGGACGGCCTGCCCGCCCCCGATCGGCCCTAGGGCGCGGCTCGCCCCGGCCCGTTCTGCCGAGCCGGGGCGAGCCGCCCATGCGCTAGAATGGAAGTCCACCGTGCCGTTCACGCCCAAGGGGGGAGCCATGCGGTATGAGTACCTTAAGGAGTTCCGCGAGATAGCCCACTGCCTGAGCTTCTCCGACGCGGCGCGGGAACTCAACATCACCCAGCCCAACCTCAGCAAGCACATGGCCCAGCTGGAGAACGAGATCGGGTTCAAGCTGTTCACCGACACGCGCAAGACGCACCTCACCCGGGCCGGAAGGCGCTACCTCAACGCCGTCTGCAACATGATCTTCGAGCACGAGACCGCGCTCGAGCAGTGCCGGCGCATGGGCAACGTCGAGAAGCTCTCGGTGCTCGAGCCGCTGTTCCAGGATGAGATCGCGAGCATCCTCTTCCGCGCCGTCGCCTCGCTGGGAGACCAGCTCGACCAGCGGGACGTGATATTCGTGTCCAAGAAGTCGAAGCGCGCCCTCGACCTTCTGGCTGAGGGCTACGTGGACGTGGCCACCACGCGGGCCGCCTGCAACGCCGACCAGCTCGTGGCCGAGGCATCCGCCATGGGGCTGACGCTGGAGCCCATCACGTCGGTTCCCCTGCTGGTGTGGGTGCACCGGGACCACCCCCTCGCCTCCAAGGAGGCGACGACGGTCGAGGAGGTGTGCGAGTGGAACATCCTCTTCCCCGCGAACCGCTCCTTTGACGACTTCAGGTTCGCCATCGTGAGCATCCTCGACGCCGAGAACAAGCCCAAGGATCGCGCCCACCTGCCCAACATCTGGCCCGCGTCCAACCTCGAGGAGTACTACCTCAACGTGAACAAGACCGACGTGTGCTTCATCACGCCCATGATGCAGCACAGCCTCATCCTGGCGACCTACGACGACATGGTGACGGTGCCCCTGGCGGACGAGACGGCCCGCATCACCTACTTCGCCGGGCGGCGCGCCGACTGCGACGACGAGGACGTGCTGGCGCTCATCGCGAAGATGAGGGAGCAGGCCGCGTCGCCGGCCCAGGTGCCCGGCGCGCGGGACTGACGAGGGGCGCAAACGAGAAAGGGCGGCCAGGTCATATGACCTGGCCGCCCTCGTGCGCTCATGGAGCGGGCGACGGGAGTCGAACCCGCCTCAGCAGCTTGGAAGGCTGCGGTTCTACCGATGAACTACGCCCGCAGTGCGAATGGGATTATACCCGAAGTACCCGCGCCGCGCGGGCAGGCCGGGTGAATAATCCGCGAGGGCCTCGCGACGCGCCGCCTGCCCGGGGCGTCCTAGGCTCCCAGCAGGTACAGCACGCGCAGGTACATGCGCAGGTCGGGGTCGTCCAGGTCGGCTCCGATGAGCGCGCGGATCTTCTCCAGGCGGTAGGCCAGCGTGTTGCGGTGCAGGTGCATCGCGTCGCACACCGCGCCCGCGCGCCCCTCGTTGCGCAGGTACACGCGCAGGATCTCGTAGTCGTTGGTCCCGCGCTCCCGGTCGGCCTCGCGCAGCTTCGCCAGCGGGGTGGGGGAGGCCAGCAGCTTGGCGACGAACTTCTCGGCGTGCGCGTAGGGGTCGGTGGCGTAGTAGGGGAAGTAGCGCCTGAAGCGGAACACCTCCTCGGTGCCGGCGCCGGGCGGGTCGAAGGCCAGGTAGCGCCGCGAGATGCGCCGCCCGTACTTCAGCGCCACGCGCGCCTTCTCCAGCGCGAGCGCCGCCTGGCCCAGGTGCGAGAACCGCTCGGACACGCCCACCTCCAGCCGCAGGCGGTGCACCAGCTCGAACACCTGCTCCTCCAAACCGGCGATGCGGCCGCGCCGATCGTCGGGCGCGCACAGCAGCACGGCCACCCGCGAGCCGCTCAGGGCCACCTTGCAGGACGGGGACGCCTCCAGGATCATCTTGGCGAAGTAGTTGGGGGACCCGGCCTGGCGCGAGCTGTCCACCAGGCACAGCTCGAAGATGCCCGTCGGGGGCAGCCCGTGGAGCTCGGCGCGCTCGGCCAGCTGGGCCTCGTCGTAGGCGTTGCCCAGCAGGATCTCCTTGAGGAAGTACGTGTAGCTCTGCTCCAGGGGGTTCTCCAGGCGCCAGTGGCGCTCCAGGCAGGCCTCCACCTTGCGGGCCAGCAGGTTGAACAGGAACACCTGCGAGGCCGATATGGCCACGGGCGACACCATGAGCAGGTGCGCCGCGTAGGAGCCGTGCAGGCGGATGACCCGGTTGAGCGAGGGGTAGGGCAGAAGGCCCGAGGAGCTGCCCGTGCCGATGGCCGTCCACTCCTGGGTCTCCCAGGTGCGCATGAGGCCGCGCTCGCGCGCCAGGCGAATGCTGTCGGGGCTGTAGTGGCCGTGGGAGATGAAGTAGGCGCTGCGCTCGTCGAGCGGCGCGATGTTGGGGGTGTGGGCGATGTAGGAGAACGTGGAGTCCGACAGCGCCACGTAGCAGCGCAGCACCGGCTCGGACGCCTTGAGCAGGTCCTGGGTGATGCAGCCCTCCTCCAGCATGTCGCCCATCTCGTCGTTCCACTGGATGATGGCCATGAGGTAGCGCTGGATGCGGTCGGCCAGCGCGGCGGGGGAGAGGGGGCAGCGCACGTGGATGTCCTCATTGCCCAGGGCGGGGACGGCCGGCGGATCCTCTTCGGGGCCGAGCACGATGATGCGCCCCGCGTGGGCCCTGCCGTCCCCGTCGGCGTCCCGGCCGCTCGTGACGCGCACGATGTCAGCGGGCAGGGGAGCGTCGTCGTCCGGGAAGGCCGACACCCATGAGAACTGAGACTTGGGATGCTTGGGATCCTTGAGCACGGCGAAGCCGTGCTCGTGTAGATATCCGGTAAGAATATCGAGCGGGAACTGCACGGTCGGCCTCCTTCAGCCATTGTTTCCATTTTGTTTCCACGCGTAGTCTTTGGTGTCGCTCAACGGTTTTGCTATGTGCCAAATTACCAAATAAATCAAAAATAGTCAGTCATCATGCACATATTAATCTTGAGAACTGCACCCTACAATAGGCAACGTAATGACCAGGACGTCACGCCGCGTGCGGGATCGTCCCGGGGCCGTCCAGCTTGGGCGGAAGCCCCTCACCATCGGGTAACGCCGAGGTGTCGCGGGGGTTCCAAATGCCCAAAGCAACGCGCCCCAGGGCCTCGCCGCGTCCGTTTAGTGGCATCTTGGAGTCGCTGAGACACGTGTGTCGCGGGACGCCGCGCGCACCGCCGAGGCGGCAATGGAAATCATCTAGACAATGGATAGGAGGGCTCTTTATGGCTGGTGTGAACGTACCAAGCGAGATCATGCCCCTAAAGAAAGTTCTGCTGCACAGACCAGGTGATGAGCTGCTCAACCTCACTCCCAACACGCTTGAAGAGCTTCTCTTCGACGACATTCCGTTCCTGAAGGTCGCCCAAGAAGAGCATGACGCGTTCGCAGAGATCCTGCGCAACGAGGGCGTCGAAGTCGTGTACCTGGAAGACCTGATGGCTGAGGTCCTGGACATGTACCCGGAGCTCCGCGAGAAGTTCCTGAAGCAGTGGATCTTCGAGGCGGGCATCCGCACCGATCGCTATCAGAAGATCATCTACGACTACCTGAACGACAACTACCCCACCAACAAGGAGCTCGTGCTCAAGACGATGGCCGGCATCAACCTGCAGGAGCTGCACACTGACAAGAGCAACTCCCTGGTCGACCTCGTCAGCGACGCCTCCAAGCTGGTCTGCGCGCCCATGCCCAACCTGTACTTCACCCGCGACCCGTTCGCGATGATCGGCAACGGCGTGTCCATCAACCGCATGTACTCCGAGACCCGCAACCGCGAGACCATCTACGGCGAGTACATCTTCAAGTACCATCCGGACTACCAGAACGTGCCGGAGTACTACAGCCGCTACAACACCTTCCACATCGAGGG
>JAAWAY010000070.1 GCA_022792415.1 Eggerthellaceae bacterium | reverse complement strand
CCGGGCTTTCGGGCGCCTCCTCGCTGCGAATTCACTTTCTGTGGTATATCACATGAAGTCTTGCTGGGGGGGTGCTCCCTGCAGCCCTGCCTCCCGACACGCCTTCCCGACCCGCGCGCCTCGGGCGCGCCTCAGTCCTCGTAGTCGGCGTCGATGACCACGTCGAAGCGCCAGCCCGGGTAGCGCTTCTCCATGGCGCCCACCACCTGGTCGCGCACGGCCTCCGGGTCCACCTTGAACTGGATGACGAGGTCGAAGTAGACCGTCTTGGCCTCCTCGTCCACGAAGAAGCCGTGCACCTGCAGCACCGCGGGGTGCTCGTCGGCTATCTGCTGCAGCGCGGCGCGCATGGGCGCGAACTCGCCGGTGGTGTTGGACGCGTAGACGCCGATGGTGGCCACGAACCCGAACTTGTCGTAGAGCCCCTCGGCCATGCGGCGGGTCAGCAGGTGGATCTGGCGGGCGGTCATGTCATCGTCCACCTCGATGTGCAGCGAGCCGACCACCTCGTTGGGCCCGAAGTTGTCCAGGATGAGGTCGTAGGCGCCGCGCACGCCGTCGAACGACGTGACGTAGGCCTCGATGCGACTGACGAGCCCCTCGTCCTCGCGGTCGCCGATGAGGGGGCTCACCGCGTCGCGCAGCACCTCCACGCCGGCCTTGATGACCACCAGCGAGATGATGAGGCCCACCGCACCGTCGATGTTGACGTCGAAGACGTTCTGCGCGAACGCCACCACCAGCGTGCCGGCCGACAGCACGGCGTCGTAGTCGGAGTCGATGCCCGAGGCCACGAGCGCCTCCGAGCGGGTGGCGCGCCCGGCGCGGCGGAAGTACAGGCCGAGCGCCACCTTGACGACGATGGCGGCCACGATGACGCCGATGGTGACGGCGGAGTAGCTCGTCTCGGCCGGGTGCATGATCTTGACGACCGACTCGCGCAGCGACACGATGCCCGCGGCCAGGATGATGGCGGCGATGACGACGGAGGTGAGGTACTCGATGCGGCCGTAGCCGAAGGGGTGGTGGCGGTCGGGCCGGCGCCCGGCTAGCTTCGTGCCCACGATGGTGACCACCGACGACATGACGTCGGTGGCGTTGTTCACGGCGTCCAGCACGATGGCGATGGAGTTGGACGCGAAGCCGACGGCCAGCTTGAACGCGACGAGCAGCAGGTTGCCGCCGATGCCCACCGCGCTCGCCTTGACGATCTCGCGCTCGCGCTGCCTGTCCTTCGCCATGATGGTCATCGCCCTCCTGTCCGGTTCCTACCACCCCATGCTAGCGCCCGGCCCTGTCGTGGGGGACGCCGTGGGGAATCTGGGGCTTAACTGGGGTCTAGCCGCAACGTTGGGGAAGCGTGGTGGGCGGGTGGCGGTGGACGTTTTCGCGCCATTTTGCGTCTTTATCGTCCCGATGCTCTCGGCTGAGCCGCCTTCCTCGAGTTCCATCCGATCTCAGATTAGCGCGACCTGGGGAAATGCCACCCTCCGACGGCTATGAGTCGCGCCCCGCGGCGAAAACGGCGCGAAATCGGCCACAATACCGTCGTCCTCAGACGTACGACTCGATGAGCTGCAGCAGCTCCTGCTTCTTGTGGACGTCGAGCTTGGCGTAGATGCGCTTGTTGTGGGTGCGCATGGTGTTCTCGGATATGAACAGGCGCTCGGCGATGGCGGGGCCGGTGTGGCCGCGGGCGATGAGCTCCATGACCTCCACCTCGCGGGTGGACAGGCCGTAGTCGCGCCCCACCTGGGCACAGCGCCAGGCCAGCGCGTCGGGCGGCGCCTCATCAGGCGCGGGCGGGGAAGCAGGGGTTCCCGCCGCGGGACCGACGGCGGCCGGCGCCGGCCCGGCGTGTCCGGCGAGCGTGAGCAGCTCCAGGTCGCCGGCATCGCGGCGGCTGCGGCCGGCGATGCCGTGCAGGCCGAACAGCGCCGCGAGCAGCAGCGCGAACAGCGACGCGAGCGACACGAACGAGAACTGCCCCACGCCCCACTGCGACTCGATACCCGACGCGTAGCCCACCAGGTACCCCAGGATCTGGGGGCTGTAGGCCAGCGTGCCGTAGAACCCGTAGATGAGGATGGGGTTGATGCCGCTGTCGCGGGACAGCTGCCCGCAGTGCATCATCATGAACAGGCACGACAGCATGAAGCAGCCGTTGGCCAGCCCGAAGCCGAGGTTGGTGAAGGCCTCGCCCACGAAGGGCATCACCACCAGGCACACGGCCACCAGCGGGAACAGCACCCTGAACACCGCCCCCAGGCTCACGCGCAGCGTCCGGCGGCGCCACAGGCCGTAGAAGACGGCCACCACCGCGAACAGCGCCACCATCGACAGGATGTTGATGGCGCTGAGCAGCCCCTGGTGGGTGATGGCGATGAACCGGATGGCGCCCGCGACGAACCCGAGCGCGCCCACGCCCAGGGCGGGCGGCACGCTCTCCCGCAGGGCGTTGCGGTACACCGCGGCGTGGTCGCGCGGGGAGTCCTCGAACATGGGCTGGCCCTCGTCGAGCGCGTGCAGCGCCATCCACAGGCACAGCCCCGCCAGCGGGACGATGATGAGCGGCAGCAGGTAGGCCGTGAGCGCCGGGGGCACCAGGCAGATGAGCAGGTAGAGCCCGGCTGACCCGGCGGTGCCCTTGATGAGGGCGAGGTTGCCCTCCGTCGACCCGAGCGCCGCGAAGACGCGCTGCCAGCTGACCATGAACCCGGCCAGCCCGAACCCGATGAGCAGCGCCGCCAGCACGATGAGGGGCAGCGCCGCGGCGGACAGGTACATCGCCGACACCATGCACAGCGGGCCCGCGCACAGCGGCACGGCGAAGGGGAGCACCCCGCGCGAGCGCGCCACGCCGGGGCGGGCCCACGCCAGCGCCATCCACCCGGCGAACGACAGCGAGAACGCCAGCAGCTGGCAGATGTAGAAGCCGATGGTCACGAGCTCGGTCTGGCAGGCGGCCGGCAGGTAGGGGAACACGCCGCCCCACACCGACGTGGCGTTGATGGAGAGCACCGTGGCGTAGCCGAAGCTCGGCACGTCCGGCCTCAGCTTCCTCAGCTCCCCCATGACGACCCTGCCTCCCCGCGGCCCGCGCCGCGCCCGAACCCCGGCCTCCCCCTGCGGGCCGGATGGCTAGATTCTACCAGGCGCCCGCGCGGCCCGGGAGGGGGCGGGTGAGGCAAATCGCCTATTGGCACGCTTCTGAACAGGCAAAACTCAAAATACACCAGAATCTGGTGACACGCTTTTTGCTCCGAGGGGCCTAAGATGGGCCCATCGGGGGACGGCGCGCAACGGCATGTCGGCCCTGGGGGAGGGCCCCGCGCCGCCGGGCGCGACGCGGCCCGGGAGAGGAAAGGAAGGTTCACATGGCGGAGAAGTTCGCGACCATGGACCGCCGCTCGTTCATGAGGGCCGCCGGCGCCGCCGGCACGCTCGCGGCGACGGGCGGCATCGCGGCGACGGCCGCGGCGGCCCCGGGCGAGGCGCTCGCGGCCGAGGGGGAGGGCGAGCGCATCGTCTGGACCCACTGCCACGTCAACTGCGGTGGCGCGTGCGTGCTGCAGGTGCACATGAACGGCGACGAGATCGCCTACGTCGAGTCCGACAACACCGGCGACCCGTCCTTCGGCGGGTTCCAGGCCCGCGCCTGCCTGCGCGGCCGCTCCATCAAGGCGTGGCTGACCGGCGAGGAGCGGCTCAACTACCCCATGCGCCGCGTGCCGGGCACCCGGCGCGGCGACGGCCAGTACGAGCGCATCAGCTGGGATGAGGCGCTCGACACCATCGCGAGCGAGTTCACGCGCATCCGCGACACCTACGGCAACGAGGCCATCTTCATCCAGGAGTGCTCGGGCGTCGAGCAGAACATCATGATGAACAACCCGTTCTTCCGGCTGTTCAACCTGCTGGGCGGCGAGGTGACGCGCTACGGCAGCTACTCGAGCGCGGCCATCAGCTTCGGCGCGCTGCCCTACACCTACGGCAAGAACTGGGCGTCGCGCTCGTTCAAGACGCTGGCCCCCGGCGAGCTGGTCGTGCTGTTCGGCGACGCGCCCAACGACACGCGCATGGGCGGCGACGGCGCCGGCTACGACCTCAACGTGGCCCGCGAGCAGAAGGGCTGCCGCATCATCACCATCGACTACCGCCGCAGCGAGCTGGCCACCAACCAGGACGTGGAGTGGATCCCCATCCTGCCCGGCACCGACGCGGCGCTCGTGGCGGGCATCGCCCACGAGCTCATCGAGAAGGACCTCGTGGACCACGAGTTCCTCGACACGTACTGCGTCGGCTTCGACGAGGCGACGCTGCCCGAGGGGGCGCCGGCCAACTCGTCGTACACGGCCTACGTCATGGGCACCGGCTACGACCGCGTGGAGAAGACGCCGGCGTGGGCCGCGGCCATCACGCGCGTCCCCGAGGAGCGCATCGTGGCGCTCGCCCACGAGATCGCCGAGGCCAAGCCCTGCTTCATCGCCCAGGGCTGGGGCCCGCAGCGCCACACCAACGGCGACTACGCGGCCCGCTCCATCATGCTGCTGGCCCAGATGGTCGGCCAGGTGGGCAAGCCCCACACCAACTCCGGCGCCCGCGAGGGCAACGGCGGCTTCGACCTGCCGACGCTTCCCACCGGCAAGAACCCCGTCGAGATCAAGTTCCCGCAGTACCTGTGGCCCGAGGCCATCAAGCACGGCAGTGCCCTCACGGCCCGAAACGCCGGCATCCGCGGCGCCGACGCGCTGCCCGTGGGCATCAAGATGCTCGTGAACTACGGCAACAACATGATGGCCAACCAGAACGGCGACATCAACTACACCACCGACATCCTGCGCGATGAGAGCCTGTGCGAGTTCATCATCCAGTACGACGTGAACTGGACCGACTCGTGCAACTGGGCCGACATCGTGCTGCCCGACCTGACCCCGCAGGAGACGTGGACGCTGTCGGCCGCCGGCGAGAGCAACGACTCGCTGGGCCTGTGGCTGGGCCAGCCGATCTACGACGCGCCCTACGAGCGCCGCGAGGTGTACGAGGTGTGCGGCGAGCTTGCCAAGCGCCTGGGCGTCTACGACGAGTACTCCGAGGGCGGCCTGACGCGCCGCGACTGGTGCGAGCGGCTCTGGAACGAGCTGCGCGAGGACGAGCCGCAGATCCCCACGTTCGACGAGATGCTCGAGCGCGGCATCTACAAGGAGGACATGCCCGTCGCCGAGAAGACTGAGGACTTCATCCTCGACCCCGTGGCCAACCCGCTGTCGACGGCCACGGGCAAGATCCAGGTGTACGCCCCCGAGCTGGCGGAGTTCGCCGCCGAGTGGGAGCTGCCCGAGGGGGACGTCCTCTATCCCATCCCGGCCTACTTCCCTGGCCATGACGGCCCCGAGTCCACCGATGACGAGCACCCGCTCATCATCACGGCGTTCCACACCAAGGCCACCACGCACTCCAGCTACGCCAACAACGAGGCCCTCCGGGAGGTGGCGAAGTTCCAGGCGTGGATCAACCCGCTGGACGCCGAGGCGCGCGGCATCGCCGACGGCGAGCCGATGCTTCTGCGCACCGACCAGGGCGAGATGGTCATGGACGCCAAGGTGACCAACCGCATCATGCCCGGCGTGGTGACGGTGCCTCAGGGCGCGTGGCATCGTGCGGACGCCGAGGGCGACCGGATCGACCGGGGCGGCTGCATCAACACGCTGTGCAGCCGCCATCCCAACGTGATATCGAAGGGCACCGGGCAGCACAGCTGCGTCGGCCAGGCGGAGAAGGTGGAGGGCTAAGCCATGACACAGTACGGATTCTACTTCGACGCCTCCCGCTGCACCGGGTGCAAGACGTGCGAGGCGGCCTGCCGTGACTACCATGACCTGCGTGAGGGCCAGACCTACCGCCGGGTCTACGAGCTGGAGGGCGGCGGCTGGTCCCAGGACGAGCGCGGCTGCTGGACGACGGACGGCTACACCTACTACACGTCGTTCGCCTGCCAGCACTGCGACGACCCGGCCTGCGCGCGGGTGTGCCCCACCGGGGCCATGGCCAAGCGCGACAACGGCCTGGTCACCGTCGATGAGCACCGCTGCATCGGCTGCGGGTACTGCGCCATGGCCTGCCCGTACGGCAACCCCGCCGTCGACCGCGAGGCCGGGCACTCGTCCAAGTGCGACGGCTGCGCGTCCCGCGTGGCCGAGGGCAAGGCGCCCATCTGCGTGGAGGCCTGCTCCATGCGCGCCCTTGAGCTGGCCCCGGTGGACGAGCTGCCCCGCGAGGGCGAGCGCGCCGCCGTGGCACCCCTGCCCGACCCGGCGCTCACGCGCCCCAACCTGTACGTCAAGCCCTGCCACGCGTCGCAGCCCAGCGGCTCGACCGCCTGCCGCGTGGCCAATGAGTCGGAGGTGAGGTAGATGGCAGCCGGACTCGAGCATGCGCCACTCGCGTTGTTCACCACGCTGGCGCCCATGGCGGCGGCGTCCTTCATCGTGCTGGCCTACGTGTTCATCGCGGTGAGGCCCGACGCCGAGGCGGCCCGCCGCCTGGACCGCTGGACGGCGCTGCCGGCCGTCGTGATGGCCCTGGGCATGGGCGCGGCTTTCCTGCACCTGGCCGACCCCTCCCATGCGCTGTACGTGTTCACGGGCGTGGGAACCTCGCCGCTCTCCAACGAGCTGGCGGTGACCGTGGCGTTCGCCGTGGTGGCGCTGGCCTACTGGGCCCTGGCGCTGGCGGGCAAGCTGCCCTCCTCGGGTGGGGCGCGCACGGTCCTTCTGGTGGTGCTGGCCGTCGGATCGGTGGCCCAGGCCGCGTCGTGCGGGCTGGCCTACGCCATCGCCACCATCCCCACGTGGGACGGCCCGGGCACTGTGCTGCAGCAGCTCGGCTGCGCGTGGCTGGGAGGCGCGGCCCTGGGCGCGGCGCAGTGCGCGCTCGCCAAGGTGGCGCTGCCCCGCCCGGCGGTGCTGGCGACCGCCGGCCTGGCGGCCCTGGGCGTGTTGACCGCCCTGGCCGGCGCGGCCCTGCAGGGCGCGTCGCTGGGGACGCTCGCCAACATCTGGGGCCCGGCCTCGGCCCTGGCGCCCGGCCTGTGGCAGGGTGCTGGCCTGTTCGCGGCCTGCGGCGTGGCGGCCTGCGTGCTCGTGGCCGTCGCGGGCCGTCGCGGCGGCTCTGCGGATGCGTCCCCGGCCCGCGTCGGCGTGCTGTCCGGCGTGCCGGCCCTCGCCGCGCTGGCCGTGGCCGCCGTGGGCGTCCTGGCCATCCGGTTCGCCTTCTACGGCCTGTACATGGGCGTGGCCCTCTGATATCGTCGCGGGGCCGCGTGGGCGCCTCATCCGGCGTCCCCGGCCCTGCCGCCCTGCGTCCCTCCCGCCCCCGTCCCCGCCTGCTGCGCGGCGGGGGCATCCGTCGCCTACCAGGAGGTATCCCATGGAGATGGCCCTCAGCGAGCTGTCGCTGGTCCTGTTCACCACCCTCGCCCCCGCGGGCATCGCGGGCTACCTGGTCATGGCCGCGTTCGGGCTGATGGCGCCTGACGGTGCCGCCGCCCGCGCGAGCCGCTACCTCGTGGTGCCGCTCGCCATCGCCATCACGGGGCTCATCGCCTCGGCCACGCACCTGGGCACGCCGGCCAACGCGCTGTACGTGCTGGCCGGCCTGGGGCGCTCGCCCCTGTCCAACGAGGTGGTGGCCGTGGTGGGGTTCCTCGCGGTGGGCGGCGTGTACTGGATGCTGTCGTTCGGCGACCGCCTGGGCCGCGCTGTGCGCCGCGCGTGGCTCGTGGCGGCCATCGCCACCGGGCTGGTCGCGCTGCTCATGATCTCTCTCGCCTATTCCGTGGGGACGGTGCCCACCTGGAGCCTGCCCATGGCGCCGCTCACCCTGTGGCTGGGCGCCGCCGGCCCGGGCGCGGCGGTGGGCCTGCTGGGCCTGCTGGCGTCAGGGCAGCGCCTGCCGCGGTCGTTCGCGGCCGCCGTGCTGGGAGCGGCCGCCGCGCTGAGCGTCGCCGACGGCCTGGCTCTGTGGCTCGAGTGGGAGGCGCTGGGCGCCATCCAGACCACCGTGCAGCGCGCGTCCGACCTGGTGCCCCACCTGCCCCTCGTTGCCGTGGGCTACCCGGTGGCGGCCCTGGCCCTGCTGCTGGGGACCGCTCGCGCGCTGGCCGTGGCCGCGCGCCGCGGGGACGTGGCGAATCCCGATGGGGGAGCGGTCGCCGCGCGGGCCGTCGTGGGCGCGGGGGCGTGCTGCGCCGGGCTTCTGGCCGCGTGCTTCGCGGTGCGCTTCTGCTTTTACGCCATGTACATGACGGCGGGGGTGTAGGCCCCGCGGCCGGCAACCTCAGGGACGCGCGTGGGGCAGGATGGCGTGGTAGGCGTCGATGAGGTGCTCGAGCGAGGCGGCCGCGTTGGCCGGGCTCGTGGAGGGCAGGCGCGTGGCGGCCATCCCCACGGCGGCCTCGCAGTGGCGCCGGTACAGCTCGTGGGCCTTGGCGCCCGTGCAGAACACGGCCTCGATCGGCGCGCGCTCCGTGAGCCAGGCGATGTCGTTGGGCACGCACTCGGCGATGGTGCCGTCGCTCGCGCCCTCGATGACGCAGGAGGCCAGCACGTCCCACAGCGCGATGCCGTGGCGCAGCGCGAGGTCGCGCTTCTCCTCGTTCGTGGTGGGCAGGGGCTCGTCGAACAGCGCGGCCATCACCTTCCAGAACCGGTTCTGCGGGTGGTTGTAGTAGAAGCCCGTCTCGCGGGACCTCGGCGAGGGCATGGTGCCCAGGATGAGCACGCGCGAGCGCTCGTCGAACACCGGGTCGAGGTTGTGCTCCACGCGCTGGGGGCCGCGCGCGGGGCGCGGCGCGGACGGGCGCTCGCCGGCCCCCTCGGCGTCCGGCGCGGACGCCTCGCGCGCGGCCTGCGCGTCCAGCTTGGCCAGCTCCTCGTCGAGGGCCGAGGGGATGCCGAACAGCGTGCGCCGCGACGAGAACAGCCGCGGGGCGCGGCCCTGCGCCTCGGCCGCGAGCGCGTTGCCGATGAGCTCCCAGTTGCGATCCTCGTTGGTGCGCATGCGCCTTCCTTCCTACCGTGCCGCCATGGACAGCGAGATGCGGCCGCGATCGCGGTCCACCGACTCCACGCGCACTGTGACGACGTCGCCCACGGCCACCACCTCGCTGGGGTGGCGTACGTAGCGCTCGGCCATCTTGGACACGTGCACGAGACCGTCCTGCTTCACGCCGACGTCCACGAACGCGCCGAAGTCGACGACGTTGCGCACCGTGCCCGTCAGCTCCATGCCGGGTTCCAGGTCGTCGAGGGAGCGCACCGCGCGGCTGAGCAGCGCGGGCGGCGCGTCGTCGCGCGGGTCGCGCCCCGGTCGCTCCAGCTCGGACACGATGTCGCGCAGGGTGGGCGCGCCCACGCCCAGCTCGGCGGCGAGGGACGCGAGGTCGCCCAGGCGCCCAGCGATGCCCGGAGCGCCGTCCGCGGCCACGGCGTCGGGGCCCAGCCCGGCCCGGGCCAGCACGGCGCGGGCGGCGCCGTAGCTCTCGGGGTGGACGCCGGTGGCGTCCAGCGGCTCGTCCCCGCCGCGGATGCGCAGGAACCCCGCGCAGTTCTGGTAGGCCTTGGGGCCCAGCTTGGGCACCTTGAGCAAGTCGCGCCGCCGGCGGAACGGCCCGTGCTCCTGGCGGTAGGCCACGATGTTGCGCGCCACCGCGGGGGTGATGCCCGCCACGTAGCCCAGCAGGCTGGCGCTGGCCGTGTTGAGGTCGACGCCGACGGCGTTGACGGCGCGCTCCACCACGCCGGCGAGCGCGCGGCCCAGCGCGGCCTGGTCCAGGTCGTGCTGGTACTGGCCCACGCCGATTGACTGAGGCGGTATCTTCACCAGCTCGGCCAGGGGATCCTGCAGGCGCCGGCCCAGGCTGAGCGCCCCGCGCGTGGTGACGTCGAGGTCGGGGTGCTCCTGGCTGGCCAGCTCGGAGGCGGAGTACACCGACGCGCCCGCCTCGTTGACGATGGTGTAGGCCAGGTCGAGGCCCTCCTCGGCGATGAGGTCGGCCACCATCTCCTCCGTCTCGCGCCCGCCCGTGCCGTTGCCGATGGCCACGACCGTCGCCCCGTGGAGCCGCGCCAGGTCGGCCAGCGCGCGCTTGGCGCCCGCGACGTCGTTGCGGGGCGGGGTGGGGAACACCGTGGCGCGGTCCAGCAGCGCGCCGTACTCGTCGATGACCGCCACCTTGCAGCCCGTGCGGTAGCCCGGGTCGATGGCGATGACGCGCGCCCCGCGCAGGGGCCGCTGGAGCAGCAGCGCCTCGGCGTTGCGGGCGAACACAGCGATGGCGTCGGCCTGGGCGCGCTCGGTGAGCTCGGCCCGCGCCTCGCGCTCGAGCGACGGGGCGATGAGGCGTCGGTAGCCGTCGGCCACGGCGTCGGCCAGAAGCGGGGAGGGGCGCCCGCGCCGCCGGCCCGCGCGGCGCTCGAGCCGCTCGACGGCCGCGTCGGCGTCAGCGCGCACCCGCACGCGCAGGTGCCCCTCGCGCTCGCCGCGGTTGAGGGCCAGCACGCGGTGGCCGGGGATGCGCCCGAGCCCCTCGGAGAAGTCGCAGTAGGGCGCGTAGCCGCGCTCGGCCTCCGCGTCGCCGGGCACGGCGCGCGCCTCGACGGCGCCCGTGCGCCGGGTGAGGGCGCGCACCTCGGCCACGGCGTCGGCGTCCTCGGCGACGGCCTCGGCCACGATGTCCTGGGCGCCGCGCAGGGCGTCGGCCGCGGTGGGGTAGCCCGCGTCGGGCCGCGTGAACGACGCGGCCGCGCGCGTGAGGGCCGCGTCGTCCTCGCGCTGGGCCAGGATGCGCTCGGCCAGTGGGCCGAGCCCGGCGTCGCGCGCCTTGGACGCGCGGGTGGCGCGCTTCTTGCGGAACGGCTTGTACAGGTCCTCCACGCGCTGCATGACCTCGGCGGACTCCACCTTGGCGCGCAGCTCGGGCGTGAGGGCGCCCTGCTCGTCGATGGCGCGCAGCACCTCGGCCTTGCGCGCCTCGAGCGCGCGCAGGTAGGCCAGGCGCACGTCCAGGTCGCGCAGCGCCACGTCGTCCAGGCCGCCGGTGGCCTCCTTGCGGTAGCGCGCGATGAACGGGATGGTGCAGCCCTCGTCCTGCAGCCGCATGACGGCGCTCACCTGCGCCGGGCGCACCCCCAGCTCCCGGGCGACGACCTCGGCGATGCGCCGATCGTCGGAACTCGCGGGCGCGTGCGCTGCGCCGGTGGTGCCCGTTCCCGCGCCGCTGCGCTGGCTGTCGATGTCGTTGGTGCCTGGCATGGTTCTCCTGTCGTCGGTTCGAGCGCCCATTGTAGCCAATATCGCCGCGTTGACGACGCCGACGAGGCGCCTGCGCATCACGGGTTCAGAGAAACACCAGGTCAGCGAACGCGTAAATGAGCTACCTGGCGGCCTAAGGGGCTTCGCCGTGCTCTTTCGGCGCCGCTTCGGGCCCGTTTTTGTCGTCAGCGCGGCGATTTTGGATCTTATTGTATGTCCCGCCAGGACGCCTTGTTTCTGGCCTTGGGGGCGACCGGTTTTTGGTTGGACTTTGGTCTAGTGTTGCATCCTGGCCGCCCCCTTTCAACCGAGCCGCGCGCGAGGCGCGTGCGGATGAATGGAAGGGATGTACGATGGCAAAGACTATCCAGATTCGCGCCCAGCTTCTGAAGGACAACCAGGGTTCCTTCATCGCCGAGGACGGCCGCAACGTGGACTACCACAACGGCACGTTTTTCGACCTCGACGACTCCCGCCTGTTCAAGGCGAACTTTCCCGACGGCGTTCCCGTCCCTCCCATCGCCGAGCCGCTTGTGATGTTCTTCGATGTGCTTCTCGGCGAGAAGTTCACCAAGCTTGAGTACGTCGGTTCCGAGGCCTAGCCATGGCAGACGAGGCCTACCTGCTCTCCCTGGCGGTCGGAGCCTCCGATGACCTGGCCGCCGTCCGCGATGGGGTGGACGCCTTGGGCGTCTCCGTCTCCGACCTGCTGGCCCGCCTCGACGAGCCCCGGGAGTTGTCCCTTCCCTCCGACGGCGTGGGCCGCTCGGTCGGCTCCATCGAGGGCGCGCCGGGCGTCTCCGTCTCCGACCTGATGGCTCTTCAGGCCGCCCAGTGCGTGACCGGCTTCTTCGTCCTGTTGGCCCTGCTGCTCTCCCTCGGCGTGCAGCTGTGGTCGGCCTTCTCTGACCAATGGAGGTTGTGATGGATGTCCTTCTTCTCGTTCTCTCTGTCGTTGCTCTGCTGTGCGGCTTTGCTCTGGCTTTCCTCGTCTACGAGGCGCTGAAGGTCGTGATCTGCTGGGCGCGCGCCCGCGTCGATTCCGGCGACCTGTGCTGCCGCCTCCTCGTCCTGCGTCTGCCCGCCCCCGCCGTCTCGGCCCTGCTCGTGATGGCGTTCCTCGCCCTGGTGCTCTAGATGGGCGACCTCCTCGACTTCTACCTGCCCCCGGGGTGCCTGGACTTCCTGTCATCCCTGTTCGGGGCCGTCCCCCTCGGCTTCTCGCTGTCCATAATCCTAGGCTTGGCGGCGTTTGGCGTGAGCCGGCTGCTCCGGCTCGCTCGTGACCTCCTTAGATAACTCGGAAAGGATTCGAACATGGAAGCTACCACGATCAAGACCGCGATGGGCACCGCCATCAGCAACCTGTCCACCTCCATCCAGGACATGGTCGGCGCTAACCTGCCCGCCCTGCTCGGCGTCGCCGCCATCTTCATCAGCATCACCGCCGTCTGGGGCCTGGTGCGCAAGTTCACGCGCGGCTAGCCCCTGGGCCGCTCTCAGTTCGGCCCGCATTGTCCGTCCGGCCCCGTGTCTTCCCCCGCAGGCTCGGGGCCTTCCCCTTCCAGGAGGTGATGACCGTGGGCGACGTGCTTCGCCGCGCTGTCTGCGTTACGCTTTGCGCCTCGATGCTCATGCCGTGCTATGCTTGGGCAGACGACGTAGAGGACGACGGAGGTGCGCTCTATGGCGAGGGGATGGGACAAGGCGCTGTCGGCGCGGGTGGAGATCGACCGCTTGGAGAGCGGGGAGTCGACGCGGGCCTACTATGGGATGAAGCCGAGGCCGTCGAGGATGCCTCGTCGGCTCCTGATGTCGTTGGCCCTCCTGCTGGTTCTGGCTATAGCGGCTGGCTTGTTCTTCCTGTCACGCCTCCATATCCTCTGGATTCTCTAGGTGCCGGTTATGGACGAGAACGAGAGGATGCGGCTTCGGCTCTACGAGATGCAGCTGATACAGCAGCAGACCTCGTCGCAGGTGCAGGATACGGAGCGGGAGTTGGCTCGTCTGATTCCGCCGCCGAGGAAGTCCCTTCGGCAGAGAATCCGCTCTATTTCGACACGCTCTCGGGGGTAGTCGCCTATTCCGCCTCTAGCGGCGGATGGGCTGGCGGCTCTCCGTCCATCGGCGGCTTCACCGGCACGGTTACCGGGCTCGCTGGCGCTGCTACCAACCTTTTGGGGGCTGCCTACGGCGGCCGTAACAACATCCCTACGATTACGGGCCTCGATGATTACCAGCGTATGGTGTTCGGCATCGGTCGCGGCGTCGTCCGCGTCGCTACCGAGATCAACGCCGTCTACGACAACATCAGCGAGACCAATGCCCGCATTTCTGTCGTCAACAGCAGCGTGAAGGACGTCACGTCGGCTGTCTCCTGGCTTAACTCGGTTATGCAGACCGGATTCAACGGGTTCGGTTATTCTGGTGTTTTAGTTGGGTCGTCTCGTGAGGTTCATTCCCCTGGGCAGCTTCTTGCAGGCTTGTGGTCTGCGGGCTACTACAGCGGAACACTGCCTGGTTCCTCCCGCGAGGTGCATACCACTGCGCAGCTTCTCGCCATGCTCGTCACCGACGGGCGCTTCACCTTCGAGAGATCCCAGCACCGACGTTAACGCACAGAGCGAACTCTAGGGGAGAGACTTGCGGGGTGGAGGTATGCGGGCTACT
>JAAWAY010000069.1 GCA_022792415.1 Eggerthellaceae bacterium | reverse complement strand
TGTAGCTGACGGTCTTCTGCTCCTCGCCCGTCTCGTTGAACGAACGGCCGATGAAGCGCTTGACAGAGGCCACGGTGTTCTCAGGGTTGGTCACCGCCTGGTTCTTGGCGGCCTTGCCGACGACGCGCTCGCCGTCCTTGCGGAAGCCCTCGACGGACGGGGTGGTGCGGTCGCCTTCGGCGTTGACCAGGATTTCGGGCTCCGAGCCCTCCATGACGGCCATGGCGGAGTTCGTGGTGCCCAGGTCGATACCGAGAATCTTAGCCATTGCTTGTTCCTCGCTTTCACAGTTTAACTGATAGTTAGCATTTGTTGCTTGCCAATATAAAATCTAAGTCTTGTGTTGTCAAGTTTCTTTAATGCCTTCTGGTGAATTAAGCTCACCGCCCCACACAATAGGGAGCTCGCGCGCGTGATTCCCAGGTCTTTGAGGATTGTTACGCGTGAAAAACCCTCCTGTTACCTGGGCGAATGTAAAACCTCAGTTACTGAGAATCCCGCTCATCGTTGCTTCGCGGAATATGGAGGTTATATGAAGTGTTGAAGAAAATCTAAGTGTTATTGACGCATGTTTTAGCGCAGAAGAGGACGGAGCCGCAACAGAACGGCACCAGCGGCAACGAAACGATGTCACCCCGGAGTCGACCAAGGCCGGGATGATCGAGAGGATAGCGCTTGGAAGGCACGAGGGCTCTCGGGGAGAAAACGAACGCGCCCCGGTGTTTCACGTGAAACGCCGGGGCGCGAAACAAGAAGCCGGGGAGAGCGGCAGGGAGCGCGGAAACGGGCGCAGGTGTGGCGACGCAGGACGCGTGCAGAGTACGTAGCAGCCGGAAGACGCAGAGGCGAATGCGCATACGGGCAACGGCGCGAGCGCGTATTCGAACGCGGTGCGCGGGACGCCGTGTTGCCGAGGAGTCGAGGGCTACCCCTCCAGGATGCGGCGGAGCTCCTCCTTGTTGGAGAAGGCCAGGGGGCTGTCCGGCCGCGAGACCTTGACGACCTCGCCCTCCCACGTCTCGCCGCCGTTGGCGAACTTGGACGTGCGCACGATCTGGAGAAAGCGGACGCGCGACTTCTCCGGGACGTCGGCCAGGTCAAACCCGTACTCGAGGCCGGCGAGCAGGCGCTGGAGCTCCTCGGTCGGCGACGAGTCCTGATCCATGCGAACCACGCCGGCCTCGCCGTTGTAGATCATGCCGGGCGCGAGGAAGGCCGTGCGAATGCGCTCGCGGCGCTTCTTCTCGGCCATGTGGATGCCGACGCAGGCAGCGATGATGGCCGCCCACCAGATGACGGTGAACAGGAGATCGGTGGGATTGTCGACCAGGTTGAAGTTAAGGTAGTACCACAGCCACAGGAAGAAAGCAGAGGCCACCACCAGAATGGCCACGATGATCCAGTTGCTCTTGCGCATGCTCGTATCTCCGTCCCTGTCTCATATGAGACATGTACTCATGCGCATTATATCCCCAACCATCTGACTTCACAGGAGACGGGAAGGGGTTTTAGGCGCAGGGCACAGGGCGACGCGCTCACTGTCTGAAATTTTGGAACGAAACGCAAAGGGTCGAGGCGGGAGACGAACAACGGGCTGACAGGAGGGGCGGAACGACGCGAGACAGGACGGGGCGGCAGAGCAGCGTGCGATGGGCACCGAAGGTTGGCGACAGTTACAGGTCATCGGGAAGAAGGAGCTCTTCGACACCACCCGGGGCCCGAGAGAGCAGGAGCCCGCGCGCCGATCCGCCGCCAGTTCGCACAAGAGGGAGAAGGTCCCCGGCGACGAGTTTCGAACCGCTCACCCCTAGGGCTACCGAGGCACGACACCCCACGCAGCACACTTCCGAGTAACTCATCGCCGCGGGGGACGAGGAGCGGGGAAGCGAATCGAAGGGCTGAGGCAATGCAGAACAGCCCTTCTTCCCGACTGGGCCATGGTAGGAACGGGAGGCGGGTTCCTTATCATCAGTTTCTGATGATTTTGATGCGGGCCACGCTCTCTACCATTGGTGGGGTCGATTTCATCAGAACGAGGGGGAGTCCATGGCACAGCAGACGGGCGCTTCGGGCGCCGGCCCCGGTGGCCGCACGTTTAGGGAACGCTGCGCGGGATACCGCGGGCTCACCCTGTTCTGGGCGGTCAGCATCCTGGAGTTCCGCGGCGCCGTCATCGCCGCCGACGCGCCACGCGGGCCGAGCGTCGACGCGTTGCGCGTGAGCCTGGTCTTCGCCTCTGCCATGACGCTGTTCCTCGCGTCCGCCGTCGGGGCGACGCGGGCGCAGAGGCGACGCGCCCTTCCCGCCACCGGTGCGCGATGTGCCCTCGGCGCGGGGCTCGTGCTGCTGGCCGGAGCCGACCTGTGGCCCGAGGGCGTGATCCTCATCGGCGCGCTCGAGGCGGGCGCGGTTCTTTCCGGGCTCAGCTACGGAGCCCTCGGGCTGGCCCCGGCGACCAAGGTACCCGACGCACCCCGCACGACAATCGCAGCGGACGCGACCTGCCCGCCGCCGCCCATCGCGCCCCCGACCGTGCCCGCGCCCACCACGCTCTACGTGCCTGCCGCGCGCGGCATCCTCGACCCAACGCCCCGAACGGACGAGGACGACGCCCTCACGACGGCCTGCTCCCTCATGGCCTGCGATTACGGCCTCACGCCGCGCGAGGCCGACGTGCTCCCCTACCTGGCGCGCGGACGGTCGGCCCGCGTGATCGCCGAATCGCTGTTCATCTCGGAGGCCACCGTGCGCACGCACACGCGGCGCATCCTCGAGAAGACCGACCTTCACTCGAAGCAGGAGGTCATCGACCTCGTCGCGCGCTACTGACCCTGGCGGCGCGCAGTCCCGCGCCTATCGCACGCTGTCGGGCAGCCCGGCGCGAACAGCCTCCAACGAAGCGCCCTCCTATAAAAGAAGGGCGCACCGCCGAAGCGATGCGCCCTCAGGTTCTGCTCGTTGGAGCGAGGTGAGGTTAGTCCTCGACGACCTCGGGGATGGCGCCCATCGGGCACTCCTCGACGCAGTCGCCGCACGCGATGCACGCGTCCTCGTTGACGACCTCAGCCGTACCGTTGACGACCTCGAGAACTTCCTGCGGGCACGCGTCAACGCAAATGCCGCAACCGATGCACTCATCGGCCTCAATAATCGGGTGTGACATAGCAACTCCTTCTCGTCGAAAGTCCCCCTTGGGGTTTTCCCAAAAACTTTCGGGGCCAAGATACCATGTATCCCCCCTTGCGCAAGGGGAATCTGGGATTTTCCAGGCTGCGGCGCAAAACGTGAAAGATGCGGCACCGGACCGACATCCAGCTGACGATCTGGCCGCGGCCAACACCCCGGCGCAATAGGGGGAGCCGTCTCGGGCTCCCCCTGATCAACGCAGTGTTTTCCCGAGCAGACGCGCCCGATCGGTGCGCGGCCCTAGCAGATGCGCGGCAGCTGCTCGCCCACCAGCATGTCGAGGATGCGCCGTCCGCCGAAGGCCGTGCGCAGGAACACCTTGGGCCCGCGATCGGCGTCCGGCTCGGTCACCTCGCCGATGATGGCGGCGTCGGCGCCGTAGCGGTTGGCGCGCATGGCCGCAAGCGCGGCGTCAGCCTGCTCCGCGGGGACGACGCACACCATCTTCCCCTCGTTGGCCACCTGCAGCACGTCATAGCCCAGCATCTCGCAGGCCCCCAGCACGGCGTCCTTCACGGGGACGGCGTCCTCCTCCACCACGATGTCGACACCCGACTGGTCCGCGAGCTCGTTGAGGGTGGACGCGAGGCCGCCGCGCGTGGGGTCGCGGAAGCAGCGCGTGCCCGGCGCGGCGGCCAGCACGTCAGCGATTAGGTGGTTGAGCGGCGCGGCGTCGCTCTCGATGCCCGCGGAGAAGCCGAGTCCCTCGCGGCAGCTCATGATGGTGATGCCGTGGTCGCCCAGCGTGCCGCTCACCAGCACCTTGTCGCCCGGCCGGCACTGGGCCCCGCCCAGGTTGACGCCGGGGGCCACCAGCCCCACGCCGCTCGTGTTGATGTAGATGCCGTCGCCGTGGCCGCGGTTGACCACCTTCGTGTCGCCGGTGACGATGCGCACGCCCGCCTCGGCCGCCGTCTCGGCCATGGTACGGCAGATGCGCCGCAGGTCGTCGAGGGGGAACCCCTCCTCCAGGATGAAGGAGCAGCTGAGGTAGAGGGGCCGCGCCCCGCTGGTGGCGACGTCGTTGACGGTGCCGCACACCGCCAGGCGGCCGATGTCCCCGCCCGGGAAGAAGTGGGGCGTCACGACGAAACTGTCGGTGGAGAAGGCCAGGCGCTCGCCGGCGGCGGGGGCGGCCAGCACAGCCGCGTCGTCGCCGCGTAGCAGCTCCTCGGTGCCGTAGGCGGCGAAGAACACCTCGTCGATGATGCGCTTCATCATCGAGCCGCCGCTGCCGTGGCCGAGCATCACGGTGTCGTTGTTGGTCATGGAAACTCCTCGGGGCAGGTAGGTCGGCGCCGCCGTCGGGCGGCGCGGTCTCGTGCCAGGCTTACAGGTGCTGGCCGGTGGTGGTGAGCACCAGGCGCCCGTTCTGGACGCCCTTGGTGCCCAAGATGAGGTTGGCGATGTCCTGGACCACGCCGGTCTCGCCGCGGATGACGATGACTTCCAGGCAGGTGTGCTCATCCACGTGGACGTGCAGGGACGACACGATGCTGGCGAAATAATCGTGTTGGATGCTGTGGAGCTTCTCCTGCAGGTCGCTGGCGTGGTGGTCGAACACGATGGTAAGCGTGCCCATCACCTCCACGCCAGGCGTCGAGCACTCGTCTTCTACCAGCGCGTCCCGCACCAGGTCCCGCACCACCTCGCTGCGGTTCTTGGCCAGGCCGCGGCGGGCCACCAGCCGATCGAACCGCACGAGCAGGTCCTCGGGCATGGCCACGGAGAACCGCATGAGGTCGTTGCTCATCAAGCTCCTCCCGCGCGGGCTAGACGAGGCTGACGGTGACGCCGGACGCTCCCTCGGCGTCATCCTCCAGGGCGTCCTTGGCCTCATCGAGCAGGGCGCGCGCGTCGTCGAGCAGCGCCTGGGCGGCGTGCAGCTTGTCGGATGCGGTGGCAAAGCCGGCGTCGGCCGCCTGGTGAGCCAGGTTGTGGGCCCAGCGGCGCTCAAGCTTCAGGTGGTCGTCGACCTGGTCGATCATCTGCGCGAACTGACCGGTGTTCACTCCGTTGGTGCACATGGTTTCCTCCTTGGGAACGGCTGGCGTCCGGAGCCGGCGGCCCATGGCCCCCGGCGAACTGATACTATGCTTTGTTATAGATGGCATGCCCGGCGACTTCAAGGATCGGTGTGAAAAAACCTGCCAACAGTAACATGTACGAGGTGACCGCCGAGGGAGTGCTGGCCGTCTATGGGTCGCTCGTGGAGGGCACGGGGGCCCAGACGGTGCTCGCGCTCTCGTCGGAGCCCCTGCCCGAGGCTGCGCGGCGCGCGCTCGCGGCCGCCGTGGCCAAGCTGGGCTACGGCGACGACGCGCTGGCCTTCGCCACGTCGCAGGGGGCGCTGGGATCCCGCGACCTGCTGACCATCGTGGAGGGCCTCGACCCGCTGTGCCTCGTCGCCGCCGACGCGACGGCCGCGGCGCTGCTGGGGCAGGCCTACGGAGCCCCCGTTCCCGAAGACGACGCGACCCGCCTCATGGGCCGCACCGTCGTGGCGTTCGACGACTTCGCGTCGCTGCTCGGCGACGCCGACGACAAGCAACGGGCCTGGGCGCTGCTCAAGCGGCTGCCCAAGATCGGCTAGAGGCCGCGACATCGCGGAAGAAAAGGCACCGTGCGGCGGCGGGAACCGACCGCAGCGCGGGCGCACAAGGTGGAATGACACAGGAAGGACGTGCCATGGATGACATGACGCAGCAGCTCGACCGATGGATCGCCAACGCCCAGGACCCCACGGTGGCCCAGCAGCTCCAGGACCTGAGGGCCGGTGACGAGACGGCCGTCCGCGACGCGTTCTTCCAGGACCTCGCCTTTGGCACTGGCGGCCTGCGCGGCATCGTGGGGGCGGGCCCCAACCGCATGAACGTCTACACCGTCGCCAAGGCCACCCAGGGCCTGGCCACCTACCTCAACGAGCACTTCGACGAGCCCAGCGTGGCCATCGCGCGCGACAGCCGCAACGGCGGCCGCGAGTTCGTGGAGGTGGCCGCCGGCGTGCTGGCCGCCAACGGCATCCGCGCGTACCTGTACCCGCGCATCGAGCCCACCCCCGCGCTCAGCTTCGCCGTGCGCGACCTGGGCTGCTCGGCGGGCATCTGCATGACGGCCAGCCACAATCCCGCGGCCTACAACGGCTACAAGGCCTACGGGCCCGACGGCTGCCAGATCACCACGCAGGCGGCGCACGACATCCAGAAGGCCATCAACGACACCGACGTCTTCGACGACGTGCGATCCATCCCCTTCGAGGAGGCCCTGGCCAGCGGCATGGCCAGCTACATCGACGAAGACACGCTCGACCGCTTCATCGACGCCGTGGCCGCCCAGTCGCTGGAGGGCGCCGACCCCGCGGTGGAGCTGAAGGTGGTGTACACGCCCCTCAACGGCACCGGCCTGGAATGCGTCGAGCGCATCCTCGACCGGATAGGCGGCGTGGACGTGACGCTGGTGGAGGAGCAGGCCGTGCCCGACGGCAGCTTCCCCACCTGTCCCTACCCCAACCCGGAGATCCGCGAGGCGCTCGAGCGTGGCCTGGCCCTGTGCGAGCAGGTGCATCCCGACCTGCTGCTGGCCACCGACCCCGACGCCGACCGCGTGGGCATCGCCGCCGAGCATGACGGCGACTACGTGCTCATCAGCGGCAACGAGATGGGCGTCCTCTTGCTGGACTACCTGTGCCGCGCGCGCGTGGCCCGCGGCGAGGACCTGAGCCGCGCCGTGGCGGTGACCACCATCGTCTCCACCGCGCTGGTTGACGCGCTGGCCGCCGACTACGGGTTCCAGCTGCGCCGCACGCTCACGGGCTTCAAGTACATCGGCGAGCAGATCGGCCTGCTGGAGGCCGCCGGGCAGGCCGACCGCTTCATCTTCGGGTTCGAGGAGAGCTACGGCTACCTGGCGGGCACGCACGTGCGCGACAAGGACGCCGTGGTGGCGAGCATGCTCATCTGCCAGATGGCGCGCGACTACAAGGCGCGCGGCCTGGACCTGGTGGAGGCGCTCGAGCAGCTGTACGCGCGCTACGGCTACCACCGCAACGCCACCATCAGCCTGGAGTACCCCGGCGCGGCCGGCGCCGAGAAGATGGCGGCCATCATGGAGCGCCTGTGCGCCGAGCCCCCCGCGGAGCTGGCGGGGCTGCCCGTGACCGCCTGCGTCGACTACCACGAAGGAGTGGCGATGCCCCTGGTCGGGTCGACGGGGCCGGCCGGCGCGCCCGACGCGCCCCAGACCCTGCCCGCCGCCGCCGTGTTCGAGATGCAGCTGGAGGGCGGAAGCAAGGTGATCGTGCGGCCGAGCGGCACCGAGCCGAAGATCAAGGCCTACCTGTTCGCCGCCGCGCCCACCGAGGAGGCGGCTGACGCGCTGCTGGGCCAGCTGGACGGCGCCGCGCGGGAGCTGCTGGCGTAGGAGGGGATCGGAGGAAGAGGTTCAGGGAGCGCCTCTCGCGCAGGAAAGCACCCGACGCATAGAGATAAAGAAGGCCGCTTGGGGGGAAGCGGCCTTCTTTATGAGAGGAAGAAGCGAGGAGAGGCTTCTTGCGCAGGGGTTCGGCGGTGGGAGGGGGAGGTGCCGTCCCTGCGGGTACCATCATAGCGGGTTTATTATTCTAAGTCTAGAATAATTTTCATATAGGAATAAATGTTTTCGAAGAGGCGGGCCTGAGAGCGGGGCCGTCCCCGTGGCTTTATGATGCCGCCATCGAGGGAGGATGGGACGAAGCGCCGGGGGCTGGTAAGATGGCGGGAATCGAAACGAGCGCCCTGCGCGAGCTGACGGTCTCCGGGTTCCCTGGCATCCGAGGACACTGGCTTCAGCGCGCGGCAGGCAGACCACGAAAAGGATGTGACCATGGCAAACAAGTCCCTCGCCAAGCAGCCTTCCGACCTGTGCGTCCTGGTGACGGGCGGGGCGGGCTTCATCGGCAGCCACACCTGCATCGAGCTTCTGGATCGCGGCTACTCCGTGGTGGTGGTGGACGACCTGAGCAATTCGAGCCAGGTGGCGCTCGACCGCGTGAGGTCCATCGCCGGGCTGGCGCCGGACGACGGGCGCCTGCGCTTCTACGAGGCCAGCATCCTCGACCGCGATGCCCTCGAGCGCATCTTCTCCGAGAACGACGTGGACGTCATCATCCACTTCGCCGGCTTCAAGGCGGTGGGCGAGAGCGTGCAGAAGCCGCTCGAGTACTACTGGAACAACATCGCCGGCACGCTGGTGCTGTGCGAGGTGGCGCGCGAGCACGGCGTGAAGAACATCGTGTTCTCGTCGAGCGCCACCGTGTACGGCGAGCCCGAGTTCATCCCCATCACGGAGGACTGCCCCAAGCACGAGGCCACCAACCCCTATGGCCAGACCAAGTCGATGCTCGAGCAGATCCTCACCGACCTGTATATCGGCGACGATGAGTGGAACGTCGTGCTGCTGCGCTACTTCAACCCCATCGGCGCCCACGAGAGCGGCCTCATCGGCGAGGACCCCAAGGGCATCCCGAACAACCTGCTGCCCTACGTGGCCCAGGTGGCCGTGGGCAAGCTGGCCAGCGTCGGCGTGTTCGGCGACGATTACCCCACCCCCGACGGCACGGGCGTGCGCGACTACATCCACGTGGTGGATCTGGCGCGCGGGCACGTGGCGGCGCTCGACTGGATGGGCGGGCGCGTGGGCACGGGAGAGGCGCGCGGCCTGGGATCCATCGCCGGCGCGCCGGCCGAGGACGGCACGCGCCGCGGCGTGGGCATCTTCAACCTGGGCACGGGCAAGGGATCGAGCGTGCTCGACGTCATCCACGCCTTCGAGAAGGCCTGCGGCCACGAGCTGCCCTACGAGATCAAGCCGCGCCGCGCGGGCGATATCGCCGAGAACTACGCCGCCTGCGACAAGGCGCGCGACGAGCTGGGCTGGGTGGCCGAGTACGACCTGGACCGCATGTGCGCCGACAGCTGGCGCTGGCAGTCCACCAACCCCGACGGCTACGCCACCGGCGTCAGCGCCTAGCACGCCGGCCGAACGCCCGCCACGAAGAGGACGCTCGACCATGCGCAGCCGCCAGTCGCTCATACCCGCTCGGATGAGCCGCCGCCCGCACCGGGTGCGCGCCGCGGCGGCGCGAGCCCGCTACTGCAGCGGCGCCGTCATCGCGTCCTTCATCCAGCGCGCCCACCCCGGGCCCTCCCTCCCCGACGATGTCGCGGCGTTCCCAGCCCCTGCCGTCGTGCCCTCGTGCGGCAGCCGGGACGGCCGCGATGTGCGTCTGGGCGTTCCCGGCCGCCTGACCCACAACGAGATCGTCCTCCCACGCCCCGCGTCTGTTCCCAGGCGCGGGGCGTGCCTATTCTCTGGCCCTTCGACGGATGATGCGACGCGTGGAAAGGCGGCGCGCTTCGGCAAGGCGTCAGGCACCGGTGTAAACGCGTATTTCCTTTTCGGCCTGTTCAAGGGGCTGTTTTGCGAATTTACAAATCGTATGTCCTCAAACGTAAATCATTTATTACACCCGCGAAACACCGCGCCCCTACCTTGGCGCAGCGAGTTTCCGGAGCCCCGCGCGGCGAGAGGATAGAAGGGGGAGAGCCTTGACCGAGCCACTTTCAGACGACATGCGCTGGAGCGATGACGCCCTGGACGAACCCGCGCCCGAGGGACCCGCCGACCCGTCCCCGTCGCTGGGCGAGAGACTCGACGACGACCTCGAGCGCAGCATCGGCGAGTACCTCGAGGGCGAGGTGGAGGGCGGCCTCGACGAGGACCTCGACTTCGACCTGGACGACGACTGCCTCAGCGTGCTCGACGACCGCCCGGACACCCGTGGCGAAGACGACTTCCCGGACGAATGGGAGGATCCGGGGGAGATGACGTACGAGGCCGTCGACCTCTCCCGTAATCACGCCCCCCTCGGGTCGGAGCGCTCGTGCGTCCTGGGGATGAACGTCGAGCGGCTGCGCAAGCGCGCCAACCTCAACAAGGTGCAGTTCAGCCGCTTGGTCGACATCAGCCGACCCATGCTGGACAAGATAGAGCGCGGCGAGAGCAACCCGCGCCTCGACGTCATCGAGAAGCTGGCGCGCGTGCTCGAGGTGGACATCGCCGACCTCATCAACCCGCCCTTCGAGGATGTCGCCGCCGATTACTACCATCGCATGCAGCACCGGCGCCAGCCCGGCAGGGTGCACCGGGCGCGCGCTGCCTCCAAGAAGAGGAGCGAGGGCTGCTAGCTTTCGCGGCTGGGGCCGACGCCGGGGCAGCGGTGCCGTCAGGCCTGCGGCCCTGCTTGGCGGCGGCGCAGGGCGAGCCACGCGATCACGGCGCCGAGGGCCGCACCGGCCGTGTCGACCAGCCAGTCGACGGGGTCGCACGCCCGACCCGGCACGAACAGCTGGTGCACCTCGTCGGTCACGCCGTAGACGCTGGCGGCGACGATGGCAGCCAGCAGGGCCGCCCGCGGACTCAGACTGCGTCCGAGCGCATGCTGCAGCAGCGCGCCGAACACCAGGTACTCGCAGAAGTGGGCGATGGACGACACGATGTCCACCTCGGTGCCGAGCCACGCGGCCTGGACGGCCATGAGCACGGCGCGCACGTGGGCCACCAGCCCCTCCCCGCTCGTCAGGTCGTCCCCCGTGTTGGCCGACATGAGGAAGATGACCACCGCCCACGCCGCCACGAGGGCCCAGGCGATGATCGTGCCGCGGCGGCTCATTCGGCTGAGGAGGGGGCCGTTCCCCCGGCAGCCGAGGCGCGCGGGGCGGGCGCGAGGGCCAGCAGGTCAAGGAGCGAGCGGGCCATCAGGTCGGGCTCGGCCCCCTCGGCGGCGAAGTCCCCCTCGTCGTGGTAGCCCCACGTGGCGGCTACGGCGTACGTTCCCGCGTTGCGCGCAGTGCGGACGTCTCCCGGCGAGTCGCCCACGTAGACGGTGCGCTCCGGCGTGGAGCCCAACTCGCGGATGGTGCGCAGCAGCCCCGTGGGATCAGGCTTGCGGGGAATGTCGGGGCCCTCCCCGTGCATCACGTCGAACAGGCCGGGGAGGCACTGGTCCATGATCTGGCGCACGCCCTCGTCGAACTTGTTGGACAGCACTCCCAGCTTGCAGCCGCGCTCCCGCAGGTCGGCCACCAGCTCGCGCACGTGGGGATACGGCTTCGTCAGGTCGTTGGCATAGGTGGGGTAGAGCGCCTTCCAGCTCTCCATGGCGCGCTCGGCCGCCTCGGGGCCCGTACCCTCCGGCACAGCCTGGTACATGAGCGCCTTCACGCCGTTGCCCACGTAGCTGTGGATCTCCTCGCGCGTGCGCGGGGGATAGCCCTCGCGTGCGAGGGCCTCGTTGGTCAGCACCACCAGGTCGGGCAGCGTGTCGAGCAGCGTTCCGTCCAGGTCGAACACGAAGGTGTCGAAGGGCGGCGTGGGTGCGCCGGCTGTCTTCACCGTCGTCATATCATCAGCTCCTTCTTCCACACGATGGCTTTCCCGCCATCATAGGGCAGGCTCCGAGGACGCCGGGGCGTCGTTGCCGATTCGGTTCCGGAGGGCAACGAATGCGGGGGATCCAACGAAAACGGCCCCACATCGGTGGGGCCGCGAAGGCTCGTGGAGCGGGCGACGGGAATCGAACCCGCGTTAGAAGCTTGGGAAGCTCCTGTTCTACCATTGAACTACGCCCGCACTTGAGTAGTCCGAAGTATAGCGCATCATCTGCGGGGCGCGATAGGAAATCATCCTCGGTTCACAAGCCGCGGGCCGCCGGACGGCGTTGGGGGCGTTATCGGGGGCGCGTTGCGGGACGGGGTCCCGAGGACGATGCGCGGGGGATTCCAGGTCCTCTTACTTAATGTTCCGGAACGCCTCTTTCCTTACGGCTTGGAGGCATGCAGTTTCTGGCTCTCTCCTTCGCCCATTTCATGTTGTATAGTTTTGTTGTACGTCATTGAAAGGAGCAAGCATGGCTGACGCGATGGTCACGGGGCGCATGTCCCCTCATAAGAAGGAAGCAGGGGGACGAGTGCTTGCGAACGCGCAGCTCAACGCATCGCAGGCCATCAACCTCTTGTATGACCGGCTCATCGAGGATCAGACGGCGTCTTTTCTCACCACGCGGGACGAACCTGCGGATGCCCTAGCCTGGCAGGCGGCGCTCCAGTTCGTGGACACGCTGCCCGTATCCCGCACGGGGAGGCTCGACGATCTCTCATCCGCTGAGATTCGCCGGGAGCGCCTGACGGCACGGGGGCTGATGCGATGAGCCGGCTCAAGGTCTTTCTCGACACCAACGTGCTCGTCGACTTTCTTCACCAACGCGAGCCTTTCTTTGAGAGGGCACGCCTGCTCATGACCGTGGGAAGGCTTGGCGAGCTCGACCTGTGGATGTCAGCCTCCCAGGTAACCGATCTCGTGTTCATCTTGTCTGACGGCGGAAAGGCCTCCCTCATGGACGAGGTGCTCCGCCAGCTGCGGGGGCTGCGAACCTTCGTCCGCGTTTGTCCCGTGGACAGCTCGGCCATCGACCAGATGCTAGCCACCACCTGGGCGGATCCTGAGGACGCGCTCTTGTTTGACCTTGCGCTGTCCGTGCGGGCCGATGCGCTGGTGACCCGTAATCGCAGGGACTTCGAGAGCGACCTCATCAAGGTGACCGACTGCGACGGGCTGTTCGCGTGGCTGAGGGACGATTTCGAGATCGACTACGAGACCACCTGCTTGGAGGCGGAGAAAGAGAAGGCCGAGCCCCGGTGAGGGGCCCGGCCTTGCCGTCTTAGCGCGTGACGCGTCGGGAGGTTTGATCTAGCGGTTGCTCTTCGCCTGGCGGCGAGCGGCGATCATCAAGGTGAGCGACGCGATGACCGAGGTCAGAGCCAGGGGCATCAGCGCGAGGGAGGCGTCGCCCGTCTGGGGCAGCTCGTCAGCCTGCTGCGCGTCCTTGCCGCTCGAGGACTCGTCATCCGCCGAGGTTGCGTCCGCGTCTTCGGCCACTGAGTCGGTGCCGCCGGGGACGGTGCCAGCGTCGGAGGACGCGTCGTCTCCGGACTCGGAGCCGCCGGGAGCCGTGGCGCTGCCGTCACCATCTCCGGCGTCGGAGCCGTCGTCAGCCGCAGAATCGTCGCCCTCGGAGGAATCGTTGTCCTCGGAGGAATCGTCGCCCTCGATGGGCTTGTCGTCGGGCAGCGTCGTGACGTCGTCCTCAACCAGCACGTCGTCGGGCAGCGGGGTAGGATCATGCTGCGGAGCCTCGTCGGCGTAGAAGACACTGATCACGTTACGGTCGCGATCCGTGGTCAGGCGCAGCTGCTCGGGGTAGCTCCCCACGCAGTCCATGCCACTCACAGGCACCACCACCTCGTCGGCGTGCACCTTCAGGTCGTAACGCAGGTTCTCCTTGGTGAAGCTGCCCATCTTGGTCACATCCAGGTTGGAGGGGTCGGACAGGTCGATATCCCAGCCATCCTTGGACGACAGCTCGTAGTAGTTGATGGTGAGCGGGTTGTCACAGCGCTTGAAGTACATCAGCTCCACGAAGTTCTTCGAGTCATCCTCGGACACCACGGGCTTGGCCGGATAGGCATCGAAGAAGAAATGGCCCTCGATGTCATCGACGTAGTCCCACGTGTCCAGCACATCGCCCACGCTGAGGCCGCCAACCACCTTGGTCTTGAGCAGGCGCAACCCGCTGGGGTGGCTGTAGTCGGGGTCCTCGTAGCTGAGCGGCTCGTAGTAGTAGAACGTCATGGTGCGATCGCCGGTCGGGGCGGCCTCGGGTGCGGAGTCGTCCGCCGGAGCGGGCGCGGCCTCGGCCGGAGCCACAACGGCATCGACCGGAGCAGGCACGGCCTCGGTCGGGGCCGAGTCGCCGGACGCCCAGGCACTGGAGGGAGCCAGGACGAGCGCCGATCCCAGGACGAGGGACAGGGCAAACGCGGCCGCCTTGGCACGCAGGTTGCGGGGACGGGCGGCACCACGGTTGTTGATGGTGTTCATGAGTCTCCTTTGCGGACGCGTCGAAGTAGCCTCGTCGGGAGGCGCGCAGGCGCTATCCATCGGAATTAAGTCTAGTTATTTACTAGGATTTGATGGATATAGTTGTACCAAAATAGGGACACTAAAGCAAGGAGACAACAAAGGAAAGGCCTCCAAGAGGAGGCCGGAAACACATTTTCACCACATGGGGTGAAATGGGAGATAGGGAGTGGGGTGGCGCGCGGCGGGCTGGCGGTGTGGGGATGGCCTGCGGCGGCCTAGTCGATGACGCGCAGCTTGGCCTGCGCTTTCCCTCCGCGCTTGGCCTCGTAGAGCGTCTCGTCGGCTGCCTGGTACACCTCGTCAAAACTCTTGGCCGTGCCAGCGGTGGTGATGGCGCCGATGGAGAGCGTGGGCATCACGCAGCCGCACGGCTCGTCAGACGCTGCGCCGTCGCCTGGCCCCTTGGCGATGCGCGCCAGGATGTTCTCGATGGCCGGCCCGGGGCCGAGCCCCTTCGCGAAGATGGTGAACTCATCGCCGCCGAAGCGCGCCACCACGTCCTCCTTGCGCATGACGCGCCCGAGGAACGAGCCGATCTCGCGGAGGACGCGATCGCCCTCGGGATGGCCGAACTGGTCGTTGATGTGCTTGAAGTCGTCCACGTCAATGATGAAGAAGCTGCACGGGCCCGAGTCGCCGTTCAGGGCTTCCTCGATGCGCGTGGTGGCTGCCTCGCGGTTGTACAGCTGGGTGAGGCTGTCGTGCTCGGCCTTGCGGCGGAACTGGTTCTCGCGCATGACCATCTCGTGCGTGTCGAGCAGGCGACCCACGTGACGCACTGGGTTGCCGTCCTCGTCAAACTGGACGAATGACTGGTAGCGAAACCAGATGGGCGCGCCCTCGGAATCGAGGATGGAGGTCTCGCACTCCACGAAGCTGCCCTGGCTCACGCGCTGCATCATGGGATTGATGTCGAAGCAGGAGATGTCCAGGTGGCAGTCGCCCTGGCAGCGGCGGCGCAGCACGATGTCGGACATCTGGGGCTTGCGGCCGAACCGGCCCTCGAAGTCCCCGAACACCTCGGTGGCGCCGGTGGGGCACTCGACGTCGAAGACGACGTCGTTGCTGAGGGCCGTCAGGATCTCCAGGCGCTCGTTGCCGCGCTCCATCTGGCGCTGATAGCGCATCTTCTCGGTTACATCCACGAGCGTGACGTAGAACCAGGCCACGCCGTCCGAGTCCATCACCAGGCGGCCGCGGTCGTCCACCCACAGCTCCTCGCCGTCGCGGCGGTTGAGCCGGTAGACCACCATGTCGTCGTCGCCCATCTCGATCTGCTTGGCGATCTCGCGCTCCACGCGATCGCGATCGTCTGGATGCACCAGGCCGAGGAAGGTGTTGCCCGTCAGCTCGCAAAACTCCTCGTAGGTGTCGCAGCCGAACATGTGCAGCAGGTCAAGGCTGGCGAAGTCGATCTCGTCCTTCTGCGGACCGTCGGCATGATAGCGGAACAGGCCGCCCGGGATGCGCTCGAGGAACTCGCGTGACACCTCGGCATCGATGACCTGTTCGGTCACCTTCCCGTCCTGGCTCTTGCTCTGTCGATGAAAGATCGTCATGGGAACCCGCTTTCCGCCGCTGCGCTTGCCCCCATCGAGTTGCCACCCTCCGGCCGCACGGCTCCGTCGTAAACGACAGATTACGAATCATCGATTCATAACGATTCATTGTAGCAATGAGCGGAACTGTCACCTATTTCTCCGACACGAAAAACACCCGCCATGGAACGAACGCAACGGAGGTGCGTCGTGCGGGCGCGGCCTCGGCGCGCGAGCAGCCTCGACGCGCGAGCGTTGCAAAACGGCGCGCATCATCCCCTCGCGTACGAGCGTTGCAAGCAGGAAGCGCGGGGGCACCCTTCCCGGGTCGAGTGTTTCACGTGAAACACTCGTACGCCCTCGAACATTGCGCGGCGAGCAGTGAGAGCTGCGAACGCGGGTGGGAGCCGCGGGGTGGCTTCGGCGCGGGGGCTACTTCAGCGCGGGGGCGTCGGGGTCGAGCGCCTCGTCGAGATACTCCTTGATGGGGCCGCGGCCGTAGTCGTCCACCTCATCGAGGTGCCAGCACTCGGTGGCGGGCAGGCCGGGGATGCTCGACGCCACGAACACGGGATCCTTGCCCGCGCGGCGCTGCGCCGAGTAGTCGTCGAGCGCCTTGAGCGCCCAGCGTCCCAGCAACAGGATGGCGACGAGATTGATGATGGCCATGAATCCCATGAAGATGTCGGCCAGGTTCCATGCCAGGTCGAAGCTGTTCAGGCAGCCGTACATGATGGCCGCCAGGCACAGCACGCGGAACACCAGCAGCACGTACTTGTTGTCCTTGATGAAACGCACGTTGCTCTCGGCGTAGAAGTAGTTGCCGATGAGGCTGGAGAACGCGAACGCGAAGATGGCGAACGTGATGAAGTGGATGCCCACCTCGCCGATGGAGTTGTCCACGGCCAGCTGCACGAGGGGCATGCCGGTGAGGCCCTGAGCCGTCTCGGGGCTCTGAACGTAAAAGATGAGAACCATCATGGCGGAGCACGTGCAGATGAGAAGCGTATCGATGTAAACGGACAGGCTCTGCACGAGGCCCTGCTTGCACGGATGGGACACCGATGCCGTCGCAGCCGCGTTGGGCGCCGAGCCCATGCCGGCCTCGTTGGAGAACAGGCCGCGCTTGATGCCCAGCATGATGACCGACCCGGCGAAGCCGCCCCCGATGGCCCGGAAGTCAAACGCCGACTCGAAGACGAGGGCGAACACGGCCGGAATCTCGCCGAGGTTGCTCACCGTGGTCCAGATGGCCAGGGCAATGTAGGCGAAGGCCATGATGGGGACGATGATGGACGTGATGATGGAGATGCGCTTGGCACCGCCGAAGATGACGAACGCGGTGAACACGATGGTCACCAGGCCCACGCCCGTGGCCACACCCATGGACACGCCGTCGCCGGCCTCGTTGGGGAAGTAGTACGCCAGCGCCGACGTCATGTTATAGGCCTGCAGCCCGTTGAAGCCGAACGCGAAGCACAGGATGAGCGCGACGGCGAACACGATACCGAGCCAGCGCTTGCCCAGCCCCTGCTGAATGTAGTAGGCCGGGCCGCCGCGAAACTCGCCCTCGCTGCCGCGCACCTTCCAAATCTGGGCCAGGGTGGACTCGATGAACGCCGACGCGGCGCCGACGATGGCCATGAGCCACATCCAGAACACGGCACCCGGGCCGCCGGCGGCGATGGCCGTGGCGATACCCGCGATGTTGCCCGTCCCCACGCGCGACGCGGTCGACACCATGAGCGCCTGGAACGACGAGATGGAGCGCTCGCCTTCCACGTGCTTCTTCTCCGTCAGCTGGGTGAACATGTCCTTGAGATAGCGGATCTGCACGCCCTTGGTGCGCACGGTGAACCACACGCCCACCACGACGAGCAGCGCCACCAGGATATACGTGTACATGAAGTCATCGATCTGCGTAGTGACGGCGATGAGCGCGTCGTTGAGCGTCGCTACCTCTTCCATGGCCACTCCCTTTCGTCAGCGGGCCGCCGGGGGCCGGCGGGACAGGGGCGGAGGCACGAGCGCCTCATGCGCCGTGCGACCTCATCAGGCCGCATTCTACCAGAGCAGCGGCACGTGCAGCTGACGCCCTCGCAGGCATGGGTCCCGGGCCGTCACGTGCCCCCCGGCAGAGCCCTCCCGGCGCAGCCTCCCGCGCGCATCTGGCATACCAGCGTCCACTCGGCGTCCCTCAAGCCGAGGGAAGGCGCTTTTGCTAGAATCTCTGCAGCGGACCCGACGACGGCCCGCCCCGCGAGCCGCCGGCCCCGGGAACCAACGAGAGCCCCGACTGATGCCGCATTCCGGCGCGGGGCCGCGAGAGGCCGAGGCCGTGGACCAGGAGATCATCAGCCAAGCAGACCTGCGCCAGGGCGAGTGGCTCGAGGACGTGTGCGCCTTCGCCAACGCCCAAGGCGGGTCGGTGCTCATCGAGGCCCCGGACTCGCGGCGCGGCAATCCGGCCTTGGAGGCCCTGGAGCTGGCCCCGCTGCGCATCTACGAGGAGCTCGGCATCACCTGCGAGGTGGGCCTGGTCATGGTGGGCGGCCACATGGGCGTAGAGGTCACCGTGCCTCCCTTTCCCCAGCCCGTCAGCTATGACGGCCGCTTCTTCCAACGGTCCCACGGGCAGACGGTCCTGCTGGTAGGCGACGAGCTGGTGAGGTTTCTGCGAGGCCGCGACTCCATAGACGCCGAGGTGCCGTGGGAGCGGCGGCCCGTCCCCCAGGCGCGTCCGGAGAACCTGGACGTGGACGCGATCGCCTTCCTGTGGGAAGCCACCCGCGCGCGGCGCGCGGAGCAGGGCCGCGGGGAAGACGACGGCCAGTCCGACGACGGCTGGGAGCGCCCGCTCGATGATGATCCCCAGCAGCGGCTCATCTCCCAGCTGCGCGCGCTCGACCTGCTCGACGAGGCCACCGGCTACCTGACGAACGCCGGGGCGCTGCTGGTCCATCGCGCCCCGCATCAGGTGGCAGAGGGCGCCCTCATCCGCGTGGGGTTCTTCGACGCCGGCGGCGAGCCGCTCGCGTCCCGCGAGGTGACGGGGCCCCTGCTCTCACAGGTCGACCAGGCCGTGGAGCTGATCCTGTTCCAGCGCAAGGAGCAGGCGGGCGGGCGCATGGCGCGCGTGGCACGATCCCCCCTCCCGGCGCTCGCCGTGCGAGAAGCCCTGATGAACGCCCTCGTCCACAAGGACTACGCCTCGGGCGTGCCCGTGCAGGTGGGCGTCTCGCCTCAGGCTGTCACCGTGACCAACGTCGGACGGCCTCCCGAGCGCTGGACCGACGAGACCCTGGCCCAGCCCCATGGCGCGCGCCCGGGCAATCCACACCTCGCGGCCGTCCTGGCCCGCGCCGGCGCGGTGGAGTCGTGGGGCACGGGCATCCTGCGCATGACGAGCGCCTGCGACGCAGCCGGACTGGCCGCCCCGACCCTCACCCTGAGCGCCGACGAGTTCTCCGCCCGGCTGCCCCAGACGCCACCGCCGGTAGACCCGCTTCGCGACGAGCGCCTCTCACGCGTCGATCAGCAGGTGCTCGAGCGGCTGGCACGCGACGACCGCCCTACCGCCGGCACGGTGGCGCACGATCTCCAAGTGAGTGACAGCACCGTGAGGCGTTCCATTCGCAGGCTGCTGAAGCTGGGGCTCATCAAGCGGGTGGGGTCATCGAAGGCGGGGTTCTGGCAGGTCAACCGGGAAGAGGCATCCTAGGGGATCAGCGGCCCCCCAACGCAAGAGGGGCCTCCGTTCCGACACCGCGGGGGTGGTGTCGGAACGGAGGCCCCTCTCGTAAGGCCCAGAGCGAAGGCGTCTTGCCGGTCCGCCTCCCTCTTCTTCGCATCAGGCGCGTCCCATCGGCCGAGTGGGGCGCCGCCGAGCGGTCGTGCGATCCTCGGGCGGCTGGTGGCGCGGGGCCTTCCTTGCCGAGAAGGCCGCCGCGGCCGAGTGCCGCGTTCCGGTGATTCGCCGTCGTCTGCTGCCTGGGTTGCCTCCCGGCGCTGACGACACGGCCATACTAGCGAGCCGCCAGCGCCCCTCTCAAGCAAATTCGATGATGAAAACTGGCGTTATTTCGTGTTTGATACGATTTTTTACTGTTTCATGCCTATAAGTTGAAAATCGGTCATGGTTCCGAGGGAATCGGGTCATTTTTCGAGGTCGATTTTGCTCCTGACAACCTTCGCGAATGAAATTTTGAACATTTCGACTGCATTTGTGCAAACGAAAAACGGCCTTCTGAACTGGTGTTTTATTGGAAGTGAATAAGTTGAATATTTATTTGACTAGATAATGACAAGGAAGGGTAGTTTGACTTCTTGTCAATCTCAAACCGTTCACCTCTACTGAAAAGCCGCTCGCCGCGGACGGCGAGCGGCACCAATGGCAAGCACCGTTGGCGACTACCGCCAATCCCGGCGCATCGCCTTCCACTTCTCATCGCGCCCGGCCTCTACCGCGGACACCTCGTCGTCGGTGAGGGCACGGAACCTCCCCTGCCGCCGCAGGTAGTCCGCCACGCTCGAGAACGACCGAATGTCGCGGTTGATCGTGAACTTCCCGCCCGGGCGCCCGCTCACCGCGGGCCCCTCGTACTCGGCCAGGTACCACAGGCCGCAGTCCACCACGTCCTTGGCCAACTCCACGGTCTCGTCCACGTCGCATCCCCATCCTGTGGGGCAGGGCGCCATCACGTGGATGTACTTGGTGCCGCGGATACCCGCCGCCTTCTGCACCTTCGCCAGGAAGTCGGGCAGATAGCCGATGGACGCCGTGGCCGCGTAGGGGATGCCGTGGGCGGCCACGATCTCGAACAGGTTCTTCTTCTGCGTGAGGCAGCCGTGCGCGTGGCGGCCGGCGGGCGTGGTGGTGGTCTTGGCACCGAACGGGGTGAGCGAGCTCTTCTGGATGCCCGTGTTCATGTACGCCTCGTTGTCATAGCAGATGTAGAGGATGTCGTCGTTGCGGTCGATGGCGCCGGAGAGCGCCTGCAGGCCGATGTCCGCCGTGCCGCCGTCGCCGGCGAATCCCACCACGGTGCAGTCCTCGGGCTTCTTCCCCCGCGCGCGCAGACCGGCCTCGATGCCCGACAGCACGGCGGCGGTGGCGGCGAAGGGGGTGATCATGGCGTTGTTGGAAAAGCACAGCTGCGGGAAGTTGAAGCCTACCGCGCTCATGCAGCCGGCCGGCAGCGCGCACACGGCGTGGGGGCCAAGCACCTTGAGCGCGGCGCGCACGGCCAGGCTGCCGCCGCATCCCGCGCACGCCTTGTGCCCGAAGAACAGCTCGTCGTCCGGAAGCGTCTTGGCGCTCGGGCGCGGGGTGCGCGAGCGCACTGCCTCGACGGCTGCGTTGGCCGGGATCTCCTCGGCGGTCGGCGCGGCATGGGCTCCCCGAACCTCGGGCTGGCCGGTGCCGGACGCCTCGTCTCGGGCGATTTCGTCGGCGATGGCCTCTTCATCCCGCGAGGGCCGCTCGCCCGCGGCGGCGGACAGGCGCCCGGTGATGCCCCCTGATCCCGTCGGCGGCTCCACTGGCGCATCCACGCCCGGGCCGAACAGCACCTCGGACCAACGCTCTCCCTGCGCCATCCTACTCACCGCCTTCCGCTTGCTGATCGTCTATGCCGAGGAACCTCACGCGCGGCACGCCTGCCAGCGCGCCGGGTGCCTCGCCGGCCAGCTCGGCCAGGGCCACCAGCTCGAAGAACGCCTCCTCCACCTGGGTCGGCGTGATGTCATCCCCGCCGAGACCGCCGATGAAGTCCAGCATCGGCACCAGCGCACCAGCGCGATGCAGCGCCGACCCGACGTTGGTGAACACCGTGCCCTCGGCGCCGAAGGACACGTCCTTCTCCAGCACGCCCACCGCGCGCACGCCCTGCAGGGCCGCGGCCAGGGCCTCGGCCGGGAAGGGCCGCAGGTAGCGCAGCCGCACGAGGCCCACTTTGAGCCCCGCGGCGCGCAGGTCGTCGATCACCTGGCGCACCAGGCCCGACACAGATCCCAGCGTCACCATCGCCACCTCGGCGTCGTCCATGCGATAGGACTCCAGCAGGCCGGGGTAGCGACGGCCGAACACGCGCGCGAAGCGGTCCTCCGCCTCGGCGATGACGTCGACGGCGCCCAGCAGGTCGCGATGCTCCCAGTACTTGTAGTAGCGGTTGTACTCCGGACCCGCCGAGTACCCCATGTTCACCGGGTGGTCGAAGTCGAACCGGTTGGACGTCTCATAGGGAGGGAGGAACTCGTCTGCCTGCTTCTGGCTGGGGATGTCGACGTTCTCGTAGGTGTGCGTGAGCGCGAAGCCGTCCAGGTTGACCATGAACGGGGTGGACACGCGCGGGTCCTCGGCAATGGCGTAGGCCATGAGGGCCAGGTCGAGCGCCTCCTGGTTGCTTTCCGCATAGGCCTGGATCCACCCATGGTCGAGCAGCGCCAGCGAATCGCGCTGGTCGCCGTAGATGTTCCAGGGCAGCGCGGTGGAGCGGTTGGCGTTCATCATCACGATGGGGAACCGCCCGCCCGCGGCGTAGGTGAGCACCTCGGCCATGTAGAGCAGGCCCTGGCTCGACGTGGCCGTGAACGTGCGGGCGCCCGTGGCCGACGCCCCCATGGCGCAGCAGAGCGCGGAGTGCTCCGATTCCACGTGGACGTACTCGGCGGCCAGGTCGCCCGACTCCACCATCTCGGACAGGCGCTCCACCACCACCGTCTGGGGCGTGATGGGATAGGCCGATATCACCTGGGGACGGGCCAGGCGCACACCCTCGGCCAGGGCCTCGTCACCTGAGAGGAAGCGCTTCATCGGGATTCCTCCTCGTTGTCGGAATGCGGTTGGGTGCCGCGCGGGGCGTCGTCATAGGACACGGTGACCACCGCGACGGGGCGCGGCGGGACCGGCGGGGCGGCGGGAGCCGGGGGCTGCGGCGACGGTGCGGGGCTGGCGGACGCCACCGGCTGAGCGGGACCGACGTCGGGAGGATCCTGCTCGGGCGCCAGGTCGGGCGCTTCCTCCGGCCGCGGCTGCGCGACCGCCGCTGACGAAGCCGCGGCGAATCGGGTGATGGCACTGAAGATGTCGTGTGCCTCGGCGGACAGGTCCTCGTGGCGCGAGGGCGCGGGGCTCGCCGGGCGCGCAGGCTCCGGATCCGGGTAATCGTCGGGATCCTGGTCGTAGGGGTCAGCGGCGTAGGGATCGGCGATGTCGGCGTACGCGGCGGGCGCGGCGTACGCGGCGGGCGCGGCGTACGCGGCGGGCGCGGCGTACTCGGCGCAGTCTTCGTAGCTCGCGGGTTCGGCGTAGTCCGCGGCGAGGGAACTTTCCGCGTCGGCGTCATCGTAGCCTGTGACGGGTGCCTCGTCCTCATCCACACCCTCGTATCCTGCGACGACGTCTTCCGCGTCAGGAGCGGGGTAGTCCACGGCACCGACTCTTTCCGCAACGGCAACTTCATAGCCCGACCCGGCAGCGTCTTCCTCGGCGGCGGCGTCCCGTTCCACAGCGGATTCCTCCGGATCGGGGGCGGGATCCAGGTCGAATGCAAGCTGCTGCTCAGCCGGGGGTTCGCGATGCTCGTCGACGCCGGAATCGAGAGGCGCTCCGAGCTCGAACCCACGCTCTGCCTCGGGCTCGAACCCGTCCTCGACTTCAACCTCGGGATCGGGGTCGGGCGGAGTGGCAGCGTCGCGGCGCTCCTCCTGGCGCACCCGGGAGGCGGCCGCTCCCACGAAGGCGGGCGCGGTGGCGAATCGCCCGCGGACGACGTTCGGGGGAAGCTCATCGACATCAGCCGCTCCACCCGCCTCCTCGTAATCGGAGAGGAACGCGGCAGTCAGCCGCTCGCCCGCGCTTCGGGCATGCGCCGCGCGCGTGGACGATGTTTCACGTGAAACACCCGGCGTCCGTTGCAGGAGAGACTCGGTCTCCACGCGCCAGCGCTCCTTGATCACATCGCTGAGCGTAGCCGAGTCGGCGCCGGAAGACGATTCGCCGACATCCTCCGCGGGAGCGGTTGCCGCGGACGGCATCCCGCTCGCGTCCTCTTCGGCGGCAGAATCTTGCGGTTTCCGCGAATCGGGCGGCGCCATCAGCTTGGCGGCCATCTGCTCCACGGCCGCCGCCTGCTCGGGCGTTATCGCCCTCGGCTCGTCGGCCTCGGGCGGTTCCGCAGCCCGCGCGCGCACCTGCGCTCCGTCATCCGGCGCCGACGCGACCGAGGCCGGACCGGTAATCTCAACCACGCCGCTGCGATCCACGAGGCGCTCTGCGATCGCCGGGGTCGCCGCCGAGTCGACCGGAGCGGGCGCCTCGGCGGCCAGAGCCTCCTGCTCCGGAACCATGGCGATGGCGTCGAAGCGGCACACCTTGGCGCAGATGCCGCAGCCCTTGCAAAAGTCGTAGTCGACGGCCACCGCGGCCAGATCCGAATCCGATGCCGACAGCTGGTCCTTGGTGGCATGCGTGCGCACGATGGTGCCGTCGGGGCAGTACAGGTAGCACTGGAGGCAGCCGGTGCACAGGTAGGCGTCCACCATCGGGCGCACGTTGCGCCACCCCGCGTTGCGCGCCACCAGGTGGCCGGCGCGGTAGCAGGTCGTACGCGCGAAGACGTCCGGGTCGAGGCTCGGGAGGGGCGCCCCTCCCGCGACCTCCATCGCCGTGCGCAACCGGGGAATCTCCGATTCGGCGCGCAAGGACGCCACGGCATCCGCGTGGGCGCTTCCAGACTGGGAGCCGTTGGGATCCCCGCCCGTGCGAGGGGCCTGCGCCGAGAGCACGGACGTCACGGCGCCCGCGTGCTCCGCGGCGGACGGCGCGGCGCCAATGGCCTCCATGCCCCAGGCGAGCTCGGGATCGGTGTCGGGGCCGCCGGCGGCCATGCGCGCCTCCGCGCGGTCGACCAGGGCCTTGGCCGTGGCATGTCGGGCCTTGTCGATGATGGCCAGGTTCTTGTCGTGCAGCTTGGGGGCCATGTACTGCAGCACGGCGGCTGACACCGCGTCAAGCGGCACGCGATCGCACAACAGCGAGAGCGATCCCAAGAACACCGTGTTGGGGATGGGACGGCCGAGCAGCTCCTCCGACAGCCCGTCGGCATCGACGGCCAGCAGCTGGTCGGGGCCTCCCACCGCGGCGAGCAGATCCATCGTGGACCGCGCGCTGTTGACGAGCGCCATGCCGCCGGGCTTGAGCTCACGCTCCCAGCCGGGTGCAAGCAGCGTATCGTCCAGGTAGATGACGAAGTCCGCCGTCGAGATGGCGCTTCGGTCGCCGATGGGCGCATCGCTCATCTTGGTGAACGCGCGCATGGGCGCCCCACGGCGCTCGGGGCCGAACGACGGAAACGCCAGCGCGTACGCCCCGTCCTCCATGGACGCCGCGGCGCCCAGCAGCCTCGCCGCCGTGAAGGCGCCTTGGCCGCCTCGTCCATGCCACAGTATCTCGATCATGGGCCACCCCTTCTCTCACTCATATATAAGTATAGGGAAACGACCCCGACCCGTCCCGGACGCCCTCTCGCCAATCGAGGATGTTTCACATCCCGAAACGCGCGGAGGCCCCGCGGGCTGCATGCCAGCGGGGCCTCCTTTTCTCGTATCGTCGCGGCGGCGCGCTAGAACCGCGCGTACTTCTCCAGGTTCTTGGCCAGCTTGTCGACGAAGCGCTGCTCCAGGTCGCTCAGCTGGGCGTCCTTGCGGGTGACGTATCCCAAGATGAGGTGCACGTCAGTGTCCAGCGGCACCGTCTTGAGCAGCGAGCCGTCGGAGATACCCACCAGGATGCCGCTCGTCACCGTGTAGCCGTTGAGGGCGACGATGAGCTCGGACAGCGAGGCACGGTCGGTGCAGGCGATGGTCTTGGCGCGCGGCACCGTGGCCAGCGCCTCCTCGTAGAAGCACGCCGGGGCGTCCTCGCCCTGGTCGAAGTAGATGTACGGGTAGTCGGCCATGTCGTCCAGGGTCAGCGTCTGGGCGTTGACCATGGGGTGGCTCGCCGGCAGCGCCACGCGCGGGGCGCTCTCGATGAGCGCGTGGAACTCCAGGCCCGCCGCCGCGAGGGCCGCGTTCAGGTCATCGGCCGTCTCGGTGGTCTGGAAGATGACGCCCAGGTCGCTCTTGCCGGATACGACGTCGTCGATGACGCCCTGGGTAGTGCGGTCGTACAGCGCGTAGTGGAACTTATCGCCGCCAGCCGCCAGGATCACCTGGGCGAACGTCTGCACGTCGAAGAGGTAGTGCTGGCCGGACAGGGAGAAGGTCTTGCTCACGGGATGCCCCTTTCTCTGGGATCGATCCGATGTGGTCATTGTAGCGTGGCGCGGCGCCGGGCCACGGCCCTACTTCGCCGAGCTGCGCTCGTCCACGAAGCGGGACGCCTTGTGCTCGCTGGACGTGCCCAGCTTGCCCGCGTCGTAGACGATGACCTTGGCCGGGCGGACACCGGTGTGCGTCTTGAGCGCTCCCTCGACGCGCTTGGCCACCTCGTCGTAGGGCTCCTCCGAGCCCTGAGCGCGCTCGACGGACACCTCGTACTTCGTGGTGAAGTCCTGGTCGTACACGCGGATGGAGTACTCGCCGGTGAGGCCCTTCTCCGCGCGCACCACGTACTCGATGTCAGTGGGGAACACGTTGACAGCGCCCACGATGAACATCTCATCCTTGCGGCCGGTGATGTGGATGCGAGCCAGCGTGCGGCCGCACTCGCACTTCTCGGTGGACACGTAGCCGATGTCGCCGGTGCGGAAGCGGATCATGGGACGGGCCTTCTTCATGAGCGTGGTGTACACCAGCTCGCCCAGCTCGCCGGGCTCCAGCACCTCGCCGGTGTTGGGGTCCACCGTCTC
>JAAWAY010000068.1 GCA_022792415.1 Eggerthellaceae bacterium | reverse complement strand
TCCAGGCTGGGCACGTACGAGAAGTTGCCGTCCTCGGAACTGGCGATGCAGCGGGCGTCGCCGTAGAGCTTGGCCTCCTTGAAGGCCTTCTTCGACCACGAGCCGGACACGATGTAGTCGGCCACCTTGTTCTGCATGAGGTTCATGGGGATGGCGGCGAACTGCTGGGTGGCGCCGCCCTGCAGGAACAGCACCTGGTAGTTGTCCGGGATGCCCATGAGGTCGCGGATGTCCTGCTCGGCCGTCTCGATGATCTTGGCGAAGGGCTTGGAGCGGTGGCTCATCTCCATGACGGACATGCCGGTGCCGTCGTAGTCGAGCATCTCGGCCGCTGCCTGGCGCAGCACGTCCTCGGGCAGCACCGCCGGCCCCGCGGAAAAGTTGTAGACCCTACCCATGTTCCCTCGCTCCTTCGTCCGTGCGGCGCGCAGGGCGCCGCGTCCTGGTGGCTGTGACGGCTGCCATTGTAGCGTCCGGGCCGGCGCGCGCGGCCCCACGGCCCCGCCGCCGTCCGCCAACGGCCCGGGGCGGCCGCGCAGGGGGCGCCGCCGGGCGCCCGCGGCCCGTGGCGCGTCGCGACTCGGCAACGGTTTCGCGCACGCCCGGTGACTTCGGGCGCCGGGCGTGGGCGCGCCGGGGACGCGGGGCCTACCATGGCCTGCGGGGACGGACGCGGCCACGCCTGCGACCGCCCACCGCCGCTTACCGTCAACGACAGGAGGAGCCATGTCAGACAAGGACTCGGCCCAGCGCGACCTGCTGGGCAAGATCATCGCCATGCAGGACAAGATCATGCCCGCCCTCGACCGCTACGAGGCCGCCGACGAGCTGCCCGCCGACCTGCGCAAGGCCAAGGAGAACATCCAGATGTGGGACAAGGAGGTCGAGCGTGCCGACGGCCGCGACAAGGCCTACCGCGAGTGGCCGCCCAAGCAGTTCGCCCACGCGCTGAAGAAGCACCTGAGCATGTTCGACAACCACACCACCAAGGAGTGGATCCAGGAATACGAGCGCCTGGTCGAGCGCCTTCACTACGACGCCGACCGCGAGCACCTGTAGGCTAGCCCACGCCCAGCCAGAAGGCGATCTTGGGCACATAGCCCATGATGAAGATGATGACGATGAGCGCCGGCAGCCCGAACGTGAGCCAGCCGCGCGCCCACCGCGGGAACCGCATGCCCTGCCCGGCATCGGCCTCGGCCAGAAAGCCCTTCCAGCCCCAACCGCCGCGCGTCACGCAGAACAGCACGTAGAGCAGGCTGCCCAGCGGCAGCAGGTTGTTGGACACGATGAAGTCCTCGATGGACTGGATGTCGCCGATGCCCGGCACCGTCACGCCGGCAAGCACGTTGAAGCCCAGCGCGCAGGGCAGGCTCAGCACCGTCACGAGCACGCCCGTACGGATGAGGGCCGACCGGCGGCTCAGGTCCCACTTCTCCATGGTGAACGTGATGAGGTTCTCGAACACGGCGATGATGGTGGACAGCGCCGCGAAGCTCATGAACACGAAGAACAGCGCGCCCCACAGCTGGCCGAGCGGCATCTGGTTGAACACGTTGGGCAGCGTGACGAACACGAGCGAGGGCCCCTGGTCGGGCGCCACCGCGAACGCGAAGCACGCCGGGAAGATGATGAGGCCGGCGATGATGGCCACCGCCGTGTCGAGCGCGCAGATGCGCACGGCCTCGCCCGTGAGCGAGCGCTTCCGCCCGATGCGGCTGCCGAACACCTCCATGGCCGAGATGCCCAGCGACAGCGTGAAGAACGCCTGGCCCATGGCCGCGTACACGGCCTCCCCGAAGCCTCCCAGGCCGTTGTCGAACAGCGCCCCGAAGTCGGGCACCAGGTAGAAGGCCAGGCCCTCGGCCGCCCCGGGCAGCGTGACGCTGCGCACGACGAGCGCGGCCATCACCACGAGCAGCGCCACCATCATCACCTTGGTGATGCGCTCGACGCCCCTCTGCACGCCCAGGCTGCACACGGCCAGCCCGATGACGATGACGGCCAGCATCCAGCCCACCAGCTCCGAGGGGTTGGCTAGCATGGCCCCGAACACGGCGCCGACGCCCTCGGCGTCCAGCCCGTTGAACGCGCCCGTGCCCATCTTGGCCACGTAGGCGAGCATCCACCCGCACACCGTGGTGTAGAACATCATGAGCATCATGCAGCCCACGTAGCCCCACCACGAGAACCAGCCCCACTTCCCCGAGGGCTGCAGGATGTTGAAGGCCAGCGCCGCGCTGCGCTGCGATCCGCGGCCGACGGCGAACTCCATGATCATCACGGGCAGGCCCAGGATCACCAGGAACACCAGGTACAGCAGAATGAACGCCGCGCCGCCGTACTGGCCCGTGATGTAGGGGAAGCGCCAGACGTTGCCCAGGCCGATGGCGCACCCGGCGCTGATGAGGATGAACCCGAGGCGCGATGCGAAGTGCTCGCGCGGGTTGGCCCCGTCGAACGTGTCCATCCCGGCGTCCGGCCCTGTCCCCGCCAGGTTTCCGTCCTGCTCGCTCGCGGCCATGGCCTCCCCCTGTTCTTTCCCTTGAACGATCGTGCGCCCATGGTAGCCCACCGCCGCGCACCGGCCCTCCGCAGGCGCGCCGCATCCGGCATCGATGCAGGTGGGAGCGGTGACCGGCGCCCCTCCCCCATTCCACGGCATGCGCGGGGGCCAAGGTCCGGTCCGCCCGCTTCCCGGTTGAGGGAATGCGAGGCGGCCCGTCCCCGGCCCCCGGCTGCGCGACGATGCGGGCGGCGCTACTTCACCCAGGTGAACATCTCGCGGATCTTGGCGCCGGTCTTCTCGATCTCATGGTCGTTGATGGCCTCGCGCTGCTCGATGAGCCACGCATGGCCATTGTTGCAGTCGGCCACGAACTCCTCGGCGAACGAGCCGTCCTGGATGCGGGCGAGGATCTCGCGCATGGCCTGGCGGCTCTGCTCGTTGATCACCTTGGGGCCGGCGTAGTACTCGCCGTACTCGGCGGTGTTGGAGATGGAGTAGTTCATGAAGTGGATGCCGCTCTCGTACATGAGGTCGACGATCATTTTCATCTCGTGGTAGCACTCGAAGTAGGCCAGCTCAGGCGGGTAGCCGGCCTCCACCAGCGTCTCGAAGCCGGCCTTCACCAGCTCGACCAGGCCGCCGCAGAGCACCGCCTGCTCGCCGAACAGGTCCTCCTCGGTCTCCTCCTTGAACGTGGCCTTGATGATGCCCGAGCGCGCGCCGCCCACGCCCCAGGCGTAGGACAGCGCCGTGTCCCAGGCCGTGCCGCTGGCGTCCTGCGCCACGCACACCAGATCGGGCACGCCCGAGCCCTCCGTGTACTGGCGGCGCACGATGTGGCCGGGGCCCTTGGGGGCGCACATGATGACGTCCACGTCCTCGGGCGGGGTGATGTAGCCGTAGTGGATGTTGAAGCCGTGCGCGAAGGCGAGCGTGTCGCCGGCGTGCAGGTGCGGCGCGATCTGCTCCTCGTACACCTTAGGCTGCAGCTCGTCGGGAACGAGGACCATGATGAGGTCGGCCTCCTCGGCCGCGTCCTCGATCGGCATGACCTTGAGCCCGGCCTCCTCGGCCTTGGCCCACGACGCGCTGCCCTCGCGCAGGCCCACGCGCACGTCGCAGCCGGAGTCCTTCAGGTTGAGCGCGTGGGCGTGGCCCTGGGAGCCGTAGCCGATGACGGCGATCTTCTTGTCCTGGATGATCTGGGGGTTGCAGTCCTCTTCGTAGTAGATGGTGACGGCCATGGCTGATGCGTCCTTTCTCGATAGTTCGGCCATTCTATGGGTTCAGGGGCGCGGCCCCTGGGGTTTTCGCGGCGGCGCGCAGGGCGCCGGCTCAGTCCTTCGCGTTGCGCGACATGGCGATCTTGCCCGTGCGCACGATCTCCTTGATGCCGTAGGCGCGGAAGAGGTCCTCCAGGCCCTTGAGCTTGCTCTCGTCGCCGGTGGCCTCGATGGTCAGCGAGTTGCGCCCCACGTCCACGATCTTGGCGCGGAAGATGTTGGCGATCTCGATGATCTCGTTGCGCCGCTCGGGGGCGGCGTTCACCTTGAACAGCACCAGCTCGCGCTCGATGGCGCCCTCGTCGGTGAGGTCGGTGATCTTGTGCACGCTGATGAGCTTGTGCAGCTGCTTGGTGATCTGCTCGTAGGCCACATCGTCGGCGTTGACGATGGCCGTCACGCGGGACATGGTGGGGTCCTCGGTGGGGCCCACCGACAGCGACTCGATGTTGAACCCGCGCCGGGATATGAGCCCCGTCACGCGGGACAGGACGCCCGGCTTGTTCTCCACCAGGACCGACAGCACGTGCTTCATCGTGCCTCGCCTCCCTTCGCGTCGTCGCCCGGCGCCTCGACGCGGGCCGGCGCCGTGCCGGCCGCGATGGCGGCGTCGCGGCTCATGCGCTCGCCCACGTCATCGGGCCCGCTCGCCCACCTGCCGCCGAACTGCGCGTCGATCTTGGAGCACGGCGACGGCTCGGGCGCCGACCCGGGGGCGCCTGCGCCGGGCATGTCCGTGCGCACGGCGCCCACGGCCACGTCGATGGCGCCCATCACGTCGTCGAGGGCGCTGCCCGGCGCCACCATGGGGTAGACGTTCTGGTCGCGGGATATGGCCACGTCCAGCAGGTAGGGGCCCTCGCAGGCCAGCATGCGCGCGATGGCGGGGGCCACGTCGGCCGGGTGCTCCACGCGCTCGCCCTCCCAGCCGTAGGCATCGGCCAGCTTCACGAAGTCGGGCACGGGGTCGAGCAGGGTCTGGGAGTAGCGCTCGTCGTAGAACAGCTTCTGCCACTGGTGCACCATCCCCAGGCAGCGATTGTCCATGATGAGCACCTTCACGGGCACGCCGTTGATGGCCGCCGTGGCCATCTCCTGGCTGTTCATCTGGAACGACCCGTCGCCGGCCACGCACACCACCTGCTTGCCGGGGTTGGCCACGGCCGCGCCCACGGCCGCGGGGAACCCGAAGCCCATCGTCCCCAGGCCGCCGCTCGAAAGGAAGCTGCGCGGCACCTCGCGGTCGATGAACTGGTGGGCCCACATCTGGTGCTGGCCCACCTCGGTGACGACGATGGAGGCGGCGGGGTCCAGCTGGGCGGACAGCTCCTTGAGCACGAGCTCGGGCACCACCTCGCCCTCGGCCTCGCCGATGTTGGGGTGGTAGAACGGATAGCGGGCGCGCCACTGGTCAATGAGGTCGAGCCAGGCGTCCGTGCGCGGCTCGGCGCCGTCCTTGCGCAGCTGCTCGACGAGGCCGGCCAGCACCCCCTTGAGGTCGCCCACGATGGGCACCTGCGCTTCGCGGATCTTGCCGATCTCGGCCGGGTCGATGTCGATGTGGATGACCTGGGCGTGGGGCGCGAACTCCGACAGGCGCCCCGTCACGCGGTCGGAGAAGCGCGCGCCGGCCGCGATGATGAGGTCGCTCTCGGTCATGGCCAGGTTGGAGTACTTGGCCCCGTGCATGCCCACCGCGCCCAGGTTGAGCGGGTGGGACGCCGCCAGCGCGCCCTTGCCCATGAGCGTGGTGACCGCGGGGATGCGCATGAGGTCGATGAGCTCGGCCAGCTCGTCGGACGCCTCGGAGGACACGACGCCGCCGCCCACGTACAGGATGGGGCGGTCAGCCTGCTCGATGAGGCGGCACGCGGCGCGGATCTGCTTGGCGTTGCCGCGGTAGGTGGGCTTGTACGAGGGCAGGCTCACCTCGTCGGGGTACTCGAACGTCATGAGGGTGCCGGCCAGGTCGCTCGGCACGTCGATGAGCACCGGGCCGGGCCGCCCCGTGGCGGCGATGTGGAACGCCTCGCGCATGGTCGTGGTCAGCTCGTCGGTGGACTGCAGCAGGAACGAGTGCTTGACCACGGGCATGGTGATGCCGACGATGTCGGACTCCTGGAACGAGTCCGTGCCGATGACGGCGCGCGGCACCTGGCCGGTAATGACCACCAGCGGCACGGAGTCCATGTAGGCCGTGGCGATGCCCGTGACGGTGTTGGTGGCGCCCGGGCCGCTCGTCACGATGGCCACGCCGGGGCGCCCCGTGGAGCGCGCGTAGCCGTCGGCCATGTGGACGGCGCCCTGCTCGTGGCGCGCGAGCACGTGGGTGATCTGCTCGGAGTCGTACAGCGCGTCGTAGATCTTGATGGCCTGGCCGCCCGGGTAGCCGAAGACGGTGTCGACGCCCTCGGCCTCGAGCGAGGCGATGATGGCCTCGGCGCCCAGCATGCGCCGGCCCTGCTTGGCGGTCTTGGACCCGAGGCCGCGCGGCGCCCCCACGGACGCGGCGGTGCGACGGCCCGGCGCCGCGGCGCGCGCGGCGGCTTGCGTGTGGTCGGTCATGAGACGTAGGCCCCCTTGTCTGCAGACGAGACCAGGCGCGCGTACTTGGCGAGCACGCCGTGGTCGTGCTTGGGCGCGGGCGGCTGCCACGCGGCCCGGCGCCTCTCGAGCTCGTCGTCGGGCACGCCCAGCGTGAGCAGGCCGCCCTCGATGTCGACGGTGACGGGGTCGCCCTCCTCGATGAGCGCGATGGGGCCGCCCGCCGCGGCCTCGGGACTCACGTGCCCCACCGCCGGGCCCTTCGTGGCGCCCGAGAAGCGACCGTCGGTGATGAGCGCCACCGACGTGGACAGGCCCATGCCGCAGATGGCCGACGTGGGCGTGAGCATCTCGCGCATGCCCGGGCCGCCCTTGGGGCCCTCGTAGCGGATGACCACCACGTCACCGGGGTTGATGGCGCCGGCGTTGATGGCGGCGCAGGCCTCCTCCTCGGACTCGAACACGCGGGCCGGGCCCGTGTGGCGCATCATGGACAGGTCGACGGCGGCCTTCTTCACGATGGCCCCGTCCGGGGCGATGTTGCCGTGCAGCACCCGCAGCGCCCCCTCGGGCGAAAACGGGTCGTCGGCGCGGCGGCACACCTCGCCGTCGGCCGGCGGGCAGCACGCGGCCAGGTAGTCGGGAAGCGGCCCCATGCACGTGAGCGCCGACTCGTCGAGCAGCCCCAGCTCGGCCAGCTCGTGCATGACCACGGGCACGCCGCCCACCTCGTAGAGGTCGGACAGCGGGCGCGGGCCGCTCGGCTGCAGCTTCACCAGGTGCGGCGTGCGGGCGCTCGCGACGTCCCAGTCGTCCATGGTGATGGGGTGGCCGGCAGCCTGCGCGATGGCCGTCAGGTGCAGCACGGTGTTGGTGGATCCGCCGAAGGCCATGTCGCACTCCATGGCGTTGTGGATGGCCGCGGCCGACACGATGTCGCGGATGCGCACGTCGCGCTCGACGAGCTCCATCACCTTCATGCCGGCGCGCTTGGCCAGGCGGATGCGCTCGGAGTACACGGCGGGCACGGTGCCGTTGCCCGGCAGCGCGATGCCGAGCGCCTCGCACAGGCAGTTCATGGAGTTGGCCGTGAACAGGCCCGAGCAGCTGCCGCACGTGGGGCACGCCGTGTCCTCGTAGTACGCGAGCTGCTCCTCGGACATGGTGCCCGCGCCCACGGCGGCCGCCCCGTCGAAGAGCGTGTTGAGGTCGGTGGTGAGGCCGTGCCCGCCTGGCTGCCGGCCCGCGAGCATGGGGCCGCCGGACACGAACACGGTGGGCACGTTGACGCGCAGCGCTCCCAGGATCATGCCGGGGACCACCTTGTCGCAGTTGGGGATGCACACCAGCCCGTCGAAGGCGTGGCCCTGCACGGCGCACTCGACGGAGTCGGCGATGACCTCGCGCGACACGAGCGAGTAGTGCATGCCCTCGTGGTTCATGGCGATGCCGTCGCACACGCCGATGGTCGATATCTCGAAGGGGACGCCCCCGGCCATGCGGATGCCCGCCTTCACGGCCTCGGCGACCTTGTCGAGGTTGAGGTGCCCGGGGATGATATCGTTGCGCGAGTTGAGGACGGCGATGAAGGGCCGCTCCATCTCCTCGTCGGTGATGCCGTCAGCCTTGAGGAGGCTGCGGTGCGGCGCTCGCGCGACGCCGCGCTTGATCTGGTCGCTTCTCCTGTCCATGGGCCTGCGCGCCCTCCTTCCCTCGACATGAAAAAACCCGCTGCGAGCTGCACCGGGCCGGAAAGGGACGCACGCGCCGCGGCCTGGGCCGCAACGCCTCCCACGACAGATGACGGTGTCGCCGGTCCGGGGCTACTCGCCCGCCGCGGCCCGGCGGTAAGCCCGGCGGCCTCGGCGACGTTCGCACCCGAACTGCTCGGAGGGGGCTTTCGGGCCGCCCACCGCCTGCTCGCACCTGCCGCAGGCTCTCTGGAGATGGGTTCGTCCGTACTCTTCCTCGTCAACGCATTTGGATGTATGAACTTGTGGCTCAGCATTCTACTCCCCCCGTACGCGGGCGCAAGGGGGCGTTCCGAAAAAGATTTGAGTGGCTAAGCGAGCGGGCCGCGCGCCAGCTGACGGGATCCTTACGGCGCGCCCACAGACGGAAAACCAAGTTCACCGACCCCTTTCGGATTGGCCAGCAAAACCCTACGAGACCCGCGCGCGCCCGCGTAGCAGGGAAGCCGCTCCGTAGAATGGCGGCATCAGCACCGTTTCTTTGAGGAGGGAAACCATGCCGACCCGTCGCCGCAAGAACACCGCCCATCCCTCCCCCGGCCGTCCCGTGGACGCCGCCTCCGCCCATCCCACGCGCCGCAAGCCCGCCCGACGCACCGCGCAGGGCGTGACGTTCCGCCGCCGTGTGCGCCTCGGCGCCGATGAGGGCGAGGCCAAGACCATCCTCGAGGTGATGGGCGCACCCGCCGCTGACGGGCAGGCCGAGCAGGCTGAGGCCGCCCCGGTCGTCGAGGACGCGGCCGCCCTGGCCGCCGCCACGTGCGAGGCGTCGCCGGACGCGCAGGGCGTCGCCGAGCCCGCGTCTCCCACCGAGGCCCCGCGCCGTCCACGCGTGTCCCTCCCCTCCCCCCGTGCGCTGCGCGAGCGCGCCCGCGCGCTGCTGCTGGGCCCGGCGCTGGCCGCCCGCCCGCGTCCCGCCGCGTGCGCCGCCGAGGGCTTCTACGTGCCCGCGCACCCCGTCGCCAGCCCGCACCCCAGCACACTCGTCGAGCCGGGCGCGCCCGAGAGCCGCCTGCACTGGGCCTTCGTCGTGGGCCTGGCGGGCCTTCTGTGCATGGCCGCCGTGTGCGCCTTCACCTGGCTCATGCCGGCCCAGAGCGCCGATGCGCAGGAGTACTTCGTGCCGGGCATCGTGGAGAACGTCAGCATGCCCCAGAGCTCGTGGTCGCGCGGCACCGTGCCGGCCGTCTACCAGGACGACGAGCGGTGGGGCCAGGCGCCCTACGGCGTGACAACGCTGGGCGAGTCGGGCGCGGCCCCGTGCGCGCTGTGCATGGTGTACGTGGACCTGACCGGCGACGCGTCCCAGACGCCGCTCGACTTCGCCGGCTGGGCCGAGACCGCGCGCGTCGCGTCGGTGTCGATGGACGACGTGGGCGCGCTGCTCACCGACGGCGCCGCGGCCTGCGGGCTGTCGGCCCAGGCCCTCGACGCCGAGCCGCTCGCCCTGCGTCATGCGCTGGGCAACGGCCAGCCCGTGGTGGTGGTCACCCGCGCCGACACGTTCGACGACCACCTGTCCTGCGTGGTGCTGACCGGCATCAACGAGCACAGCCGCCTCACGCTGGTGGATCCCACCAGCGCCGAGCGCACGGCCCAGACGTGGTCGTTCGACGAGGTGCTCGACGCGGCGACGGCCGTCTACGCCTACACGCGGGCCTAGCGGAGCGCGGGGCGCGGCCTACTCGCCGTCGAACAGCTCGGTGGAGAAGTAGCGCTCGCCCGTGTCGGGCAGCAGCGTGACGACGGTCTTGCCGGGGCCCAGCTTGCGGGCCAGCCGGCGGGCGGCGGCCACGTTGGTGCCGCTGGACACGCCCACCATCAGGCCCTCCTCGCGCGCGAGCTCGCGGGCCGTGGCCAGCGCCTCCTCGTCGGAGACGATGCAGATGTCGTCGTAGATGTCCTGGTCGAGGATGGCCGGGATGAGGCCGTCGCCGATGCCCATCTGCAGGTGGGTGCCGATGCCCCCGCCCGACAGGATGGCCGCGTTCTCGGGCTCCACGGCCCAGATCTCAACATCCGGGTACAGGCGCTTCAGGGTCTGGCCGATGCCCGATATGGTGCCGCCCGTGCCGATGCCCGAGCAGAAGCCGTGGATGGGGCCCTCGGCGTCCTCCACGATCTCGAGTGCCGTGTGGTACTTGTGGGCGCGCAGGTTGTCCTCGTTCTCGAACTGCTGGGGCACGTAGACGCGCGGGTCCTCGGCAGCCAGGCGCTCGGCCGTGGCGATGCACTCGGCGATGCACTTGCCGATGTCGCCGTCGTCGTGGACGATGATGACGTCCGCGCCGTAGTGGCGCACCAGCTTGCGGCGCTCCTCCGACACGGAGTCGGGCATGATGATGCGGGCCGCGTAGCCCTTGACGGCGCACACGAGCGCCAGGCCCACGCCCTGGTTGCCGCTGGTGGGCTCCACGATGATGGAGTCGGGGCCGATGTCGCCGCGCTGCTCGGCCGCCTCGATCATCTGCCAGGCGGTGCGCGTCTTGACCGACCCGCCCACGTTGATGCCCTCGTACTTGACGAGGATCTCGGCCGCGTCGGGCTCGCTCAGGCGGTTGAGGCGGATGAGGGGCGTGCGCCCCATGGCGTCGAGGACGGTATCGTAGATCATGACGGCTCCTCCGGGAGGCTGGCTGGTGTCGCCGCCGATTCTAGCACCCGCGCGCCCGAGCGCCGGGTCGCGCCCGCGCGCGGGCGCCGGCGTCGGTGAGGGTTGGTGGGCGCTACTCTAGGCGCGCCAGGGGCACCTGGGTGCGGCACGGCCGGTCGCCCTCGCGGCGCTCCTCGTGGCGGCGGCCGCACGGGTAGCCGCACACGATGCCCGAGTAGCGGCATGGCTGCGGTTGGAGGATCTCCTCCAGCGCGCCGCGCAAGGAGGCCCCGCAGCCGCGGCACGTCGGGTCGGGCGGGGCCTCGCCCGCCGTCCGCCCCGCGCGCGGGCGCCCCAGCGCGTCGATGCACATCTCACGCGCCACCAGCGACGCCGTGCCGCAGGCGGGGCACAGCACGCGGCACAGCTGGGCGGGCTTGCACTTGCCGCACATGAGGTTGCAGGTCTCGCACATGGTCGCTCCCCTCTGACGGGCGCCGGGCGCCCTACTCGCCCGCCTCGCCCGCGGCCCGCGCGCGCCGCTGCGATCGGGCCTTGCTCACGTTGGCCACGCCGATGCACGCCATGCCGACGAAGCACAGCCCCACGCCCACGAGGAAGGCGGGGTCGAAGCTGCCGGTGGCGTCGTAGCTGTAGCCCACCAGACGCGATCCGAACGACCCGAAGATACCCGAGCCGATGGATGCCCACGCCAGCACCTGGGCCACCTTCTCCACGCCGAAGAACTTGCGCACCAGAAGCGGCAGCGACACCGATATGAAGGAGTCCTGCACGCCGAACAGAAACGACGCGCCCAGCACGAGTCCCGGCTGGGTGAACACCACCAGCCCGAGCATGCCCGCGATGACCACGGCGTATTCCAGGAACACGGTGCGGTTGACGCCGATCTTGTCGTTGAGCCAGCCCATGACCAGCTTGTCGACGCCGCTGCCCAGGAACAGGGCCGACGTCATGAGCGACCCGAAGGCCATGTCGAAGCCCTTGGCCACGCCGTGGCCGGCCAGATGGGCGTCGAAGCCCGATCCGATGAGCGAGGATATGCCCGCGAACAAAAACAGCATGAAGAACGGCACGCTGACGATGGAGCGCCATGGCACCTTCTCCTGGGCGGCCTTGCCGCCGGCCTCGATGACCTCGACGGCACGCTCGCGGGCCTCGGCCAGCGTCACGCCGTAGGGGATGGCACCTGCGTCCGCCGGGCGCAGCCGGGCGACGAACAACGTGAACCACAGCCCCAGCGCCAGGATGAGCAGGCCCTGCACCATATAGGCCGCGCGCCAGCCCACGCCCTCGATGATGACGGAGAACACGGGCGGCACGATGACGGCCGCCACGGCGCCGATGATGCCGTAGATGCCCATGGCCATGCCGGCGCGCCGGCCGAACCAGTTGCCCACCACGATGGGGCCGGCCAGCTGCATGGTGCCCAGCACGCCGAGCGACCCGTACAGAAAGCCCGATATGCTCCACTGCCACGCCTCGGTGTAGGTGCCCATGAGCAGGGCCGCCGCCGCGCAGCCGATCACCGTGACGCTCATGCACGGCCGCGCGCCGAACCGCTCGAGCGCCTTGGCCGCCAGCGGCATGCTCGGGATGGCCGTCAGGAAGTGCACCTGCTGCCACAGCGATATGTCGCTGCGCGCGAAGCCCATCTCGTCGCAGACGGCCACGTAGAACAGCCCGATGGGGCTGAACACCACGGCTACGGTGGCCATGGAGAAGAACCCACAGCCCAGCAGCATGATCCAGGCCCGGTGCACCGGCCGGCCGAAGATGGATACGTAGGATGCCCTCTCGGAGAGCTCAGGAACCTCGACGTGAGCCATAGCAGTCCCCCTGTCGTCCTCACGCGCCGATAGTTCTCGCTATGTTCCCCTCCCGGTGCCGCGGCCCCGGGGGTCTCCCGCCCGCCAAGGCCGGCGCCCATGATACCGGAGAGCGCCGGCCGGCGGGCACGCTTGTTACTCCCCCGTCAGCTCGGACACCGTGACGCCCAGCTTCTCGGCGGCCTTCTCGAGCATGCCGTGGTCGAACTTGGACGGCGTGGTCTCGAACACGCGGTAGAAGGTGAACGGGGTGCCGATGGCCTGGGCCATGTCCATCTCGCTAATCTGATGGGCCTCGCGGTACTCCTTGATCTTGGCGGAGATGTACTCGTCGTTCATGTCGATGCCTTTCTCTCGCGGCGCGTGCGCGCCGTCGTGGTCGTTTCGGGTGGGCGTCGCCGCGTCAGGCCACCATGGGCGGCATGACCAGGCAGGCGACGAAGGCCATGAGGGCCATGATGGCGAACAGCACGATGGCGGGCACGAGCACCTTGGCAAGCACCACCTCGTCCTCGCCGTCGGCCCCGATGACGGCCGCCGCGTTGAGCAGCTTGGCCGGGCTGATGAGGCCCGCCACGCCGCCGGCGATGACCGCCATGGCGATCATCACGATGGGGTTCATGTCGAGCGCCGCGCCGCCGGCCAGGAAGTACGACGAGAACATCACGCAGGCCGACGTCTGGCTGGACGTGATGAACGCGCCCAGCACGGTGAGCGGGACGGAGATGATGGGCAGCAGGATGCCGAACAGGTTCACGGACGCCTCGGCCATGACCGAGATCATGTTGTTGGCCGAGTTGGCGACCACCCAGCCGGCGGCCGGGTCGACGCCGGTCTTGGTCATGAGGATGCCGATGGCGTAGAACAGGCACACGGCGATCATGGGCTTGGGCGCGCTCTTCTTGAACTTGGACAGCGTCGCCCCCATCTGGGCCTTGGTGGGCTTGATGATGGCGAACGACAGGATGGTGGCCACGAAGGCCCAGGTGTAGGCGTTCCACACCGGGCGCGTCTTCACCACGGTGCCGGGCAGCACCTCCACCGGGCACGCCCACGTGTTGGCCAGCAGGTCGTAGAGCGGCTGGATGAAGTTGGTGGCGCACAAAAACACGATCATGAGGATCCACGGCGACAGCGCCTTGCCCAGGCCCATCTTGGCCATGGACGCCCGATCGCCGTCATCGAGCTGGGAGTCGTCGAACAGCCGGTAGCCGCGGATCTTCAGGTAGGCCATCTCGGCGAGCATCACCACGATGCCGCCGATGACGCCCGACAGCAGCACGGCGCCCTGCAGAAACGGCACGTAGGCGATGGCGATGCACACGATGGACCCGGACAGGCCGGCGATGAGCGCTGGCGCCCAGCCGTTGCGCACGCCCTTCCACTTGTCGATGAGGTAGAGCATGAGGAAGGCGCACAGCGTCGACACCACGGGCAAGAAGATGACGACCATCTTGTTGATCTCGATGACCGACAGCCCCGTCAGGTCCGACACGGCCACCATGCAGATGGCCAGCATGCCGTAGGCGTCCAGGCCGAGGAAGCCCACGGCCGGCAGGGCGATGGACAGAAAGTCCGAGTAGCCCAGCCCCTTGAAGATGGGCGGCAGGATGGCCACGGGCGTGGCCCCGATGGACACGAGCGTCGTGCCCGCGCCGTTGCCCACGATCATGGTCTGGGCAGCCTTGTCGTCGGGCGCGAGCGTCTTGATGAAGGCGGTGATGCGGGCGATGGCGCCCGTCTCCTCCATGTAGGCGATCTGGAACACCGCGGCCGCGATGAGCAGGGTGATGCCCAGCGAGGACACGACGCCCGACAGGCTGGCGAGCAGGGACACCTCGAGCGAGGTGTTGAAGAACAGCATGGCCACCACCACCGTGATGACCCAGCCGATGACGGCGGCCCAGTGGGTGGGCACCTTCACGACGACCAGGAGCACGAACAGGGCGATGATGGGCAGCAGGGCGAGAAGCGCGAGGATCTCTACGCTCATGACCCCTCCTTTCCCCCTAAGGGAGCGGGTTGGCTTGAATGGGCGGGCGGAGCCCCCTCCCCTGTCGGGGCGCGCACGGCGATCCCGCACGCGCCCCCGGGGCCGGCCGGCAGGCGGTCGGCCCCGGGCTCCTCCTCACCCTAGGGGAGGTAGATGGCGGTCTTGGGACCGAGCTCGCGGGCCCGGGCGGCCAGCTCCTCCAGGGTGCCGTGCTCGATGACGAGCGCCTGGCAGTCGATCTCGCACACAGGCTTGAGGCCCTGGGCCAGACGGTCCTCGCACAGGTCGCACAGCGACGTGGGCACGGGCACGTAGTCGAACTCCCACGTGGTGTGGTCGGGGTCCTCGTCCAGCTTGAAGGGCCCCACCTCGTTGAGCTTGATGCCCCACTTGCCCAGCGGGATGTCGTTCTTCTTGCGGCACGCCACCTCGCAGCTGTGGCACCCGGTGCAGTACTGGTAGTTGATGAGCAGTCCAATGCCTTCCGTTTGCATATCCTTCTCCTTCCCGGGCGCCTAGTCGTCGAGCGACTCGACGCGGTACACCTTGCAGATGACGTTCTTGAACGGGGCGCCGAAGCCGAGCTTGCCCATCTCGTTGTGCGGGATGAGGGAGTCGACGCTCGTCTTCCACACGCCGAACAGGTTGGGCTCCTCGCCGTCCTGCTCGGGGTACCACCAGCCGTGCTGGGCGTGGACGACGCCCTCCATGATGGTGGGCACCTCCTTGACGCGCAGCACCGCGCGGCCGAAGGGGTTCTCGATGGCGGCCCAGTCGCCGTCCTTCACGCCGTACTTGACGGCGTCGGCCGGGTGGATCTCCAGGATGGGGTCGGGGTCGATGTCACGCAGCGTGGCCATCTGACGGTGCTCTGAGTGGAACGAGCCCCACTTGCGGGCGCCGGTGGTCAGCACCAGCGGGTAGACCTCGGCCATCTCGGGCTTGCTGTAGGGGCTGTAGCGCGGCTCGATGTAGTACGGCAGCGGGTCCTCGCCGAAGATCTCGTAGAGCGTGGAGTACAGCTCCACCTTGCCGGTGGGGGTGTCGAAGCCGGGCTGGCCGTCGGAGCGCAGCATGCCCTTCTCGTACTTCTTGTAGGTGTAGCCGGGGAAGTACACGTTCTTGTCGACCAGCTCGTTGTAGCCGAAGCCGTAGAAGCGGCCCAGCCAGTCATCGTAGAAGTCCTCGACGTTGGTCCACGGCCACGCGTCGGGGTTCATCATGCGGCCCATGTCGATCATGATGTCGATGTCGCACTTGGTGTCGTTCTCGGGGATGGCCTGGGTCATCGAGCCGATGAAGCTCATGTTGCGGCCGAACTGCGGCATGACGGCGCCCTTGCGCTCGCCCACGCAGGACACGGGTAGGAACAGTTCGCACAGCGCCATGGCCGTGGGGGTCATGAACACGTCGTTGATGACGCCGAACTCCGTCTCCTCCTTGAGGCGCTCGTACCAGCGGTGCGGCGCGTGGGCCGACGTGTTGGCCAGGAAGTTGGTGCCCCAGTAGTGCGCCATCTTGAACTGGTAGGGCTCGCCGCTCTCGAGCGCGTCGAGCACGCGGTCGGGCTGCGGGTGGGTCTGCACGGCCGCGAAGCCGGGGAACTCCTGGGCGCCGATGCGCTTGTAGTTCCAGATGTCGGGGTCGACCTCGGCGGTGGAGTCGGTCCACCACTTGCCGAGCAGCGTCTCCTTCTCGCCGATGGTCATGCCGCCGGGCACGTCGATGTAGCCGCAGATGGCCGCGATGGACAGCACCGCCTGGCCGGCCTGCACGCCGTTGGTGCTGGTGTCGAAGGCCAGGCCCCAGGCGATGGTGGACGGGCCGTTGGTGGCGAAGGCGCGGGCGGCGCCGCGGATGACCTCGGCGGAGCACCAGCAGATCTCGGCCGCCTTCTCGGGCGTCCACTCGGCCACGCGCTCCTTGAGCTGATCGAAGCCGTGGGTCCACTTCTCCACGAACTCATGGTCGTAGAGGTCCTCGTAGATGATGACGTGCAGCATGGCCAGGGCCACGGCGGCGTCGGTGCCGGGACGCAGCTGGATGTTGTACTCGGCGCGCGAGGCGAGCCAGGTGACGCGCGGGTCAACCGTGATGAGCTTCATGCCGCGCTTCATCATGTCGACGATGGCGTGGCCGAACAGACCGTCGGGGTTGGAGATCAGGGGGTACTTGCCCCACACGATCATGTACTTGGGCAGCGTGTAACCCTCGTAGTCGTAGCGCTCGGGGAAGAAGGCGGCGTAGTCGATCTCGGGGTAGCCGGCGCCCAGGATGTAGAACGAGATGGCGCAGCGCGGCCCGTAGCAGGAGTAGCCGCTCATGGCGAACACCTCGTTGGGCGACTGGTACGCGGCGAAGCAGGCGGAGTAGGCCGACAGGGTGCACTCGCGGCCGGTGCCGGCGAACAGGATGATGGCCTCGGGGCCGTACTTCTCCTGGATCTCGCGGGTCTTGGTGAGCAGCAGGTCATAGGCCTCGTCCCACGAGATCTGCTCCCACTTGTCCAGGCCGCGGTCCTCGCGGGCGCGCTTCATGGGGTGGGTGATGCGGTCCTTGTGGTACACGGCCTCGTCCAGGCACAGGGCGCGCGAGCACACGCGGCCCTGGGAGATGGGATGGTCCTCGTCGCCCTCAACGTCGACGAGCTTGCCATCCACCACGTGCAGGTACAGGCCGCAGCCGGCCGGGTGACAGCCCGGGGCCGACCAGCAGTTGGTGCGCACCCACTTGTCGTTCTCGGTGCTCAGCGCCTTCGCTTGAGTCTCGTTCATGTCTCTCCTCTCCTCTTGCTCTCTCGGTTGCTACGCCTTGGGCGCGGTCGGGGGCTTGGGGGCGCCGGGGGCGCCCGGTGCCTGCGGCGCGGCAGGCGCGCCCGGGGCGGGCGGCGTGCCCGCATCCTCGTCGGTGAACACGTGACCGCAGTACGGGCACTTCGGGGGCAGGAATCCGCCCACGGCGTTCACCGTCCCGTCGCACTCGGGGCAGGTACGGCTCGAGGCCGCCTCAGCAGGTCTGAAGCACATGGCAACGCTCCTCTCTTCAGTTGTGGCGGTGGTTCTCCGGATTGCTCGGCGCCGGGCCTCCCCAGGGACTGCGGCTCGGCGGCATGGGCACATTAAACGCTCCTCGGCGGCCTCCTCCAATGACCCGCGGATGCGAAAGATGAAAAACAATTCGTACAGTTTGTACAAAGCATGCGAGGGCTGCGCGCGGTAGAATTTTGCCCACGGGGCGACGGCGGAAGGGGGCTGCCATGCTGCTGAACATGACCATGCTCGCGCAGAGCCTGGATGACGTGGTGCAGCGCGTTGACCTGGGATCGGACTCATCGGAGATGCGGCTGTCACATGCCGAGCTGCTCGACGCGGGCGTGCGCCCGGTGGAGGGCGTGGTGTGCCTGGCCGACGCGACCGCGGGGCCGCTCGAGCTTCCCCGGACGGGCGCGCGGCTGCGCCTCATCTGCATCGGCGACCCAGGCGACCTCTCGTCGCTGCCCTCGCCGCCCGAGCTCATCGTGGTGGGCGGCATCACGCTGCCGCGGCTGCTCGCGCGCGTGCAGCGGGTGTTTCGGCGCTACGAGCGCTGGGACGAGGAGCTCAAGGGCATCATGATGCGCGGCGGGATGGTGTCCGAGCTGCTCGGCGCGTCCATGGCCATCTTCCGATCCAACATCCTCGTGCACGACCGCGACCTGCGCGCCATCGCCTACCGCACCCATGACCTGGGCGAGGACGAGAGCCCCTTGCGCAGCCTCACGGTGGATCGGCCGCTGAGCCCGGCGGTGGCCTCGACGTTCGCCGACACGGTGGCCGCCAACTGCCCGGGAACCGACCCCTTCTCCATCCGCGGGCCCCACTTCTGGACGTCGTCGAGCGGGCCGCAGTGCCTCAATATGAACGTGGTGCACGACGGCACCGTCATCGCGCGCGTGGTGCTCACCACCACCAACCGCGACGAGGAGCCCACGGCCCGCGACGTGGCGCCCTTCGTCGTGCTGTGCTCCTACATCGAAGCCATCTTGGGGCAGTCGTACTCGCGGCTGCTCAGCACCGCCGAGGACGCCCTGTCATCGCTCATCACGCGCATGGTCCGCGACGAGCACGTTCCCGAGCCCGACATGCGCGAGGCGGCCGCCGGCCGCGGGTGGGACCACCGCGGCGACCACTTCGCGCTGCTGGCCGTCAGCATGGCCGGGGGCACGAGCCGCCACCTCAGCACCGCCTACCCCCTCATGTCGGTGTTCAGCCTCACCGCCGAGCTGCTGCGCGAGACGCACACGCTCGTCCACGAGGGCACCGGCCTCGTGCTGGTCAACCTGTCGCGGGTCGGCATCGGCGAGGACGAGGTGCGCCACGTCCTGGAGCGCATCGGCGCCGAGAACGGGTGCCGGTTCTGCGCGGGGAGGCCCGTGCGGGGGCTGAGGGGCATCGCCAAGGCCCACCGCGAGGCGATGCAGACGCTCGGCCTGGCCCGCCGGGCCGCGCCCGCCTGCGGGAAGGCCGCGGCGGTGGTCACCATCGACGACGTGATGCTGGGCCTGGTCGACCAGAGCGTGGCCGCCGCGGTGGCGCCCCTGACCGTGTGCCCGCGGGGGCTCTTGGCCGTCATCCGCCACGACAACGCGCACCATTCCGAGCTGTACCGGACGCTGAGGACCTACGTGGAGCAGAGCTGCAGCCCCTCGCGCAGCGCCCGGCTGCTCTACGTGCAGCGCTCCACGTTCCTCTACCGGCTGCACAAGGCGCTCGAGCTGCTGGACATGGACCTGGACGACCCCGACGACCAGCTGCGGCTGCGGCTGGCGTTCCGACTGCTCGACCTCATGCCGGCTCGCGAGCTGGCGCAGCTGTAGGGCGCCCGGCCGCCGGGTCGCGGCCGCGCGCGGGCGGCGGCGTCGGTGAGGGTTGGGCGCCTAGCAGCCCGCGTTGGCGGCGCGGCCCTCGTCGATGATCCCCTGCTCGGCCAGATCTCGCCCGATGGCCACGTACTCCGCGGCATTGACGGCCAGGCCCTCCAGCTCCTCGTCGGTGAGGGGGCGCTTGGCCTTGGCAGGGGCGCCCACCACGAGCATGCCGTCGGAGATGTCAGCCGAGCCCGTCACCAGGGCGCCGGCCCCGATGAGGCAGCGACGGCCCACGCGCGCGCCGTCGAGCACCGTGGCGCCCATGCCCACGAGCGTCCCGTCGCCGATGGTGCAGCCGTGCAGGATGGCGCCGTGGCCCACCGACACATCCGACCCGATGACCGTGTCGCCGTCCAGCGGCACGTGCACGCAGGCCAGCTCCTGGATGTTGGTGCGCTCCCCCACGATGATGCGCCCGCGGCAGTCGCCGCGCAGCGTGGCGTTGAACAGCACGGTGCACTCGGCGCCCAACTCGACGTCGCCGATGACGACGGCGTTGCGCGCGATGCGGGCGGTGGGGTGGATGGCGGCGGCGCGGTAGTCCATGAGGGGTCCTTTCTTCGGGTGGGACGGGTGGCGTAGCGTGAGAGGGCGAGACAGAGGGTCATGCGCCCGCGCTCACGAGGCGCTGCTGGTAGGCCACGCGCACGGCCGCGGGATGCCCCTCGCGCGCCAGCACGGCCCCCAGGGTGTCGGCGGGCAGCCGGTAGGTGTTGTTCTCCTGCGACACGTGCATGGCCACGACCACCTCGAGCCGCGCGGCCCCTCCGCCCGCCACCAGGGCCGACAGCTCGTCGGCCGCCTGGTCGTTGGACAAGTGCCCGCGATCCGACGCGATGCGGCGGCGCACGACGTAGGGATAGGGCCCGCGCTCGAGCATGTCGAGGTCGTGGTTGGACTCCAGCGCCAACAGGCGCGCGCCGGCCAGGGCCTCGTGCGCCTCGGGCGTCACCATGCCGGTGTCGGTCATGAAGCCCACGACGTCGGAGCCCCCGTCGTCCTCCAGGCGGAACCCGAACGACTCGGCCGCGTCGTGCGAGGTGCGGAACACGTGGGCCTGCAGCCCGGCCGCCGTGAGCGCGTCGCCCGCGCGAAACGGCTCGAAGAACACGCCCTCGGTGCCCAGCGCCTCCTCCAGGGGCCGCGCCGCCGCCCGCACAACCGCGCTCGCGCGCACGACGGGCCGCGCGCCCAGGCGCGTGAGCGCGCGCAGGGCGACGCCCAGGCAGCGCACGTGGTCGCCGTGGTCGTGGGTGACGAGCACGTCGGTGATGCGGGACGGGTCGAACCCGGCCTCGTCGCAGCGGGCCAGCAGGTCGCGCTTGCAGATGCCGCAGTCGATGAGCACGCCCTCGCCCGTGCGCGCGTTCTCCACCACGGCGGCGTTGCCGCGGCTGCCGCTGGCCAGCACGTGCAGTCTCATCATGGGCGCCTCCTCACGCAGGGGCGCCCCGCACGTCGGCGGGGCGCCCGGACAGGTCAGCGACGAGGATAGCGCATCGAGGGCCCGCAGACGCCCGCGCGGGGCGAAACCCACGGGTTCTCGACCGTCGGCGCATGGTCGGAGGGCGGCCGGGCGCGCCGGCCACCGAAGGGTGTGATCCCGGCGGCCGGCGGCGACCCATTCCCGTATGCGGCAGCGAGGGCGCGACGGCCCCCTCGCTTGCCCCTACGCCGTGTAGATGGCGCAGTGGCGGCCGGCGGCCTCCTTCACGATCTCCTCGAGGGGGCCGATCTTGAGCGCCTGGGCCGCGCACCCGGTGACGCACAGCGGGTTGGGATCGCCCTCGTAGCACAGCTTGCACTTGTCCAGCACGGGCGCCACCTGGTGGTACTGGCGCAGCTTCCCATCCACCACGAACGGCTCGCGGCGGACGACCTTCATCCAGTCCTCGTGGTACGGGTAGCGGTAGGTCTCGCGGCAGGCGGCCTCGCACCCGTAGCAGCCGATGCAGTCGTCCAGGTCAAGCAGCATGGCGATTCCGCCACCATCGATGCGGCTCATTACAGCTCACCCCTTCCGGGCTCGATCTTGCAGAGGAACGAACGCATGGCCGTGGCCCCGTAGCCGGGCTCGGCGGGCTCGGAGGGAACGAGCACGTTGCCGTTCGCCTTGTCCCAGCCGTACCCCGGCAGCCCGAGCGCCTTGCACTCGTCGCGCCACGCCGGCCGTGGGATGAACACGCACCCGGCCTTGGCCTCGCGGGACACGAGGGCCTTGGAGATGATCTTGCCGCGCGGCGAGCTGATGGTCATCCACTCGCCGTCGGTGACGCCGAAGCGCGCCGCGTCGTCGGGATGGACCACGGCGAAGGGCTCCGGGTAGAAGAAGCGCTGAGCGGGGACGTTGGTCCACGCGGAGTGGAAGAAGCTGTACACGCGGTGCCCCGTCGACCCGATGAGGGGGTACTCCTCGGCCAGCTCAGGCGTGCTATAGGGGCTCTCGGCCGGCTCGGTGTAGTCGGGTACCGGGTCGTAGCCGAAGGCCGCCATGGCCGGCGACGAGAACTCGATGCGGCCCGTCACCGTGGGGAACCCGGGCTGGCCATCGGGGCGCAGCAGGCCCTTCTCGTACTTCTTGTAGGTCGGCTCGGCGCCGGGCTCGCCCAGGCCGACGACGCGCACGGGCACGGCCTGGAACTCGTCCCACGTCAGGTCGAAGCCGTAGAACTCCTTGAGGCGCCAGAGCACCATCTCCTTCTCGTTTTCCCAGGGCCACTGCTCGGGGTTCATGCGCTTGCCCCACTCGAGGAAGAAGCGCCAGTCGTCCCAGCACTCGCCCGGCGCGGGCACGGCCTGGTCGAACGCCAGGATGAACGGGCCGTCCAGCTCCTCGTCGTAGGTGCAGCGCTCCGACCAGTCGGCCGTGGGCAGCACGATGTCGGCCAGCTTCGCCGTGGGCGACAGGTAGAAGTCCTTCACCACGATGAGGTCGAGGTTGGGGCTGGTCATGGCCTCGTAGGTGAGGTTGGCGTCCTCGTAGCACAGCAGAGGGTCGTCGGCGATGGCCACGAACATCTTCACGGGGCGCGGCTCACCGGTAATGATGGCCTTGAACACCGAGTTGGGATCGTTCGAGCGGCCGAACGACTTGTAGAGCGGGTGCTTGTCCCCGCCGAAGGTGAACAGCTCGGGGCGCCCGGGGTCGAGCGCGGAGTCCCACAGCGTGATCTTGTCGTCGAGCATGACCGAGAAGGCCACGGGCACGTTGACGCCGCCCGGGACGTCGATGTAGCCCAGGAGACCCTGCAGGCAGGCGATGGCGCGGCCGTTCTGGATGGCGTTGGTGTGCATGCAGCCGGGCCCCAGGCCCACCATCATGCCGACCGGGCCGTGCGTGCCCATCATGCGAGCGGCCACGCGGACGTCCTCGGCGTCAATCCAGCACACCTCGGCCGTGTGCTCGGGCGTCCACTCCTCCACGCGGGCGCGCAGGTCGTCGAAGCCGTAGGTCCAGTTGTCGATCCAGTCCTGGTCGTACCAGCCGTTGGCGATGATCTCGCGCATGATGCCGAGCGCCAGCGCGCCGTCGGTGCCGGGGCGGGGCTGGATGGCCAGGTCGGCATGCTTGGACATGTCCTGGAAGCGCGTGTCGATGACGATGAGGTTGGCGCCCTCGCGCTGGCGCGCCAGGATGCGGGCCATGATGCCGCGCTCCATGGCCGGGTTCTGCCCCCACAGCACCATGGTGCCGGAGTTGGGCAGGTCGCCGTCGGCGGGGCTGAAGAT
>JAAWAY010000067.1 GCA_022792415.1 Eggerthellaceae bacterium | reverse complement strand
GGCGTGCCCCCGATGACGCCACGGTAACGGTATCGTGGTTCCACCAGGTCATTAGGGGGACCGAAGGAAGGACGGTGGGCCATGAAGGTAGCAGTCGCGTGTGAGGGGATGGGCGTATCGCCCCATGCCGCCCAATGCGCCAGCTTCACGTGCTACACCGTGGAGAAGGGCATCATCACCGACTGCCGCAACCTCCCCAACATGGCCGTGGGCAGCCACGCCGCCGCCCAGCTGGTGAAGGACCTGGGCTTCGACGCCCTCATCACCGGCGGCATCGACATGGACATGGCCAACGAGCTGTGCTACGCCGGCATCGAGGTGGTGGCCGGGGTGGAGGGCACCGCCCGCGAGGTGGCCGAGGCCTACCTCAGCCACACGCTTCTGGGCGCCGCCGAGCTGTGCCACGCCACGCAGGAGGAGGCCGATCCCGAGGACCACGACATCGACGCGGCCTTCGACCGCATCTACCGCGACCTCGAGGCCGCCGTCTAGCGCAGCGCCCCCGACGAGAGAGAAGAGCTGAGCCGGCCGAAGCCGGCTTTTTTCTTGCCCGCATGCCGGGACGGGCCGGGTGCGTCCCTCAAAGGCAACGCCTTCCGACCCGCGGGCCTCAGCCCTGCCGGTCGGGGTCGAGCAGGTCGCCCAGCAGCCCCATGAGCAGCGGCGTGTTGAGGGGCTTGGTAACGTGCGCGGTCATGCCGGCCTCGCGCGAGCGGCGGTGCCCCTCTTGGAACGCATCGGCCGTGGCGGCGATGATGGGCAGCTCCCCCACGTCGCCCCGAGGCAGCGCGCGAATGGCGCGGGCGGCCTCGTCGCCGGTCATGCGGGGCATGCGCATGTCCATGATGATCACGTCGAAGAACCCCTCGGGCGACGACGACACCGCCTCCACGGCCTCGTCGCCGTCGGCGGCCTCCCGCACCTCGAAGCCCCGGTCCTCCAGGATGCAGGCCATCATCTCGCGCGACAGCTCGTCGTCGTCCACCACCAGGGCGCGCCTGCCGTCGAAGCGCAGGGCGCGGGCGGCGTCGCCCTCGGCGGGTGCCGGGTCCTGGTCGTCGCGCGCGGCCGGGCGCAGGGGCAGCGCGATGGTGAACTCGCTGCCGCGCCCCAGCTCGCTTCTCACCGAGATGGTGCCGCCCATGAGGTCGACGAGGTTCTTGGTGATGGCCATGCCCAGCCCCGTGCCCTCGGCCGCGTGGTCGCCCGCGCGCTCGAAGGGCATGAACATCCGCCCCATGAACTCCTCGGACATGCCGCAGCCGGTGTCGGCCACCACGAACTCGAACATCGTCGCCCCGCCGGGAACGGGCGCCCCCTCGGTGGCCGTCACCGACACGAGCCCGCCGCGCTCCGTGTACTTGAGGGCGTTGCCGATGACGTTGGAGAGGATCTGGTTGAGGCGCATCTGGTCGCCCAGCACGTCGGGGTGGCCCAGGCGCGTGGTCACCTCCAGGCGGATGCCGCGCTCGTCGGCCTGCACCCGGGCGCCCGCCTCCACCTCGGCCACCAGCGTGGCCAGGTCGAGGGGCCGCTCGCTCAGGATGGCCTTGCCGCTCTCGATGCGCCCCACGTCCAGCACGTCGTTGATCAGGTCGAGCAGGTGCTCGCTCGACGTGCGGATCTTCTCGATGCTGTCACGGGCGCGCGCCGGATCGTCCAGGTGGTCGAGCGCCAGGTCCGAGAAGCCCATGATGGAGTTGAGCGGCGTGCGGAAGTCATGCGACACGTTGGTCAGAAACGTCGTCTTGGCCTCGCTCGCGTGCCGCGCGAGCGCCAGCGCGCTCTGCAGCGCCTCGTTCTGGCTGATCTGGCGCGTCACCTCGGCGTTGATGTTGCGGGCCGCCAGCAGGGCCTGCCCCGGGGCGCTCGGCACGCTGAGGGCGCGCAGCTCTATGTACTGCTCGCCCTCGCCGAAGCGGCGCTTGCACACCAGGGCGAAGTCTCCTCCCTCGCTGGTCAGGCGCTGCGCCAGGGAGTCCCGCTCCAGCAGCGCGGCCACCTTCGCGGCGTCCTCCTCGGCCACGTACTCGCGGCAGTAGTGGTCGAGCCACGCAGAATAGGACGAGAAGGCGGTGATGTCGTTGGCGAAGTACTCTGCCGCGTCGTTGCGCAGCAGATAGGGGGTGATCCCGTCGGCCGCCAGGTCGATGATGTGCAGCGCGTAGTACTCGGAGCTGAGGCTCTCGATGATCTCCGAGCGGCGGGCGCTACGCAGCTCGACCGCTTGCAGCTGGGTGTGGTCCTCGATCAGTCCGTTGGAGAAGCGCTCGGAGGACCCGGCGTGCGCCAGGCTCAGCCGCAGCCACGCGCCCGAGCGCGTGCGGCCCTCGAACAGGACGGACTCCCGGGCCCCGCGCGCGAACTCGTCAGCCTGCGCCGCCAGCCGCCGGGCGTCGTCGGGCGCGAACAGCGCACCGGCGAACTCCCGAATGCCCAGGTAGCCGACCTGGAGGCCGCACAGCTCGCGCGCCGGGTCGGTGAACAGGAGCAGCTGGGTGCGCGCGTCGAAGAAGATCATCCCCGCGGAGGACCCCACCTCGTCGGTGCGGGCGTAGGTGAGCCACGAGGTGATGTCCTGCACCTCATAGGAACACCAGCCCTCGCAGATGGGGCTGATGGTGACGTTCTGGAACATGCGGTAGGCCACCGACACCGTCTCGAACTCGACCGACTCGCCCAGCCAGGCGGCGCGGTAGTAGTAGTCCAGCCAGGTGTAGTCGCCGTCGGGCCACAACTCGTAGATGTTCTTGCCGCGCAGGTCGGCGGGGGTGCAGTCGGCGGTGGCGGCCATGGCCGCGTTGAGGTACTCGATGGTGACGTCGCGCGGCGCGCCCTCGTCGTCGAGGTGCACGCGCGCGATGCCGAACGGTCGCGTGCTGCGTCCGAATATCCTCTCGCAATCCCCCAGGATGGCTTCCATGGCTTCCATCTGATCTCACCCCTCCCCGCCTGCAGAGCACGGCGGCACGTACGACAAAAGAGGGCGCCCACCTCCATGAGGCGGACGCCCTCTCGGCACTACGCAGGCGATCCGCCTAGGCGACAGCCTTCTTGGCCACCTCGGCCAGCGCGGCGAACGCCGTGGGATCGTTGACGGCCATGTCGGCGAGCACCTTGCGGTCCAGGGTGACGCCGCCCTTTCCAGTGCTGGTTTGGTAAGTCGTAGCGCGAATCAGGCAGGTGCTCAAGTAGGGGCTCTGCAAGAGGTGCCAAGTCGTGTGGCCCTTGATTTGCGCACTCCT
>JAAWAY010000224.1 GCA_022792415.1 Eggerthellaceae bacterium | reverse complement strand
ACTGTTTCACTCCCCTCTCGGGGTGCTTTTCACCTTTCCCTCACGGTACTGGTGCGCTATCGGTCACAGGAGAGTGTTTAGCCTTGGAGGGTGGTCCCCCCGGCTTCGGACCGGGTTTCACGTGTCCGGCCCTACTCGGGATACTCGTCAGCGGCCGCGTCGGTTTCGCGTACGGGGCTCTCACCCTCTGCGGCCGGCCCTTCCATGCCGTTCCGCTACCGACTCGGTTTGTAACCGCTCCCTGGCGGGCAGCGCCAGGACGCGAGTCCCACGACCCCCGGGCGGCAACGCCTGCCGCTTACACGCGCCCGGGTTTGGGCTTGTGCGCTTTCGCTCGCCGCTACTCGCGCAATCTCGGTTGATTTCTCTTCCTCCGGGTACTTAGATGTTTCAGTTCCCCGGGTTGTCCCCCGCCACCCTATGTGTTCGGGTGCGGGTACCTGGGCATGACCCCAGGTGGGTTCCCCCATTCGGAGACCCCGGGATCGAAGGGTGTGTGCCCCTCCCCCGGGATTATCGCAGCTTGCCGCGTCCTTCATCGACTTCCTGTGCCAAGGCATCCGCCGTGCGCCCTCGGTATCTTCATCTACCGTCCAAGGTTGCACGGAGAAGCAAGGTAGTTGCTTCTCCAGATACTTTGAACAAATTCAAACATACGTTTGCGATCGTATTGTCTGTCCACGATGCGGACCACCTTCTTTATGCATTGGATGCATTGGGATTGTGGTTTCGTATCATGGTTCGCGACGCTCTCGCGTCGCGCGCTATGCAACTGTCAAGGTGCGCGGGGCGGAGCCCCGAGCACCGGATGCTGCGGACGCGTTCGCGCCAGGGGACGGACCCCCGTGAGATGTGTTGTCTTGTCTTCCGGGGCGGGGAGCGCGATGCTCGACCCGCTACGGACTCGTGTTGAGTCTCCCTAGAAAGGAGGTGATCCAGCCGCACCTTCCGGTACGGCTACCTTGTTACGACTTCACCCCCCTTACCCTCCCCACCTTCGACGCCTCCGCCCCAGAAGGGTTCGGCCGGCGGCTTCGGGTGCAGACGACTCGGGTGGTGTGACGGGCGGTGTGTACAAGGCCCGGGAACGTATTCACCGCGGCATGCTGATCCGCGATTACTAGCAACTCCGACTT